>CAZBYX010000001.1:0-35192 GCA_964496055.1 uncultured Saprospiraceae bacterium
TCTTCTCTTCAAATTCAGGTTTCATTTTTTGTTTTTTTCATTACGCACAACGCCCTAATATACGAAATGTCGTTTATTTCACCATTAGAACATTCGTATATCCAATTTCTCGCCCATTGCCCGAACGCCCGTATAAGTATTTGGTGTTTAAGGGATTATGCTTATATTTGCTATTGCACCAAAAATCGTAATTGCGAATGTCTGGTCAGAATATCCCCCAAAAAGTAGCTCATTTCAAAGCGCAACTCGAATTGCAACGGTACGCCTACCGCACCATCAAATGCTATGGCAATTGCCTGGCGAAGTTTCTCCGGGCTTTCGAGCGGTATGATTTGGCCCGGGTCACGGAGAAGAACATCGAAAACTACTTGATTCACTTGATCAAGACAGAGGAAATCAGCCCTTCCTACCAGCGGCAGTTGTTGGCCACCATCAGCAAGTTCTACGATTTGACCTATGGGAAAAAATTGAATCTTTCCCATCTCTATCCGAAGCGCCGAAAACGACAACTGCCCAATTACCTTACCCGGGATGAAGTCAGGCGCCTGCTCGCAGGTGTGGACAATTTGAAGCACCGTTGCATCCTCCAGCTCCTCTATGGGGCAGGGCTGCGGGTTTCGGAAGTATTGGCCCTGAAAGTGACGGATATCGATTCGGGATCCATGTTGATCCACGTTCGAAATTCGCCGGGGCATAAAGACCGAACTGTGGTGCTGTCGGAAATACTGCTCCACGATTTGCGGGAATACTCCAAAATGCTCCGTCCCCGGGAATATCTGTTCGAAGGACAAAACGCTTCCAGGTATACCTCCAGGAGCGTTCAGAACCTCGTAAAAGCCGCCGCCGAAAGGGCCGGCATCGAGCGGCGGGTCACGCCCCACATGCTGCGCAACAGCTTCGCCGCCCATCTGGTGGCAAGCGGGACGGACCTCCGCTACGTGCAAGAGCTGCTGGGGCACCAATCCCTGAAAACCACGGAAATCTACATCCACCTGAGCGACGCGGCAAGAAAGAGGCCGCGAAGTCCGCTGGACACGCTGGGGACCGAATTAGCCTGATTCCCTATCTTCCCACCTGCCCCCCAAACCTCCTACCCTATGCGCCTCCTTTGCTATCTGGTGGTCCTCCTCCCTCTGAGGGCCTGTTCCCAGGCTCAGCCTCCGATCGAAGACATACGAACCTCGCCCCTCCCCACCCCGGCCGACGAACCCTTCCGGGGGGTCTTTCATGCTCTTAACGGAAATTGGGAGGGCTCCTTCGAAATCTTTCATTGGGCGGACCCGCCGGCGCGCTCCGAGCCTGTGCTTCAGGGGCTTTCCGACAGCCTGTTCATCAGCCTGCCGCTGGAGCGCGTGGACAGCCTCTGGGTGCGTCAGCGCTATCATTCCGAAAGCCCCTTCTTCCAGCGGGTGGAAATCGAAGACCACTACCCCTCGAAGGGGCGTACCGTCCGCAGTCGGGGGGTGAACAAGGTGCAGGAAGGGAAGCTGTGGTGCGTGGTGCAGAAGCCCGACGAAACCGTCGTGCACCAGGGAATGTTGATGGACGCAAACACGATCGTCTGGAGCAGGGCGGAAGAGCACCCCCTGAAAGTGGAGCGCTTTCGGGAAACCGTCCAGGGGGATTGGTACAGCATTCTCGGTTGGAGCTACTACGAAGGCGACGATCCCACACGCATGCCCCGCTGGTGGTTTCGGGGGCGCTATCGGCGCGTCCGGTGATGAGCAGCTTGCCATTCCAATCCTCAAGGGCATGGCTATTAAAGCCTGCCGTGTTTTCATCTCACCCCCGCCGCCTTCATGTGCTTCGCCGTATCCGCATAATGCCGCATTCGGGTCACTTTGCCCGCTTCGTTGAAGGTCCACAGGTGCAATTCCTCATCCCGGAGATGTTCCCCTGTGGAGGGCACCTCCGCTTCGATGCGCACTTCTGCGGCGACCTGGTTGCCGCCCTCCATGATGTTCAGAATCTGAAAGTCTTTTATCTGCAGCATGCTGCCAACGCACTGGAAGAAAGCCATGACTCCTTCTTTTCCCTTTTGGGCTTTGAGCCAGGGCACGCCCGCTTTCTGGGCGGTGTTGTCGGCCCAGCTTTCCCACTGGACGTTGTCGTCAAGATGGTTGATGATAGCGGGGATGTCGCCCTGTCCGAAGGCGGCGTAAATCTGTCGAACGATGGGTGTGTAGTTCATTTCAAAACGGTTTACGTTTATTGCACAGAGAGTTATGGCAAAAAAGGCGGCACAGCTTTGCCAGGCACGCTGTGCCACGCCTTTTCGATTCAAAGATTCTTAGCTTGCAGAATGAATCACTGATTGCTTGCGGCCGGGCCGCTGCCTGGCGGCGGCACCACTCCCAGTTGCACCATGAGCCCCATGGCATCCATGATGACCCAGTTTTCGGCCAACTTGCCGTCCTGAACCCGCCAGATGTCCATACCCTCCACGGTCACTCGTTTTCCGGTAGGCGGAATGCCCCTGAAAGTTGCCTGGTGGGTGCCGGTCCAGGTGAAGTAGCTAAATACTTTATCCCCCTGCACAAGTTTCACGTTTACGGTGCTGCGGATGTCGGGAAAGGCATTCAGCAAGGCGACCATGCCCTGTGTGAATCCGGCTTTGTCAGAACCCGGAGGCATCGGGTAATGGTGGCTGTGAAATTCAGGATGCAGGATTTCGTCGAGCCGGGCGGTATTATGCCCATTGACGACGTCGTTGAAAAAAGCATTGAATGCCGCAGTGGTGGCCGCTGAGCCGTCGTCGGTGGTGCCGGCATTTTCTGCCGGCGGGTTGGTGCAAGCGGAAAAGAGCATGGCCGTTGCAAGAGAAAGAAAGAAAGACAGCTTTTTCATTACGCATGATTGAGAAGTGAAAAGAATCTTTTGTTTACAAGTCCATTGCCCGGGCTACGTTGAGCGTATCCAGGTAGAGGTGGTGGTGGGTGATTTTGCCTTTTTTCCCCACCCGCCAGGTCATGGACCAGTCGGTGGAAAAGGGCTTGCCCGTCTTTCGGGCCGTGCCTGCGCAGTAGCCGTTGACGACTACTTTTTTGCCTTTGGCAATGAACTCTCTTGGCTCGAACTCGCTGAATTCGAGGTACTGATTGAGTTTGGTGAAAAAATCAGCAACGGCCGCTTTGCCGTTTCTGAGTCCGGTGTACAGGTCGCCTACATGACCAGGGTCCGTCCACTGGACTTTGTTGCTCAGTGCATCGAGGATCCCAGGGATGTTGCCTTCGCCGAAGTCGGCATAACATTGCTGGACGACGGCCAGGGGGGAGATTTTGGTTACTTCTTCCATTTTTAAAAATTTTTGTTCGAAGCCGGTGTTTGTCCGGCCTGCCCTTGCCTGATCAGTCTTTTCGTCAATCCCACGTAGCCGGCCTTCATCACCCGGTCGTGGTTCCAGGCGAATAGGGGTCGGGCGATGGGTGCGAGCAGGTTCATCCAGGGTTTGGTGGTTTTCACCATCCAGTCGTAGCGCACGAGCGTGCTGCCGTTTTCAGTGCTGAAGGTCCAGATGCCGGTGCCTTCCAGTTCGCCGGAGGCGCGACCCTCCATGCGCCGGTACTTTTCTTCGGCAATCAATTTCGAGTCGAAGGTCAGTTTGTAGGGCAGGGCCGTTTTCCAGGTGATGCGTCGCACGGAGCCGATGTCGTTGGCATCCCCGGGTTGGAGCAGTTCCACGTTTTCGACAAAGGGCCACCATTCGGGCCAGCGGCTCATGGTTTTGATTTCCTGCCAGACCCGTTCGAGGGGAGCATCGAAGCGCCAGTGGGTGGTAAAGTGATATTTGGCCATTTGTGAGTTTTTGTCAGGCTGCAAAAGGGAAGCAAACGGCAGGGCCTTCAGTTTCCACGCCCTATCTGCAATAAAATTTCTGCCAGCTCCTGTGGTCTGGAGAGGAATGGAGAATGCCCCGCTTGGAGGGTGAAGGTCTGGTCCACCGGCAGTCGTTCCACCATTTGCCGTTGCAGGGCGGGGGAGATGGCGCGGTCGAGGGTGGTGAAGATGTAGGTCTTTTCGACGCTGCCATACTTGTCGTCGGAAAGCTGAAGGGGGGTGCCCACGGGAGCATTGGGTTCGTGTGTCAGCAAGGATGAGCAGAGGGCTAAGTCTTCCTCCGTGCAGTCGTTGTAGAAAGCCTCTTTGATTATGCTTTCCTTTGGAAAATGCCAGGCTTCGGCCTCATTGAAGATGAGGTTGGCAACCAGGGCCGAGGTGCTGTCCGTCAGTGCCGTGGCGACCATGGGTTCGCCGTTGGGGATGAGGAAGGCACACAGGTACACCAGGTGGCTTACTTTTTCGGGCATGCGTTCGGCCGTCTGCGAGATGACGATGCCGGCCCGGCTGTGGCCGATGAGCACCACCGGCTCGGTGTATTTTTCCAGGACTTCGCACACCGCATCCACGTAGCTGTCGAGAGTCACCTCGGCGGGCGGGGTGCGGTCCCGGCCGTGGCCCGGCAGGTCGATGGCTTCACAGGTGTTGCCGTCCTTGCTCAACAGCGGCTGCATTTTGTACCAGCACCAGGCTGCGTGAAAAGAGCCGGGAACAAAGACGAAATGGATGGGATGCCGCTTTTTCATGGCGGACAGATTTTGTTGCTGCCCCGTGCTTTGTGACCAACCGGCACTGCAAGGCAGCAGAAGCGCGAAAAGGAAAAAGAGATTTTTCATGGTCGGAGGCATTCGGAAAACGTGGGGCTTCAGGCCGCTTTAATTGCTGAGCGGCGGGGCTTCCAGAACGATGCCGTAGGGATGATCTTCCCCTTTGGCCACCAATCCTTCGCAGTAGTTTTTCAGGTTGGCAAAGGTGTCATCGACGAGTCGTTGGTACTTCTTCTTCAGGAAGAGCTTGAACATCAGCTCTATGAAGAAATTTTTTTTGATGAAGAAGCTGACATGGACCCGGGTTCGACTGGCGTCCAGTTTTTCGAGCAAGTAGACCGAACAAAATTTCCTTGTTTCGTGGGTTTCGGTGAAGGTGACCCGCTCGGCTGAAACCTCGAAGTCGTGGCTCACTTGCACGGGTTGTTTGGCCAGGCAGCGGTGGGTGGAGCCCTGCTGCATGATTTTGTGGTTCAGGTCGGTGGCGGGTTCGGTTTCAGCAACCCAGGCATGGCGCCAGGGCAGGTCGGCCAGCACGCTGAAGACCAGCTCGAGGGGGGCATCGACGGTGGCCACTCCACCGAGGACTCTCGTTTTCACCCCGGGAATGCTGAAATCTTCGATGGCGGGTTCGGGCACCAGTTCCAGAAGGGGGGCCAGAGACAGGTGGCAAAAGCTGACAGTTCCGCTGTCGTATTCCTGGGTGTCGTGTTGAAGCGGGGACCAGGCCAGAGTTTCCACCTCAACCCACTGGGGGCATGCCTGCACGAGGTTTTGGGTCAGCAAGGCGTATTCGCGGTGTTCGAGGTCGTTTTTCAAAAGCCGGTGAGCCACGATGACCTCTTTGCCGAACAGCTTTTGGTGCTTCTTGATGGTGTTCAGTGCGATGTCGCCGTAGTGAGCCACGAACTTCAAAGTGAGGTTGTTGGCGGTCCGGCAGGCCCCGCAATTGCAGATGCGATGGGTCTCGTATTTTTTCAGGTGGGCATGAAAGCGGATGAACATTTTCTGCACCTGGGCCAGCAGCTCTGCCGCGGTGGGCGCCTGGCCGAAGCGGTAGAAGAGGATGGCGTCGCCCTCGATTTCGCTGACCTGTAAAGCGATCTCATTGGCATCGAGCAGGATTTCCAGCAACTCTTCGATGATGTGCTGGCTGTGTTGCACCTCCGTCTTGCTGACAAAATCGGTGAAGCCGCTGATGTCGGGGATGAAAAGGAGGGCGGGCCGGGTTGCCGAGGAGGTTTGAGTTCTGACGTCTTGCATTTTGCTGGGAGTCTAAAAAACCCGACTTGGAAGCCGGTACGGGGAAACGAAGGGGAGGAAACTCCGCGGGAAGTCCTCTTTTCGCCTCAATTACGAGTCAGACCGGATTTCGGATTTGGAGCTGAATAAAAAATTGGAAGAGCCCCCTTTTTGCAGGCAGGGCAAGCAGGCTTTCCGCAAAATGAATAGCTTTGAACCTAATATGGTCGGCTGCAATTACCCAGCGACGCCTCCGGACCAAACCCATTTCCATGAGAAAGGAGGAAAAATGGATCGAGCAGCTCAAAGACCGGGAAGAGCAGGCCTTTGAACAGTTGTACAACGACTACGCGCCCATGCTTTTCGGAATCATTCTACGCATCGTCGACAACCAGGCGGATGCCGAAAACCTCTTGCAGGATTGTTTCGTGAAGATCTGGATGAACATCGCGCAATTCGATCCGCAGAAGGGCTGGCTGGCCACCTGGATGATCAACATAGCCCGCAACTGCGCCATTGACTTCATGCGGTCTGGTTATTTTTCCCTGCGCCGGAAAATCCATTGGGAAGATCCCCTCGTAAGTGGGGAAAGCCGGCTCGTCACCCGATCCTTGAATGAAGAGACCATCGGCCTGCGGCAATTGCTGGAAAAATTACCCCCGGCCTGCCGGGAAGTCATTGAATGGATGTACTTCGATGGCATGTCTCAGTCCGAGATTGCCGACACCTTCGGCATCCCGCTGGGTACGGTGAAAACGCGAACGAGAGCAGCGCTCAAAGCCCTGCGCACTATTTTCAACCTCTAATCCCAACTCGCAAATGCCCGATCGACCTGCTGATTTCTCGCCAGACAACATTCGAAAGTGGCTCCGGGATGGAGGGCAAGAACCTCCGGCGGAGCACTTGGAAGGCTTCGAAGAAGCGCTCATCCACTTTGCGCGGGCGCATGCCGTGCCTCCGCCCCCGAAATTGAAAGAATCCATTTTGAACAAGATTCGATCACTCAAGTCCCAGCTCGGGCAGCGCCGGCAACTCGCCCTCGAAAGCCTTCCCCGGCTGACGGAGCATCCCAATTATTTCGACTGGTTCGAACTCACCGCATCCCTGCAACCGCCCGAAGATTACGACGTGCACCTCCACCCGCTGGAGCGGACCCCCCGACGGGATTTGTTCGTCGTCTGGGCCCGAGCCCCCATTCCGGAGGAAGTCCACCACGATCTGCTCGAAAGCTTCCTCATCCTGGAAGGAACCTGTGCCTGTCGCATCCGCGACGAAAACGGAAGCAGCCGCATCGTGAAACTGGGCCCCGGCGACCTGCTTTCCCTTGAAAAGGGCGAGACCCATGACATATACATCACTTCCGCCCAGCCCGTCAAAGCCATTCTGGAATGGTGGTATTCGGCTGCCTGACTGCCCGAAATCCAACTGCCCGTTTGGAGGGGTCAGGTCTTGCCGAGGCACCCCCGCGAAGGCAAAAAATGTCCCTTTGATGGTTCCCCGACCATTCCCGCCGACATGAGGGCGGATTTCGGGGGCTCTCCCTGCATTTTTTTGCCAACTTCGTGCCCTGGCTTTCCATCAAACTTCCGCTTATGAAAACCCATACGCTGTTCCTGTTGCTTTTCTGCCTGCCCATGCTGGGCTCGGCCCAACCCCAGGAGGCCACCCTGTTGGGGCACTGGTCGGACGACAGCATCACGCCCACCTCCTGGCTCGACAGCCGCTACAACGACATCTGGGGCACCGTCGTCAACGATCAGGAGTTCGGCATCATCGGCTCTACGGAAGGGGTGCATTTCATCGACCTGAGCAACCCGGAAACCCCCACCGAGGTGGCCTTCGTGCAGGGGGCGGCCACGGGTGCCAACCTCGTCCACCGCGATTTCAAATCCTACCAGCACTACCTCTACACGGTGGCCGACGAAGGCCCCAGCACCCTGCAAATCATCGACATGAGCGGGCTGCCCGCTTCGGTGGAGAAGGTGTACGACTCCAATGAGTTCATCGTGCAGGCGCACAACATCTTCATCGACGAGGCGAACGCGCGGCTCTATGCCTGCGGCGGGAATGGCTTCAATGTTTTGATACTTTCCCTGGCCGACCCCGAAAACCCCACCCTGCTGGCCAGCTATCCCAACGCCCAGCTAAACATCCCCTACGTGCACGACCTCTACGTGCGCGACCACATCGGCTACCTCAACGCCGGCAACAGCGGCTTCTGGGTGGTGGACTTCAGCGACCCGGCCAACGCCGTCCTCCTCGGCACCATGACCAACTACCCCCAGGCGGGCTACAACCATTCCGGCTGGCTCTCCGACGACGGCAATTACTACTTCCTCTGCGACGAAACCCACGGCATGGACATCAAGGTCGTGGATGTGCGCGACTTCTCCGACATGAAGGTCGTGGCCACCATGAACGCCGAATCCGCCCCCACCCAGATCCCCCACAACGTCATGCTCTGGGGGGACCTGCTTTTCGCCTCCTACTACTACGACGGACTCCAGGTCTTCGACGTGTCCGACCCGCTGGCGCCCCGGCGCATCGCCTACTACGATACCTACCCCGGCCCCGACGACGACTTCTTCCAGGGGGCCTGGGGCGTGTATGTCTTCCCTTCGGGCCGCTCCCTCATTTCGGACATGAACTACGGCTTTTTCTATTTCGATGTAGTGGAAGTTCCCCCCGACTATTCCGTATCCCTCTCGCAACAGGTGGTCGATATGTGCTATGGGGACACGGCCGTCCTGAACATCACGGTGGGGCAGGATTTCAGTTCCGGGGGCGTCACGCTGAGCTTTCCCGATGCGCCCACCGCCCTGCAATTCGAGGTGAGCGCCAACCCCGTGCAGCCCGGGCAAACCGTCCAGCTCAGCATTTTCGGCACCCTGGCATTCGAAAACCTGCTTTTCACCATCGCCGCCGATGACGGAACCAATCAAACCCAGACTTCCTTCGAGCTGACCATCCGCCCGCTTCCCGGCGCCGCGCTGCTCGAAACGCCACCCGACGGCGCCACCGACCAGGCCCTCAGCCCCACCTTCGACTGGGAGCTGGCTCAAAACGTAAATGCCTACCGCCTCGATATCGCCACCGACCCCGATGCTTTCGAGCAGAGCATCGTCTTCAGTCAAACTCTGCAGGTGACTTTGCTCGAGCTGCCCATCCAGTTGGAAGAAAACCAGACCTACTACTGGCGGGTGGTCACCCTGAACGATTGCGGGGATTCGACTTCCCCCATCTTTGCCTTCACCACCGGCTTCGCATCCTCCGTCTTTGAAAATCCCCTGCACGGGGTTCTCCAGCTCTACCCCAACCCCGCCGACGAAACCCTCCACCTGCGGGTGGGCGGTTTGAAGGGCGGGCACTGGGTCGTCCGCCTGCTGGACGCCCGCGGGCAGGTGCTCCGTCAGCTCGACTTCGAGGGCACTCGGTGGGAGAGCCTTCTTCCCGTGGATGACCTTCCCGCCGGCCTGTATTTCCTCAGCCTGGACAACGGCACGGAGCGTGCCTTCCGAAAAGTTGTCGTCGATTGAGGGGCGGGCTGCTTGCCCCTGAAAAGAAAATGGGGGATTCCGCCCGTCGGCGGAATCCCCCATACTTGTTGGAGGGGGGCGGGGTTTACTTCATTCCCAGCTTGCCTTCGCGGGTTTTGAGGTGCTGCGTGATGTACTTGCCCACCTGCTCGCCTTGCTGAACGCCGATGAAACAGGCCGGGGCGTAGTGGATGCCTCCGTAGAGGCGGCTGATGGCGGCTTCGCTGGAAGCTTCCAGGAAGGAATTGAAACTCCGGGCCGGCAGGCCGAACTCTTCCTCCACGGTGTCTTTGAATTTGAAGTTATCCCCGAAGACGTGCGTCAGGGCCACCGCGGCTGCCCGGGAGATGACGCTGTGCCCGCTGGTGTATTCGGGGAAGGGCGGGGTTTGCAGGTGGGGCGTCCAATCTTCGTCGATGTAGGTGTTGATGACGGTTTCGGGGCGCACCAGGTTGCTGCGGTATTTTTCATCCCAGCAGGAGATGAAGGCATCGAAGAGGGCGATGCTGGTCCAGGCATAGGCCTCGGCGGACTTCATGATGTCGGCGTTGGCGGTGCGGCAGGCGATGGTGGTGATGCCCATCCAGTGCCCGCCGGGGGTGATTTTCTTGGTGGCGAACATCACATGGCCCTTGTGGTGGGAAACGTAGGGGTTGCAGTCCCAGAACTCGGCGATGGCCTGACGTTCCTTGCGTTCGTTCTCATCCTCCACTTGCAGGGCGGTGTACACCTCCATGACTTCCTTGTAAAACTGGCTGTTGGGGTCGGTGCTGAAGGGCGTAGGCGGGGGCGGGGCGAACTGGTCGGGCCCCTTGATGACCATGGTGCGGATTTTGTTCCAGTGGGGTTCGATGCCGTCCATGTAGTCCGGGGGGGTGGGTTTCCATCGAGCGGGGTCGTCCGTGATGGTGTACTTGGGAAAGGTGCGGGTCTCTTTGTACATGTCCTTGTCGGCCCAGGCGAGGATGTGGTCGGCCATTTGTTTGCCGAAAGCCATGCTGCGCTCATAGACGGCTTTGGGCATCTGCAGGTCCTTGAACTCCTGATAGATTTGCTGCTCGAAGGCCTCGATCTGGTCTTCGGAGAAGATCAAAGCCTTGCCGACGGTCAGGAAGGCATGCACCGCTGCCAGCGGATAGCAATACGCTTGGCCTTCCTGCGGTTTGGGCACCTCCTTGAAATCGTTGAGCTGCCCTTCCAGGCTGGCGTACTCCGGGTAATCGTTCTGCAAAATCTCGTAGGCGGCAATGGAAGGATAGACGTAAATGCGGCTGGCTACCGGCGGGGAAAAAATGTCGTGCACGATGACATCGGTGAGGGTTTTCATCGACCGATGGAGGAACTCCGGATTGGAAGCTTCCTCTTTCCAGTTGGGGTTGACCTGTTCGCAACCAGCCCAAACCAACCCCACCAACAGGAACAACCAAGCTTTTTTCAAGGACATACCACCAAAATTTTGGCACCTTCAGAGGGAAACCCCTGCGTTCCCCCCCAAAAGTGATTTAGGGAAAGGACAGCAAAGTTAAAAAGGTCGGCCTTCGGGGCAAACAGGGGTTTGGGCATTGGGCAGGGCAGGAAGAAGGGCTCCCCCGAAAATCAGAGGCAAGTTTCTTACCAGGCAGGAGCCACGCTAAGCTACAGGAAGGCAGATTCAGCCCGAAATTACGGCAATTTTTTCCGTTCGCACCCCCTCAGGCGTTTGGATGGAGATGAAATAAACGCCCTGGGCAAGCCCGGCGGGCAATTCCAGCCGCTGTATCGTTTCCTGGGCGGCCCTTCCCTGAAAAAGGCGCCCGAGGTGCCGGCCCGTGGCGTCGTAAAGCCGAAGCGTGACCGGCTTCCCTTCCGGAAGGCGAAACCAGAGGACGGGGTGGGAGAGGGGGACGAGGCGGGGATGCAATTGCCCCCGCCCGGCGATGGGCTCTTGGGTGGATACGGCGATGTTCTGTGCAAAGTAATACGTGGCGCCCCACCCCCGGAAGGAATTGTGCACGCTGTCCGTCTGAAGGTAGTCGATTTGGACCTGGCGGGTGAGCGAGTCGTAAACGATGCGGTCGTCGGGGTTGAGCAACTGCCATTCTCCGGGGGGCAGTTCCACCTGACGCAGACCGGACGGCCCGTGCACACTCACGACCACGCTGTCGCCGTGCACCGCCACCTCGGCGGCCCCTCCTTCGATGACCATGTCTTCAAAGGCCTGCCGGGCGGGGGTGAAAGTGCCGAGCAGGGTTTGCTCCGGCCCCCGATAGCGATAGGCGGTTTCGTCGAACTCGAAGGTCCAATCCACCCCTTGCAGGCGCCACCCTTGCCCCAACGGCTCCACCGTCAAACCCGGAGGGCGTTGCCCCTTCCAGTAGGGCACCACGAGGGCCCGGAACCCTTTCTGACCCTTGATGCGCAGCAATTGCTGGCGCTCCTCGAACTCCTCCCCGAAGGTGGCGTAATAATCGTCGGTTTCCACAGTGGGCGAGAAAATGTGCGCCCATTCGGACAGGGTGAAGCTCTGGGTTTCTTCAGGGTACAGATAGAGCTCCCAGTCCAGTCCGCCGCTGGGGTGGCTCGACCAAAAGGTCCCCTCGAAATCGAAGCGCTGCACGCCGGGGGCAAGGGGCATTTCCGGGCTGGCGGCGGGAAATTCGTAGGGGCCGTTTTTCCAGTCGTATTTCCGTTCGGGGGGATCCACCACACCGCCGGGTGTGTTCACCGGGGCGTCCGACATGAAATTCATACTCCAGACAAATTCTCCACCACCTGAAAGGGAGTCCACATACCAGAAGACGGGCAAGTCTCGGCGGGGCGTAAACAAATGGACGCGGCGCTCCCAGGAGCTTCCCGAGCGGGTATAGCGGGCGCGGGAGTGGCCGGCATGGGGGAGGGACACGTAGCTCAGATGTTGGGAGGCGTCCCAGCTTTCGCCGAACACCACGTCGATGGACTGCTGCGCCTGGTTCCAGGTGGGAAAATTTTCGATGGGCACCACGATGTTGTTCATCTGACCGCCGCGCGCCAGGGGGGCGTACAGGCTTCCGAAATTGAGGGTGAGGGGCACCCCGAGCGCGTAGGCGGCCACCGAGCCGCGGTCGTCTTTTCGGTGGTCGAAATAAAAATCCCCGTTGATGAACCAGAGAGCGGATTCCTCGGGTCGTTCCCAGGCGTTGCGCAGGGTGGAGAGGTAGCCGGGAAAATGGCCGTCGTCGAGGGTGGGGGGCGGGGCGTCGGGCAGGTCGTGGTTGACGGCCAGGGTGACGATGCCGAAGTCGCTGCTGCGGGCGGGCCCGTTCCGGTAGGCATACAGCAGGTGCTTGCTGAGCTCGGGGTCCACGTCGGCATAGCCGGTGCCCAGCAATCCGAACAGGGCGGTGGTTTCTTCCGAGCCGTCGCCGAAGCAGATGAGCTTTCGGTTGTTGGCAAAGCGCACGGATTCGGGGGTGAGCAGGTGGAGCACGAAGTCAGCCAGGTTTCGCACCCGGTCGTTTTGGGCGAAAAAGTCCGCTATGCCGGCATTCTTCATTTGCAGCAGGGTGAAGGCCAGGTTTTCGTTCGGGGGTTGCAGGTAGTGGGGGGAAGCCAGGGGCGCCCCCGCTTCGTTGATGCGCGCTTCGATGATGCTCTCCACAACGGAGGGGATTTCGGCGGCACGCGCCTGAAATTCGGGGTCCTCCGCCAGCAGGAGGGCGAAGAACCAGCGGTAGTTGATGTATTGCTCCACCATGCCGGGATTGCCCAGGTTCAGGCCGTGCTCCTCGAAGAACGGCGTGAAGTCGTCGTCCCAGAAAATGCGGGCAAACATGCCGACGTACTGCACCAGCAGGCTTTTCTGGCTCTCATTCAGCCGGCCGTCAGCCATCAAAGCCGACATCCAGAGCGACCAGCGCTTCATCAGGATGCCCCCCATCCAGTAATGGTACAGGAAAGAGTAGATGCCGTCGCGATTGGTCAGGGCATCGCGCACGTCTTCGGCGTAGTCTACCAGTTCCTGGAAGCGCTGCTGAACGAGGGCGCCGTCGGGGTCGCGCCAGGCTTCGAGGACGTCCTTGAAGGGGGGGTCCACCCGAAGGAGGAAGCGATAGAAATCTTCGTCGGTGCGCACGCGCTGAATGAGCTGCTGCACCGCCTCGGACGGAATGTACACGCTGCCCTTCTCGAAATCGGGCACCAGTTGGGTGGGGCGCTGGAAGTAGTCGTCCAGCTTGTTGCCCAGCCCGCTGAGGCGGTTCATGGTGCGGCCGATGGCCTGGAAAGTGTCGGGCGGAGGCAGGTCTTCGCCCTTGTTGCCGACGAAAATGCCCCACTCGAAGCGGATTTCCGGGTAGTACTTGTTGCCGATGAGCGCCCGGCGATGAGCCACCTGCACCCCGGCCACCGGCATTTCCGTGGAAGGGAAGGTGGTTTCGAGCACCGGTGCACTGCCCCGCACGAAGCGAAACCTCGCCAAACGCCCCTCGAAGCGCCCCAGCAGATGAAAGTCTCCGTCCTGGGGGTTGAAGAAAACCGCCACGGGCTGAATGCCATCCCAGCCCTGACCGGCAAAGGCCGACCACTGGACATTGGCGCGGTCGAAGTACAAAAACATTCCTTGATGGTAGGCCAGGGCGTTGCCCGCCTCGTCCAGGGCAAGGGTTCGCCGGTTGGGTTCGGGGGTGTTTACGTGGCTCACGGGCACGCCCAGCGGGGTGGGGTATTGGCCGGCCAGGCTTGCGCCGTCCAGCTCCACCAGGCTCACGCGGCCGTTGTTGTCCACGAAGAAGAAGCTGCCCGTGCGGGGGTCCACCGCCACGCCGTGGGCGGTCTGTTGGGGCAGGGCCTGATGGCTTACCGTGGAATCGAACACCGTTTGCCCGGGATGCACCACCGCGTAGGCAATGAAAAAGACGTCGGCGTTGTAGGCCACGACGATGCGCCCGTCGGGGGTGCTTTTCATGTCCGGCCGGCGCATTTGCCCCCCGTCGGAGCCGTGTTCGAGCACGTCGCTGTGCACGAAGGAGGAATCTCCTGCCGGGGCCGCGAAAAGGTGCAAACCCTCCTGCCCCTGACGTTCGCCGTACAGCAGGAGGAAATCGTGGTCTTCGTTGCCCGCCCCATAGGGATAGGGCGTGAAGGACGTCATGCCGGGGTCGACCTGAAAATGCTGAAAGCCGCCGGAAGGGGTTTTGCGAAACACTTGCACCTTGCTGCCGTCAGCCGGGTTGACCCCCAGAATGAGCACCCGATCCCCCCGATGGAAAACGAAGGGGTGGATCAGCCCCGTCCCGACGAGCTGCTCCGGCTGGTCGCTTCCGTCGGCAGGCAGGGGCTTGTACCACAACTCGCCTTCTGAGGTCCACACCAGGTGGCAATTGCCTTGGGCATCGCAGGAGCTGTGCAGGTCTTGAATGGCGCCGGGCTCGGTGAAGAGGTGGGTGCCGCTTTGCGGGGCGCCCAACAACAGGCTCGGCCGCCCGTCGAAGATGCCGAAGACTTTGCCCTCTGAGGGAGCATCTTCCCGATAGAGTTGCCAGTGCCAGCCGCTGTTCTCCACCCAGGGATTCCAGCGTGCCAGAGGATCGAAGTCTTTCCGTTCCTGAAACTGGAGGTTCACAGTGGCATGCCAGCCTTCCTTGCCCTGGTTGTCGTAAACGTGACCCAGCGGGTCGTAACCGTTTTCCAGAGAAGTGGAACGATGCCCCTGGTATCGCCCCCGGTCGGGGTGCAAACCCTGCGAGACCACCAGCGAATAGCCTACCTCGTAATCCGAGCTTTCCGTAACCAGGCAGGCCTTTTCGCCCTTGGGCATGGTCACCTCCACTTCGTAATGGCCGGGGCCGGCTTCCTCCAGCACTTGATTCGAGGGGGAATAGTAGGGGGGCTTGTCGAAGGTATAGGCAATGCGTATGCGGCCTTGTTCGGGGGAATTTTCCAGAATTTCCACCTCCATGCTCAGCGGCAGGGTAGGCGCTTGCAAGTAATTGACGCTGTTGTTCGACCAGGTACCGTCCGGATAGAGCACGGCCCGAATGGGCGCCGGGGCTGCCAGGCCGTTCTGGGGGTCGAAAAGATGAGCTTTGGGAATATGGACCCCCAGAAAACCATTCTCCAGCAGGTAATAGTCGCCTTCATCCACGATGGCGACCCGGGAGGTGTCTCCCAGTTGCCCCACGAGGAGGGAAGGAAGGAAAAAAAGGCAGGCGCCAATGCCCAAGGAACGGAGGGTGTTCATCTCGGTTGATTTGTGGTGGTTCTTACACGGAGGGAAACCATCCAACTCGAAAGAGCCGGGTTGTCGGAAGGGTAGAATGAAAAGGGCAGGCTGTCGGAGATTATTAGTTGACAACCCCCCGAATTGTTCACCCGGCGGAAAAGCAGTTTCTGGGAAGGACGGCCGCAACGCCTCGGCCGGCTCAGTAAAGATAGGATTTGACCGCTGGGAATGGAAAAAATCGGCCGCAATCCGAAAGCTTTGGTAAATCCGTGACAGGAAAAACAGCTTTCCGTTCGCTTCTAAACCGTTGGTGGAAATCGGCGGAAGGGGGATTGTTCCTGGTGCAGGGCGATGAGATGCCGCGCATAGCGGATGCTGACCCAGAGAAGGACCAGGGAAAAGGTCGCCAGCAGCTCATAGAGTTTTTGCAACAGAAAGAAGTCGTAAAGACCGTGAGCCACCACCGCCAGAAAAAGGCCTGCCCAAATCAGGCGGTTCCCGCCCCGAGGCTCGAACTTTCCCTTCCCGACGTAATACCCCATGAAAACCGCAAAGGAGGCATGGGCCGGAATGGCCGTAAAAGCCCGAACCAGGGTGGTGTGCATGCCGAAATGGTAGGCATAGAGGATGTTCTCGGTTATGGCAAACCCCATGCTGATCAGCAGCGCATAAACGATGCCGTCCAAAGGCTCGTTGAAGGCCTTCCTCGGGTAGACATAGCCCATGAGTACCAGGAATTTCGCCCCCTCTTCCACCAAACCCACACCTCCCACCGAAAAGGCGAACAGCCAGCCCAGATGAAATTGGTCGTTCCAGCGCCAGTTCTGAATGGCAGATTCCAGATGGTAGGTCGGCCAGGTGATGAACACCCCGAGGAGCAGGCAAGCCAGCAAATGACGGAGAGGCTCCTTCTCGTATTTGTCCATTCGGTAGGCCCAGATGCAAATCAACACCCCGGGAAGAATGGCGGCACCGAACAAAAGAAAATCCATCGGCAGGGTTCTTTGGGAGTAAACACCGGGCGGACGGAAGGAAGTTCTCCGAAAGGGTCGGCATCTTTCCCTCAAGCCGAAAAAAGGAAAAGGGTAAGCGTGCCGAAGCACGACTTACCCTTTTAGTGAGCATTAGACCAGCTCTACCCCCCAATGAACTGGTCTCACTCACTGTCCTTGGGCACTTCTGCCCTTGGACCTCTTTCCACGGAAGCGCACTCGGCTTCCGGGCAGGACCGCAGGGGCCCCGATAGCTCTTGGTTCGGTTTTGGGTGATCGGGTTACACCAAACTAAAAATCGAGGGATTCAATTGGCGGTTTTGGGAGTGTTTCCACGCTGGTTCGACAAGAGGGGGGGAAGATTGTCTGCGTTTATTTCGGCGTGGTTGCGTATAGGTTTAGGAAAAAATCATGCCACTTTTGCGTCTGAATTGCTGAAGGTGGCCGCCTTGGCCACGGGAAAAGTGATGGGCAATTTTTCGGTGCGGGCCTTTTGCAAGGCATTGAAGGCGGCCCGGTATTCCGCATAGTCCGAGAACTCCTGATGAGCCACCATTTCGCCGTTGTCCAAATGGAGGATGATCTGGAAGCAGAGGTGGTTGTCGCGGTAAAAGAACTTGGTGATGAGTTCTTTTACCTGATTCCCGTTGATATGCCTGACCTCACTCATAAATCCAAAGGGTTTTGATTAGCCGATGAACTGCAAGATTACAGGCAACAGGTTTGCCAATTTCCCATCCCGGAGCATTTCGTGTGACATTCAACGAAAACATATTTTAAAAGTCAACACATCTTATCCTCTCCACAAATTTCCCGCCAAAATGGCAGCAAAATGCTCCTGGCATAGCCTTTGACCAGACCCAACATGCCAAGCCTGTTGAATCGATAACCTACTAAAAACGAAAAGCTTATGGAAAAGGGACACATTTCGGTTCAGACCGAAAACATATTCCCCATCATCAAAAAATTCCTCTATTCCGACCAGGAAATCTTCCTGCGCGAGTTGGTCGCCAACGCCGTGGACGCCACCACCAAGCTCAAAACCTTGGCGGCCAAGGGCGAATTCAAGGGCGAAATCGGAGATACGACCATCGAGGTGGTGTTGGACAAAAAGGCCAAAACGCTGACCATCCGTGACCGCGGCATTGGAATGAGCGAGGAGGAAGTCAAGAAATATCTCAATCAAGTGGCCCTGTCCAGTGCCCGTGAGTTTCTGGAGAAGTACCAGAGCGAGCAAAACATCATCGGCTTTTTCGGGCTGGGCTTCTACAGCGCCTTTATGGTGGCCGACAAGGTGGAGGTGCACACCAAAAGCTGGAAAGAGGACGAACCGCCCGTGATTTGGACCTGCGCAGGTTCCCCCGAATACACCATCAAGAAAGGGAAGCGCAAAGACCGCGGAACGGACGTCATCCTCCATCTGAGCAAGGACGCCAAAGAATACCTCGAAGAAGAGCGCATCGAAGCCTTGCTGAAGAAATATTGCCGTTTCCTCCCCGTACCCATCAAATTCGGCAAGCGGAAGGAAACCGTGTGGGAGGGCGAGGGCGAAAAGAAAAAATCCAAAGAGGTGGAGGTGGACAACATCATCAATACCACCGAGCCCCTCTGGAAAAAACAACCCTCCGAGCTCAAAGACCAGGACTACCTCGATTTTTACAACGAGCTCTATCCCTTCAGCCCGCAGCCGCTGTTCTGGATTCACCTCAACATCGATTACCCCTTCAACCTCACCGGGGTGCTCTACTTCCCACGCCTGGAAAACAACCTCCAGCTCCAGAAGAACAAGATTCAACTCTACGCCAATCAGGTTTACGTCACCGACAACGTCGAGCAAATCGTTCCCGAGTTTCTCACCTACCTGCACGGGGTCATCGACTCGCCGGACATCCCCCTGAACGTTTCGCGCAGCTACCTGCAAAGCGACAGCAACGTCAAGAAAATCACCAACTACATCACGCGCAAAGTGGCCGACAAGCTCCACGAAACCTTCAAGAAGGACCGCAAAGCCTTCGAACAAAAGTGGAAAGACCTCGGCCTGTTCATCAAGTACGGCATGATCAGCGAGGAAAAATTCCACGAGAAAGCGCTGAAGTTCGCCCTGCTGCGCAACACCGACGGGGAATTCTTCACCCTGGATGAATACAAAGAGAAAGTCAAGGCCCTCCAGACCGACAAACACAAGAAGGTGGTCTTTCTCTATGCCAATGACCCCGAAGCGCAGAGCGCCTATGTTGCGGCGGCCAAAGAGCGCGGTTACGACGTGCTGGTGTTCGATCAGCCCATGATCGACAACCACTTCATGCAGCACCTGGAATTCAAAACGGGGGACATCAGCTTCGTACGGGTGGATGCCGACACCCCGGAACACCTCATCGACAAGGATGAGAAGCGGGAATCCGTGCTGGATGAAAAAGCCCAGGAGGCGGTGAAAAAGCTTTTCGAGGAAGTGCTGAAAAACCAGCAGCAAGAAGCCACGGTGCTTACCAAAGCGCTCTCGCCCGAGGAAGCCCCCGTCCTCATCACCCGCCCCGAATTCATGCGGCGAATGAAGGAGATGCAAATGCTGACCGGCATGGGGGGCGACGGCTTCCCCGAAGCCATCAACGTGGTGGTCAACACCAACCACCCCTTGATTTCGCAGAAGTTGCTGAACCTGGAAAAGGAAGAAGAAAAGTTGCGCCTGGCCGAATACCTGCTCGACCTGGGTCGGTTGGCTCAAAACATGCTCAAGGGGGAACGCCTGACGGCCTTCGTGAAAAACAGCCTCAAATTCGTGGAGTGACGGGGGTGAGCGGCATTTGCCTTACTCCTCGGCCAAAGGGCGCTGCCCACGAACGCGCTCGAAAAACTCCCGGAAGGCAGCCGCATCGATGCGGCTGCCTTCCCGCGTTTGATGCACCACCCAGCCATCCGGTGCCGGCTCGAAGACGAATTTGAACACGAAATCCGAGGGGTTGGAAAAGTCCCCCGAAAGAGAGCCAAAGCGCAAGTCGTTGAATTGCAGCCTCCCGTCGGGCCGCTCCACCACGTTCCAAAACCCTTTGGAGAACCAGACCAGGGTTCCGAATTCGGGGGAGGAAGCAACGGGGCGGGCCAGGGCGCGGTTTTTCGGAATGCGAATCAGGGGGCTGAGGCCGTTTTCCGGGGCCAGAAAGGTGAAGGTTCCGTAGTAATAGGCGCTGTCCCCTTCCGCCAAACCCTGCCACAGGAAATTGTTCAGGATGGTGGGGCTGGTCATGAAGCGCTGATAGTGGATCCCCTGCCTTTGCAATTCGGCGGCGAAGCGGCGGTTCATCTGTTCTTTGTGCAGCCAACAGAAAGCCATGTAGGCCGAGCTGAGGCCCAAGCCCCACCAGATCACCTTCCGGCGCAAAGCCGAATTTCGACGAATTCGACTGACGGCAATGACCGCCCCCAACAGGGGCATGGTGTAGAGGGGGTCCACCACCGCAATGACATTGAAGGCCACCCGATAATCCGAAAAAGGCTGGAAAAACTGCGTTCCGTAAACGGTGAAGCAATCCAGCAAGGGGTGGGTCACGATGGCCCAGAACAGCAACCAAACCCAATCCCGATACCCCACCCTCACCGCTGCGAGCTCCTTTTTCAGATAGCCGGCATACACCTTCCAGCCCAAGGCGACCGCTCCCAGGGCAAACACCCCGCCGAGCACAAGCGGAAAGTCCCCGTTGATGCGCCAGAGGAAACTGCAGATTCCGAGGCTGAACAAGATGTAGGTCCCCAACCAAAACAAGGCACTCACCCACTTGAAGGCCGGCCGTCGGTATAGGCCGCTGGCATAGAGGCGATGCACCAAAAAACCCAGCAGGAAGGGCAACACAACGGCAAAGGTCAGGGAATGGGTGATGCCGCGGTGGAAGGCAAGGGCTTCGATGTCGTTGAGGAACAAGTTGGACAGGACATCCAGGTCGGGAATGGTGCCGCCGACGGCGCCCCAGAGCAGCGCCCGGTTTCCGATCTTTTTTCCGAGGGTTGCCTCGCCGACGGCAGCCCCCAAGGCGATTTGGGTCAGAGAATCCATGGAGTTGCTTGAGCCTTCATCGAAGCGACGAGGCGGTTGATGGGTTTATGGTTGGTAAACCCTCGAACGCTTTCGTCGGTTGGCACGCCCTTCGATTCGGACGGAAAAATGACAATGCCATCAGCCGTCGGCACTGCACCCGATGGGGGAACCGGCGGGCAAGGGGCTTTTCGGCGGCACTTTGTGCTCCTGCGGGCGGTCGAGAAACTGCCCCACCTGCCATTCCAGCCAGAGCAGATGGGCCAGCCGCTCCGTATCCGTTTCGCGGTCTATCTCGGCTTTCAACCTATCGCGCAATTGGTGCAATTCGAGCAGGGCAAAAGCCGCCACCTGCTGTTGCCCTTCCGTTTGGGATGCCAGCTCGATGAGCTTCAGCACGGTTTTCTTTTCAATCATTTGAGCCAGGTTTTTTTCCCAGGGGTTGTTGCGCGGGTTTTCAAAAACCCTGGCCAAAAGCTCCTCGAAAATATAGGGTACGGAAAGGCTGCGGCTTTCATCGAGCGCATGCTGATTGACCACCCGGGCCAGGCGTTCGGGTTGGAGCAGGAAGTCGAGGGTGTGCTGGACGGAAGCTTCCGCAGCGGCGAGGGGGTCGAAGACCATGGCCGTATGGGTGGGAAACAGCTCGCGGTCGCGCCCATAGCCGATCGGTTGGGGAGGGATCAACCCCTCCAACCCTCGCGGCAGGCTCAGAAAGCGCGGGTCGAGGGTTTCCAACAGGGCGTCCAGGGCTTCGGCCTGCAAGTAGCGCTCCACGGGCCGAACCCGCCCTTGCTCACCCGCTGTTTCCCAGCCTTTCACGGCATAACTGTAGTGCACCCCGCCGATCAACTTGGCCACGGCCTCCACCTGGTAGCGATGAGCCAAGTAGAGGGGCACCAGGATGCGCTCCAACTCGGCCAGGGGGCGTCCTTGGGCCAGGTTGTCCAGGCCGAAGGAATTCAGGGCTCGTTGCCGGACGGCGGCCAGTCGGCGCAGTTCCTCCACCGGGGAGGCGCCGTTGTCCCACAGATGGGCGAAAGGATGCGCACCGCCGGGGGGGCGGGCGTCCTGGTCGCTGATGAACAGCAGGCCGCGTTCGTGGTTTTCCCGCAGGATGGCCTGCAGGGCGGAATCCACGTTCACGCCCTTCGGAAAATCCTGGTATCCATAAAGGATGGTGCGTTTGTCCCACGCACCGATTTTGTCGTCGTAGGCCCGGGAGAAATCCAGTTGCCCGTCGGGGGTGAGGGTGATGTAGGGATGGGGGTAGTCCATGACGGAAGCCCGGTCGTTGTAGCTGGCGGCGAAGTTGTGAGCCAGGCCCAGGGTATGGCCCACCTCGTGGGCTGAAAGTTGTCGCAGGCGGGCCAGGGCCATTTCCTTCATCCGGGGGTCGGGTTCGGCTCCTTCGGCATAGCCGGGAATCAGCCCCTGCGCGATGAGGTAATCTTGCCGAACGCGCAAAGAACCCAACAAGACGTGCCCTTTGATGATCTCGCCGGTGCGGGGGTCGCGCACCGAGCTGCCATAGGACCAGCCTCGCGTGCTGCGATGCACCCACTGGATGACGTTGTAGCGCACATCCATGGGGTCGGCCGTATCGGGCAGGATGCGCACCTGAAAAGCATTGCGATATCCGGCTGCTTCGAAAGCCTGATTCCACCAGCTGGCTCCCTCGAGCAGGGCGGAGCGCACGGGCTCCGGAACACCCGGGTCCAGGTAATAGACGATGGGCTCCACCGCTTCACTCACCGGAGCCGAGGGGTCTTTCTTTTTCAGGCGATGGCGCACGATGAAGCGTCGGGTGAGGGGCTCCTCGATGGGGGCGGCATAATCCTGAAAGCTGAGGGCGAAGAATCCGCAGCGGGGGTCGAAGACCCGCGGCTCGTAGCCGTCGTCGGGCAATTCGATGAAGGAATGGTGTTGGCGCACGCTGACCGCATCGGGGGTTGGGGTCACGGAGCGAATCCAGGCGCCCTGCGGCTCTCCCGTGAAGGTCAAAAGGGCTTCGAACTCGCTGTTTTTCGGAAAGTTGCGCGTGCGCTCCAGATAGAGGGCACTGCGGCCCTTGTCCAGCTTGTAGGTGCCTTGCTTGCGCTGTTTCAGGCGCCGGGCCACCCCGTGGGCATCGCGCAGGAAAAAATCCGTGGCATCCACCAACACTCCATCGCCGAGCGGAGCATGCACGGTGAAACCCCAAAGGACGGACTGGGCGAAAGCCTCCGCCACCGAGCGGCGTTCGTTCGGGTTGTCACTTTCGGCGCGGTATCGGTAATTCACATGGACGAGCAGCACCTTGTTCCCGCTGCGCACGAACTTCACCACCTTGCTGTCGCCCAGCTGGCTGCGATCCAGGCCGATATCGTTGGAACCGATGCCGGCCGCCAGGGAGTGGACGTAGAGGAACTCCCGATCGAACTTGTCAACCGCCAGCCAGAGCTTTCCCGCCTTCGCGTCCCAGTAGAAATCGAAAAAGCCCTCGAACTTTTTCCACTCCGGGTTTGGAACGGGGGCGGTCTTCTTCTTTTCCGCCGGCGGGGTGGGGGCAACGGCGGTTTGACGGGGGGTGGTGCATCCTGCACAAAGGAGGAGCAACAAGCCAAGGCAGCTATGTTTCATTTCGGCGGATTTTTTCCACTGGGCGGGGAAGTCTCGGAATCGTCCGGGGATTCAGGGGCGGTTCGAAAGTGTTGCCAGCCTTGCGCTTTCAGGGGGTGCAGTTTTCCCCCCTTGGTGCGCAGGAGCACCCCCTTTTCCCGGGGCACGATTTCGCCCATGATGTAGATGTCAGGCAGGTATTTGACCTTCTCGAGGTCTTTGGGGTCCACGGTGAAGAGCAATTCGTAATCCTCGCCGCCGCTGAGCGCACAGGTGATGGGGTCGAGTTTGAACTGGATGGCCATGAGCTGGGCATCCGGATGGATGGGCACGCCGCTTTCCTCCACCAGGGCACCCACCCCGGATTGGCTGCAAATGTGGAGCAAGTCGGAAGCCACCCCGTCGGAAACGTCGATCATAGCAGTGGGCACCAGGTTCGCCCGGTCGAACTGCTCGATCATGTCCTTGCGAGCTTCGGGCTTCAATTGCCGGCCGATGAGGTAAGCCTGCTCTTCCAGGTCGGGCTGCACTTCGGGGTGTTCCAGGTAGATTTGCTTTTCGCGCTCCAGGATTTGCAGCCCCAGATAAGCCGCCCCCACGTCGCCGGTGATGCAGATCAGGTCGCCGACTTTGGCGGTGTTGCGGTAGGTGAGGCGCTCACGCACCCCTTGGCCGATGGCCGTGACGCTGATGATCAACCCCTTGTTGGAGGAGGAAGTGTCCCCCCCGACGAGGTCCACGCCGTAGCGGCGGCAGGCCGCTTCCACGCCGGCGTACAGCTCGTCCAGGGCTTCCACGCTGAAGCGGTTCGACACCCCAATGGACACGGTGATTTGCCGGGGCAGCGCGTTCATGGCGTAGATGTCCGAGAGGTTGACGACCACCGCCTTGTAGCCCAGGTGTTTCAGGGGGGTGTACATCAGGTCGAAATGGATGCCTTCGAGGAGCAGGTCGGTGGAGACCACCGTCAGGTAGCGCCCGTTGTCGATGACCGCGGCATCGTCGCCCACCCCCTTGACGGAGCTTTCGTTTTCGAGGGGAAAGCGGCGGGTCAGGTGCTCGATGAGGCCGAATTCGCCGAGCTTACTGATTTCCGTGCGAGGGGGGCGGTCTTTTTCCATGCGGGCTTCCTTTCAGTTTCCGAAGCCGCCAAATTAGGCAATTCGCCCCAGCCGTCGCCCCTCGGCGCCTCCAGTCGTGGCCCCTCCCCACTGTCCGAATGCCTATATTGCGCGGCGAATTCGATTGTGAATCTGTTCTCAAACAATCACCCATGAAAAAAGGACTGTTCATCGCTGCGCTGACGGCGCTCATCTGGGCTTGCGGCGGAAGCAGCGAATCCGGAACCCCCCGCAAAACCGCCGGCACCCCCAAAGTGGACGGCGAAAAAATTTACAAGACCTACTGCGTCACCTGCCACGGGGTTTACGGGGACATGGGCGCCAGCGGCGCCCACGATTTGACCGTCTCCACGCTCTCCCTCGAGGAACGCATCGAGGTCATCACGAACGGGCGAAACACCATGACCCCCTTCAAAGACCTGCTCAGCGAAGAAAAAATCCGGGCGGTGGCGGAATACACCCTCAAATTGAAAAAAGAATAACCCCATGAAAAGGGTGCAGTGCAGCGGCCTGGGTCTCATGTCGGGAAGCTCGCTCGACGGGTTGGACATCGCAGGCGTTCATTTCGCCCTCGAGTACGAGCCCGCCCCCACCCCAACCCTCCACAAGGTGGAGTGGTCGCTGGCTTGCGCCCAAACCTTCAGCTACACAGAAACCTGGCGCAAGCGCTTGAAGTACCTGGAAGGGCAAACCGCTTTCGAGCTGGCCAAAACCCACGTTTACCTCGGGCATTACTTCGCCATCCTGGTGAAAGACTTTCTGAAGAGCCATCCCTTCCAGCCGGATTTCATCGCCTCCCACGGCCACACCGTCTTCCACGAACCCGAACGCCACCTGACCCTCCAAATCGGAGACGGAGCCGCACTGGCAGCCCAAACGAAAATCACCGTCATCGACGACTTCCGAAGCCAGGACGTCGCCCTCGACGGGCAGGGCGCACCCCTGGCCCCCCTGGCGGATGTCTGGCTCTGGCCCGAATACGACCTCTGGCTCAACCTCGGCGGCATCGCCAACCTGAGCGCACGTGCCCCGGAGGGCGTCCTGGCCTGCGACATCACCGGGTGCAACCAACTGCTCAACGCGTTGGCCGAAGAAGAGGGGTTGCCCTACGATGCCGACGGGCAACTGGCCGCCCAGGGTTCCCTCCTCGAAGACCTGTTGCAATTCTGGAACCGCCTGCCCTTCTTCACCAAACCCTTCCCCAAATCGCTTTCCAATCGCTGGGTGCAAAAGGAACTCATCCTCCCGGCCCTGCGCCACTCCGCCTCGACCGCCGACAAATTGCGCACCGCCTGCGAGCACATCGCCCAGCAGGTTCGCCTTTCCGTCGAAACCCTCGCCCAAACCCAACACCCCCGCCGAATGCTCCTCACGGGGGGCGGGGCCAAAAACGACTTTCTCGTGGGCCGCATAGGCGAAGCCCTGCAATCAACAGGGGTGGAAGTGTGCGTGCCCGATGCGAAAATCGTGGACTTCAAGGAAGCCATCCTCATGGCTTTCATGGGGGCCTTGCGTCTGCAAAACATCCCCAACTGCCTGAAATCCGTCACGGGTGCCAAGCGGGACTCGGTCGGGGGGGCGGTTCATTTTGGGGGCTGAGCGAGGGTGCGCGCCAGGACGCAGGGAAGCGCGTTCAAAGTTCCTCGATTTCGAATCCAATTTTTTGAAGGTCTTCCCAGAATCGGGGGTAGGATTTGGCCACGACCGTGGGCTCCTCGATTTGCACGGGTCCCAGCAGGGCCAGGGGGGCGAAAGCCATGGCCATACGGTGGTCCTGGTAGGTGGCGAAGCGGGGCTCTTGGCTCAAGTCGGCTTTGCCATCGAGGGAAAAGAAAATCTTGCCGGAGCGGCGGGCGAATTGTTTGGGCAGTTCGATGAAATGCACCCCTACCTTTTCGAGCTCGGTTTTCAGGGCGGCGATGCGGTCGGTTTCTTTGATGCGCAAGGTTTCCAGGCCCGTGAAAAGGGCCGGCATGCCCAGCGCCCCGCAAGCCACGGCGAGGGTTTGGGCCAGGTCGGGGCACTCCAGAAAGTCCCACTCGAAGAGGCGGGTGCGGGTGGGTTTTTTGCGCAACCGGACCCCGTCCTCGTTGAACATGGTCAAGACACCGAGGGTTTCCATGATTCGGGCGATGGCGGCATCCCCCTGGAAGCTGTCCCGATACAGGCCGTTGAGTTGGATTTCTCCTTCCGATGCCAAGGCCATCATGGAATAGAAGTAGGAGGCGGCCGACCAATCGGCTTCGACGCGGAAGGCCCGGGGTTGGTAGGTACCGCTCTCCACCCGGATGGTGTCGCCTCGCCAGCTGGAACGCAGCCCGAAGGCGTCCATCAGGTCGAGGGTCATTTGGATGTAGGGCTTGGAAACCACCCTTCCGGTGAGGGTCAGTTCCATCCCTTGCGGGAAAACCGGGGTCATCATCAACAAGGCGGAGATGAACTGGCTGCTGGTGTCGGCGGGCAGCGTCACCCGCCCCCGAGCGGGAATGGATCGGGGGCTTCCGATGCGCAGGGGTGGGAAGCCCTCGGCTTCGAGGTATTCGATGTCGGCCCCAAGGCTGCGCAAAGCATCGACGAGCACACCGATGGGGCGTTGCTTCATGCGGGAGCTGCCTGTCAGAATCTGACTTCCCTCCCGAAAGGCGAGGTAAGCGGTCAGAAAGCGGAAGGTGGTACCCGCATGGCCGGCGTCGAGTACCTCTTCCTCCGAGGCGAGCAAATCCTGCATCCTGCGGGTATCGTCGGAGGTGGACAAGCCCTCGATGGGAAAGGCTTCGGCACAAAGGGCGCGAATGAGCAACAGCCGGTTGCTGATACTCTTGGAGCCATCCAGGGTGACTTCCCCCCCGATTTCCGGGCCCGGTTTGCTGAGACGATAAACCATGAAATGGATGGAATTGCTGAATTGGTACCTTTGTCGAAGTCTCTTCAGGCAAAAGTCTTCGGAATCATGCGCTTCCCCGTGGTGCTCGCAAGTTTAGTCATTTTGGCGGGTTTGGCTGGCTGCTTTCCAGGCGAAAATGCCGAACGAAAGCCCACCCCCAAACCTCCACCCCTCCCCTCCGACCGCTACAACGTCGCCTTCCTCATCATGGACGGGGTGTACAACACCGAACTGACGGCCCCCTTCGACATCTTCCAGCACACCCAGTATCGGGAGGGTATCCGGGCCATGAATGTTTTCACGGTGGCAGATACCCACGAACCCGTCACCACGTTCGAGGGCCTGCGCATCCTTCCCGATTTCAATTATCTGACCGACTCCCTCCCTCCCATCGACATTCTCGTCGTCCCCAGCGCCGAACACCACCTGGACACCGACCTGGAAAACGAACACATGCTCGACTTCGTCCGACGAACCGCCCGCACGGCGCAATTCGTCACCTCACACTGCGACGGGGCCTTCGTCCTGGCCAAAGCCGGTCTGCTCGATTCCGTGGTTTCCACCACATTCCCCGGCGACCTGGAGCGCTACCGGCAAATGTTCCCCCACCTGCGGGTGGAAGCAGATGTGTGGTTCGTCCACGATGGCAAGTTCATTACCTCAGCCGGGGGCGCCCGTTCCTTCGAAGCCGCCCTCTACCTTTGCGAGCTGCTCTACGGACCGGAGGTCGCCCGAAGGCTGGCCAAAGGACTGGTCATTGACTGGGACCTGGCGGCCGTTCCTCACCTCGTCGTCGATTGATTGGCCCTCAATTGAATATTTCAAAATTTTATTTGTTTTCTACCGCCCTCCTACCTAATTTCGACTCTGCATTTCCCTTTTCGCGAAATCGCACACCCCAAAACCCATGCTATGAGAAAACCATCCCTCCATCGCCTTCCAGGCTATTTGGAAGCCACCGAGTGGGAGCGAAAGGGATTTTTGGTGTGTTGCCTGCTCAGCCTGGTGTTCTTCCTGCTACCCCGGAGCTGGCCGCTATTGGAACCGGTCATACCCGCCCTGCAGCGCCCGGCTTTCGATTCCACTTTTTTCGCACTGGTTGCAGAATTCCAGGCACGGGAAGCCCGTGACAGTGCCCTGCAGGCTTCAGAGCCGAACAGAGCGGAACCCGGCAGACCGTTTCATCCCTTCCCTTTCGACCCGAACGAGGCAGACGAGGCGACCCTTCTCGAACTCGGGCTGTCTCCCCGCGTCGCCAACACCCTGCTCAATTACCGCCGCGCCGGGGGTCGCTTCCGGTATAAGGAAGACCTCCAAAAAATCTACGGCCTCCGAAAAGAGGACTACGAGCGCCTCAAACCCTTCATCCGCCTGCCGTCCCGTGCCGAACGACAAGGAGAGCCCGCGCAACACTTCGCCTCCAGCCAGCCTTCCCCAAGGAAAGATACCCTCTTCCATTTCAACCCCAACACGGTGAGCTTCGAGGAATTGCGCCGACTGGGGATTCCCCCCCGTACCGCCCGCACCCTGATCCATTACCGCGAGAAAGGAGCCGTTTTCCGCCGGCCGGAAGACCTCCAAAAGGTTTATGGCCTGAGCGACAGCCTCTATCATCGGCTGGAACCCTATGTGCTCATCCCCATCGATTCGGCAAACTCCCTCCTATCCACCCCCAAACCGGAAGAGCCCCTCACCTTGGACATCAACCGTTCCTCCGAGGAAGACTGGCAACGCTTGCGGGGCATCGGTCCGACCTACGCTCGGCGCATCGTCCATTTCCGGGAAAAGCTGGGCGGCTTCACCAGCATCGAACAGGTGGGCGAAACCTACAACCTCCCCGATTCGGTCTTTCAAAAAATTCGACCCCATCTTCAACCCTCCCCCATCTTCCGGCCCCTGCCCCTCAACCGGGCCGATTTCGAAACCCTGAACGCACACCCCTACATCCGCTATCGCCAGGCCCGCTTCCTGGTGCGCTACCGCGAACAACACGGCCCCATCCCGGACGCCGCAGCCTTCCGCAAAGCCGCCTATGGGGTGTTTTCCGAAGCCGAAATCGAACGCCTGCTGCCCTACCTGGATTTCCATTAGAGAAATCACTCATACCAAAATGCGTGGCTTGCCCAAAAGCCCTACTTTTGGCATTCTTTTCGGTTGTATTCGGGCAAATTCACGCCCCTCTCGAAACCACCCTGGCCCAATAATTCCCTGTTCAAACAAGGCATTACTCCCTTAACTTTCTGAAAATGAAGGTCTTGAAATTCGGTGGTTCCTCTGTGGCCACCCCCGAACGGATACAGAACATCATCGAGATTCTGAAAAGTTACTATCAGCGCGGCGACCGCTTCGCGGTGGTCTTTTCCGCCTTCGGAGGGGTGACGGACGCCCTCATCGAAATGAGCCGGCGGGCTTCCAAGGGGGAAGAATGCTATCAGTCGCTGTTCCATGAATTCAGCGAACGCCACCAGGAAGCCGTGCGGAAGCTCATCAAGCCGCCCCTCCAAAAATCCATTCTGGCCGAGTTGCAGGCCAATCATGAGGTGCTCAAGAATCTCCTCTACGGCATCTACCTGGTGCGGGAGGCCTCGCCCCGAACCATGGACTACGTCCTGAGTTTCGGCGAGCGCAATTCGGCTTTCATCATTGCCCATGCCGTTCAGCAGGCGGGCATTCAGGCCGGCTACCTCGATGCGCGCAAAATCATCAAGACGGACAAGAGCTTCGGCTCCGCCAAGGTGAATTTCGAGCTGACCAATGAAAAAATCCGCCAGTATTTCGAGGAGCACCCCGAAGTCCAAATCGTCACGGGGTTCATCGGCTCCACCAAGGGAGGTCTGACGACCACCCTCGGACGGGGAGGCTCCGATTACACCGCCTCCATACTCGCTGCCGCACTGGAGGCGCGGCAAATCGAAATCTGGACGGACGTCAACGGGGTGCTCACCGCCGACCCCCGCAAAGTGAAAAAGGCTTTCACCATCCCCCGCATGACCTATGCCGAGGCCATGGAAATGTCCCACTTCGGTGCCAAGGTCATCTACCCCCCCACCCTGCAACCGGCCCTGCGCAAACGCATCCCCATTTACATCAAGAACACCTTTCAACCGGAATTCGAAGGCACCTATATCTCCGCGGAAGCAGATCGCAACGGCCACGCCGTCAAAGGCATTTCCTCCATCCCGGAGGTTGCCTTGCTCACCCTTTCGGGCAGCGGGCTTTTCGGGGTGCCCGGCATGGCCGCCCGGCTTTTCAACTGCCTGGCCCGAGAGAAGATCAACATCATTCTCATCACACAAGGCTCTTCGGAGCATGCCATCAGCTTTGCCGTAGAGCCTTCCAAGGCGCAACTGGCCAGCAAACTCGTCGCCCGGGAATTCGAGTACGAGCAAGAAAAAGGCTGGGTGGACCCCATCAAAATCGAGCAAGACCTGAGCGTCGTGGCCATCATCGGGGAAAACATGCGCTACCGCCCCGGCATTGCCGGGCGCCTCTTTCAGGCACTGGGGAAGAACGGCATCAATGCTGTCGCCATCGCACAGGGCTCCAGCGAGTTAAATATTTCGGTAGTCATCAATCGTAGCGACGAAGCCAAAGCCCTGAACGCCCTGCACGAAGCCTTCTTCCTCAGCGACACCAAGGTGCTCCACCTCTTCATGGTGGGTGTGGGTTTGATCGGGAGCACCCTCATCCAGCAAATCCGAAAGCAGGCGAAATACCTGAAAGAAAAGCGCAGCCTGGAAATCAAGATTGTGGGTCTGGCCAACAGCCGGAAGATGCTCTTCGACGAAGAGGGCATCGATTTGGACAACTGGGCCGAAACCCTCGCCCAGGCTACGGATACCATGCGCCTGCAAGAATTCATTGCCAGGATGAAGGCACTCAACCTGTCCAACTCCATCTTCGTGGACAACACCGCCAGCGAAGAAGTAGCCCGCTTCTACGAAACCATCCTGGACAGCAGCATCTCCATCTCGACCCCGAACAAAATCGCCACCTCTTCCGCCTACTTGCAATATCAGCGCCTGAAAACCATCGCCCAGAAGCGGGGCGTCCAATTCCTGTACGAGACCAATGTCGGCGCCGGCCTCCCGGTCATAGGCACGCTGAACGACCTGATCAACAGCGGAGACCGCATTCTGAAAATCGAAGGGGTGTTATCGGGTTCGCTGTCCTATATTTTCAACAACTTCCGGCCGGGGCGCTCATTCAGCGCCATCGTCCGGGAAGCCCGGGAAAAAGGCTTCACCGAACCCGACCCGCGCCAGGACCTCACGGGCGCCGATGTGCGCCGCAAGCTGGTCATCCTGGCCCGCGAAATCGGGTTGCCCCTCGAACCCGAAGAAGTGGAAATCGAAGACATTCTGCCCCCTGCCGTCAAGGAAGCCCCTTCCGTGGATGCCTTTTTCGAGCAGCTGGAAAAACACGACGCCCACTTCAATGCGTTGCTCGAAAAAGCGGAAAGCTCCGGGGGCGTCTTGCGGATGATTGCCTCCCTGGAAGATGGGAAGGCAGCCCTGCGACTAAGCACCGTCAAAGCCGGCCACCCTTTCCACAGCCTGAGCGGGAGCGATAACATGATCGTCTTCACCACGGAGCGCTACCGCGAACGGCCGTTGGTGGTCCAGGGTCCGGGGGCGGGGGCGGAGGTGACGGCCGCCGGCGTCTTTTCCGAAATCATTTCCATCGGGCACGCCCTCTGAAGCTTGGCCTTACCTTACTCCCCATGAAAAAGCAACCCGGAATCAAAGTCTTCGCCCCGGCTACCATCGGAAACCTTGCCGTGGGGTTCGACTGCTTGGGGATGGCGCTGGAATCCCCCGGTGATGAAATCGTGGCCCGCTTCTGTGAGGAGCCCGGCGTGCATATCCGCCGAATCCACGGCGATGGGGGAAAGTTGCCCCGAGACCCCCTTTCCAATACCGCCGGGTTGGCTGCGCTGCGCCTCCTGGAGCACTTAGGTGAAACGAAGGTGGGCATCGAATTCGAGCTCCACAAAAAGATGCCGCTGGGAAGCGGGCTGGGCTCCAGCGCTGCCAGCGCCGTGGCAGGGGTCATGGCTGTGAACGAACTGCTCAAACGCCCCCTGGAAAAACGCGAATTGCTGCCCTTCGCCCTGATGGGTGAAGCCATGGCTTCCGGGGGTGCCCACGCCGACAACGTTGCCCCCGCTCTGCTCGGTGGCATAATTCTGGTTCCTGGGAAAGAAGCGGACATCATCCGACTGCCTGTGCCCCCCGGCCTTTTCGCCGTCGTGGTTCACCCCCAGGTGGAAGTACTGACCCGAAACGCCCGAGGCATCTTGAAAAGCGAAGTGCCCCTGGAAAAATTCAGCGAGCAGGTGGCTGCCATGGGTGGATTCGTCGCGGGGCTCTATCGCTCCGACCTCGAGCTCCTGCGCGCCACCTTGCGGGATGTTGTCATCGAGCCCCAACGAAAGCACCTCATTCCCTGTTTCGAGGAAGTAAAGGAGGCTGCATTGAAGGAGGGAGCGCTGGGCTGTTCCATCTCCGGCAGCGGACCTTCCGTTTTTGCATTGGCCGTCAACTCCCTCGACGCCGAGCGAATCGGTATGGCCATGCAACGCGCCTTCCAGGCAGGAAGCATCGAAAGCACGCTTCACCTCTCCGCCGTCAATCAAGAAGGCGCACGAAAACTTTGACGCTCATTCAACTCTGGAACAGACCCCACCCTGCTCAAGCCATCTTGCCATGAAGCTTTACAGCACCCGGAACAAATTCAAATTCGTTTCCCTGAAGGAAGCGGTCCTGAAAGGTATGCCCGAAGACAAGGGCCTCTACATGCCCCAAACCCTCCCCCGGTTGGAAAGCGAGTTTATCGAGGGGCTCCCGAATAAGAGCTTTCACGAAATCGCTTTCGAGGTATCCCGGCGCCTATTCCAGGGGTGTATCCCAGAGAAAGATTTGCTGCATATCATCGAGGAAGCCTTCACTTTCCCGGCCCCGGTCGTCCAGGTGGACGATTCGACTTTCATCCTTGAATTGTTTCACGGGCCTTCCCTGGCTTTCAAAGATTTCGGCGCGCGGTTCATGGCCAAGCTCATGGGCTATTTCAACCGAAGCGAGGAAGGAAAGCTCATCATCCTGGTGGCTACATCGGGGGACACCGGCGGGGCCGTGGCAGCCGGCTTTCACGAAACACCGGGCATCGAAGTGGTCATCCTCTACCCCAGCGGCAAGGTCAGCCCCCTGCAAGAAAAGCAATTGACCACCCTCGGAGCAAACATTACCGCCCTGGAAGTGGACGGCACTTTCGACGACTGCCAGCGCCTGGTGAAAACCGCCTTCCTGGACGCAGAACTGAACGAAGTCCTCCGCCTGAGCTCCGCCAATTCCATAAACATCGCCCGGCTCATCCCCCAATCGTTTTACTACTTCGAGGCCTACAAGCAGGTCATGCACCTGAATCGCCCGGTCGTATTCGTGGTGCCCAGCGGGAATTTCGGAAACCTCACCGCCGGGCTCTTCGCCAAATTCATGGGCCTGCCCGTGTTTCAATTCGTGGCGGCCACGAACATCAACGACGTGGTTCCCGAATACCTCGAACACGGCGTCTTTGCCCCCCGCCCCTCCCGACGCACCCTCTCCAACGCCATGGACGTGGGCAACCCCTCCAACTTCCAGCGCATGCTCGACCTGTACGGTTCCACGTGGAACCAAATCCGCCGGGAAATCAAGGGTTATTCCTTTACCGACGACCAAACCCGCAAAGCCATGCAGGAAGTTCATCGGAAATACGCCTACACCCTGGACCCCCACGGCGCAGTGGGGTACCTGGCCTGGCGGGAATATCAGCTGGACGAAGACGAACCCCTCGGCATAATCCTCGAAACGGCCCACCCTGCCAAATTCAAAGAGGAGGTGGAGTCCATCCTCGGTCAGCCCCTGCCACTTCCACCGGCTCTCCAGCGACTGGTCACCAAAACCAAGGAAGCCACACCCATTTCCAATCAATTTGAGGACCTCAAGGCTTTTCTTTTCAGCCACTTCGACTCCAAAAAGCAAGTTGCCTGAAAAGCCCTTTTCCGGCTGTCCGACAGTTCCTGCCTTCGTTCGTGTTCCACGTGAAACAATTGGAACGGTGAATTCTCCATTCTGCCCCTGGAAATTCTCTCCCTTTTCCTAATTTTCCGGCAGAGGCGATACCTCCTTTTCCGGGCCATTCCCATTGGTTCGGAAAGGCCCTCCTCCCAAAACTCAGGAGGAGCTTCCAACTCACCATTTAAAACAAGGAACAGACCATGGCAGAAGAAAGACCCTGGTTGAAAAACTACCCGGAAGGCGTGCCCGCCAATATCAATCCGGACGCCTACCCCTCTCTGGTTGCTTTTCTGGAGGAATCGCTCCAGAAATACCGCAAGCAACCCGCCTTTGCCTGCATGGGTCGCACCCTCACCTATAAGCAAATCGACGAAATGTCCATCCGTTTCGGGGCATACCTCATATCCCGAGGACTCGAACCCGGCGATCGCATTGCCCTCATGATGCCCAACCTTTTGCAATACCCCATCGCTACTCTGGGTGCCCTGCGGGCGGGGTTGGTGCTCGTTAACACAAACCCCCTCTACACCCCCCGGGAAATGTTGCACCAATTCAAGGACTCGGGCGCCAAAGCCATCGTCATCGCCGAAAACTTCGCAGCCAACCTCCAGAGCATCCTACCCGATACCTCCATCAAAACCGTCATCGTCACCAGTATCGGCGAGTTGCTGGGGTTTGTGAAAGGCAAAATGGTGAACTTCGTCGTTCGCAAGGTGAAAAGGGGCGTACCGAAATTCGACATACCCAATGCCGTCAATTTCCAGGAAGCACTTTCAGCTGGAAAGAAATTCCGCCTCCCCGAACTCCAAACCGCCCCCCACGATACCATCGTCCTGCAATACACCGGAGGCACCACGGGGGTGGCCAAAGGTGCCATGCTGACCAACCGAAACCTGTTGGCAAACATGCTGCAAATCAAAGCCATCATGGCTCCTTTCGTGGAGGATGCCAA
>CAZBYX010000001.1:35292-76730 GCA_964496055.1 uncultured Saprospiraceae bacterium
TGGCAAACATGCTGCAAATCAAAGCCATCATGGCTCCTTTCGTGGAGGATGCCAAAGAGGTGGTCCTCTGCCCCTTGCCTTTGTATCACATCTTTGCTTTCACGGTCAATTGCCTGGCCATGATGGCGGTGGGGGGCATGAATGTGTTGATTCCCAATCCCCGGGACCTTGCTTCGCTTCGAAAAGCCTTCGACAGCCATCCCATCACGCTCATGACCGGGGTGAACACGCTGTTCAATGCCATCCTGAATGCCAAAGACATCTCCCACTTCAACTTCTCCCACCTGAAATTCTCCATCGGCGGGGGCATGGCGGTACAACGAGCCGTAGCGGAAAAATGGCACAAGGTCACTGGTTCTCCGCTCATCGAGGGGTATGGCATGACCGAAGCCTCCCCCGTCGTCACCTGCAACCCGGTGAATGGAACGGGAAAAATCGGCAGCATTGGCTTGCCGGTTCCCTCAACCGACGTAAGAGTGGTGAACGAACTGGGTAGCCCGCTTCCGGTGGGTGAAATCGGTGAAATCCAGGTCAAAGGCCCCCAGGTAATGAAGGGTTATTACAACCGGGCAGAAGCCACCGCTGAAACCATCCGCGATGGCTGGTTGTGCACCGGCGACATCGGCAAAATGGACGAGGACGGCTACTTCTACATCGTGGATCGAAAAAAAGACATGATCCTGGTCTCGGGCTTCAACGTTTACCCCAACGAAATCGAAGACGTATTGGCCGCCCACCCCAAAGTTTTGGAAGCAGCCGCCATCGGGGTGCCCGATGAAAAATCGGGTGAAGTGGTCAAGGTCTATGTCGTGAAGAAAGACCCTTCCCTCACGGAAAAGGAAGTCCTCGAGTATTGCAAAGAAAACCTGACGGGCTACAAAGTGCCCAAGTCGGTGGAGTTCAGGAAGGAGCTCCCAAAATCCAACGTGGGGAAAATTTTGAGGAGGGTGTTGAAAGAGGAAATTCAACAAGAGGCATAAAATTCAAGGGATCGTGAGAGCCCGCAGTCGAAAAAACATGGATGCCTTCATCCTGTCGCTCTACATGGCTTTCGTCGCCATTGGGTGGGGCATGATATACACGGCAGGCTATAAGGCGGGCTACCCCGATTCCTTTGTAGAATGGCTTGCCACCCCCTTAGGCAAACAAACCATCTGGATTTTTATCTCTCTTGGAGTGCTTTTTTTGGTGCAGGTTTTTCATTGGCGGCTATGGTTCAATCACTATTCGTTAATCTATCTTGCGGCCATCCTCCTTCTGGTATTGGTACTCGTTTTCGGCAAGACAATCAAAGGGGCCACATCGTGGTTCGTGATCGGCGGTATGTCTCTGCAGCCAAGCGAGTTCGCCAAATTTGCCACCTGTCTGGTTCTGGCCGGCGTCCTGGGTCGTCATCGGATTCAGTTGAAGTACTTCAGCCACCAAGCGCTGGCCGTTTCTCTGTTCACGCTTCCAATGTTGCTGATTCTCCTGCAACCTGACGCCGGTTCGGCGCTGGTTTTTCTTTCCTTTTTCTTGCTGCTTTATCGGGCCGGCTTCCCCGGCGTTTATTACTTCGTTGGAATCTCCGCCTTTACATTTTTCATTCTGGGATTGGTCTTCACTCCTGAACAGCTTTTACCCTGGCTTCTTTTATTGGGAGCAAGCGCCCTGGCTCTTTCGGCCCCAAAAAGGGGGGCGCTCCTCCTTGGCTGCCTGGTCACGGCTTTTGCCATCCCCTGGACGCTCCAGCATGGATACCGCCAGGCCTTGCTCGTCATTCTGGGCTCGGTATTCCTGATCGGTTGCCTGCTCACCTGGATCAAATTGAAAAAGCCTTCCCTGGCCTTTTTGACCACCCTCAGTTTGGGGCTGGGCCTGCTCATCTCCTTCTCCTCCAACTATGCCTACAACAACTTTCTGGAGCCCCACCAACAGGAACGCATCAAGGTGTGGTTGAAACCCTCCGAAGCCGACCCCGAGGGGGCCGCTTACAATCTCATCTTCTCCAAAATGGCTATCGGTTCCGGCGGGCTCTACGGCAAAGGGCTCCTCAAGGGGGACCTTACCCAGGGGAACTTCGTCCCTGAACAAATCACAGACTTCATCTTCTGCACCATCGGCGAAGAGCAAGGCTTTATCGGCAGTTTCGGCTTGCTGGTTCTCTTTCTCATGTTCCTGTGGCGCATCGTGGTCATCGCCGAGCGGCAAAACTCCCTCTTCTCCAAGTACTACGCCTACGGCGTGGCGGGTATCTTTTTCATCCACATCTTTATCAACATCGGCATGACCATGGGCTTGACTCCCATCATTGGCATTCCCCTACCCTTCTTGAGCAAGGGAGGCTCTTCTTTGCTGGGCTTCACACTCATGCTCGCCGTCTTGCTCAAACTGGACCGACATCGGCTCGAAATCAAAATTTGAAGCAGGAAAAACTCTCATTTTGCTCTTTTTCAGACATATACAAATATACTATTCCTCTAAAATATACTCGATCATCCGAAGGCTTCGCCGATTGGGCTCGTCGTCGATTGCCTGAATGATGTCTAGCTTTTCCCGTTCCGTCAGGTGAAAGGAAATGGGCACGTCTTTGAGCTTTTCACTCGGGAAATAGGTGAAGCGAATCACCTCCAGCTTGTCCCGACCCAGCATATCGTAAAGAAAACCCAGGTTGGTATCGTGCTCATAGTTCTGAAGCATGAGCATTTTTCCTGCAATGCCGACGGGATTCAACAACGCTTCGAAGACGCCTTCCTTTTCACTGCCCCTTATCCTCCGCTCCCGATCATAGGCCCGAACGACCACAATGACGACCTTGCCGGCATGAGCATCCAACCAATCTTTGAAAACGTGAATAAACCGAGTGGCGGACTTCAGCCCGAAGTTGTCGCGAAAGCCTGCATCCATGATTTCCACGGAAGGCTGGCTGGGAAGAAAAACATTGGGCAAAATGTAAGGATAAGTGGCGTTCATCCGCAGAGCGGTGGTAAAGCGCAACTGGTCGGCTCCCTTCCATCGAAACAGGGCGCCAAAGTCCACTGCGTCGATGTCCAAAACTTGGGGAAGCTCCTGAGCCACCGGTGGGGCCATCATGAAGGAAACCCCCTGGGCCGAGATGACCAATCGCCGACCATCGTTGATGATGGAGGGGGTGACATACAGCATGGGAATCAACGCCTCTTGCTCGGGCAGGCGATAATCGGCCACGCTTTTGTCCAGGAGAAAGGCGGTGTTTTCCAATAACTGTTTTTCGAAAATGTATCCGCGATCCTTCTTGTAAGACAGACCCTTATACCGGAAGGTCGCCCAGGGCAAAAAGAGGTCGTTCGAAACGATGGTAAAGGCAACGGAGTTGAGCAGGTCTTTGGAAATCCAGTCCAGATACTTGGGATCAGACAGGTCCACGGGCTCCCCTTGCTGCCGGCGCAAGGCCAACTCCCGGTAAAAGGCCGTCCCAATGAGTCCCCCCGAAGCCCCCGACATCAGGACGATGTGTCGCAAAAAGCGCCCCTCGGTCACTTCATCCGTCTTCTGGAGCACGCGCATAGCCCAGGTCGCCGCCTTCAACCCGCCCCCACTGACACAGAAGAAAAAAACGGGCGGCTTGTCCTTTACGGATTCCACGTTCCGCGCCTTCCACCTGTCCAGTATTTCCTCAGTGGCTCGAATGTCCCTTTCCACATTCTCATCGGAAAAGACCCGTTTGAAATTGGTCGGGGAATACTCCACCAAGGGAGGCGAATAATCCAAGCCGAACGCTTTGTTCCGGTGGTGGAACAAATCGAAACGTGTCAAATAATTGATCAGCAGCAACAAAACCATCACCACCACATAGCGCCACTCCTGAAACCAGTAGGAAATGGCCCCGGCCAGCGCCATGACCATGTTACCCAAAAGAAAAATGCTGGCAGCCGCAGGTATCCGGAAGTGGGGGTTCTCAATCAAACTGCCCAGCAAAACGATGGCCGCCAGGGAAAAGAGCTGAACCACCAACACGTTTTTGTGATTCTGCCGGAACACCCGCAAAAGCATCTCCACCGGGTAGTGAGCCACACTTCGCACGAGTCTCGGGCGGCAACTTTCCGTCAGAAAAATATCGACCCGCTGAGGGGGCTCGGCAGTAGCCAGGGCCCGGATGTTTTTCTCTTCCGTCTTCTTCCGCTTGGCCACAATGCCCAAAGCCCCCGCCCGGGTTTTGCGACCCTTCCTTTCCAAGCTCAGGATGTCCTGGTTCGTAAAATTGAAATACACCCCCAAACAGCCCACGAGCACGACAATGCCGGAAATGAACCCCAGGCTATCCATCAGCACCTTGCTCAAGCTGCTGAACTCATAGTACAAGCCAAAGGTGATTTGGCTGATGAGGTAATAGACGAAAAAGCCCAGAGGAATGAGGAAGTTGTTGACGCAAAATTTGGTGAAGGGGCGGCCCAGGGAAGCCAGGAAGGGAAATCGGTTGGCCTCGAGCAAATAGCAGGTCAGGTTCCAGGTCATGAAAAACGATCCGAAGGCCACCCCCACACAGAAAAAGCTCCAGAAATCCACCTTTCCCAAATACTCGGGAGACAAAAACAACACCCGAATGCCGAATTTCTTACCCACCGCCCCGGAAATCAGCAGCACCAGAAACACCCAGGTGAACAACAGCAAGAGATTGCTCCTCAAATGGAGTAAGAGCAGCTGGCAGGGGAAACTGTAAAAGGTGTTTTTCACATACCGGGTCATGCTTGCAAGCTATACATAATTCAGAAGTAGCATAAATGCAGCCAAAATTGTCGGAAAAATCGCACCGCCCTTAAAACCCAGACCGCTTACCTTTGCGCCCACATTCTAACCTCGCCCTTTCGAACGGCTCAAACCCACTCGTCAATGCGGTGGTTGAGAAAATTGCTGGGCATCCGCCCTTCTGCCAAAGAAGATCCTTCCATGAATTATTTGATTGCCGGGCTGGGAAATCCCGGTGCCGAATACGAGAACACCCGACACAACGCCGGCTTTTTGGTGGTGGACCACCTGGCTGCTCGCTTCCAAGCCGAATTCGAGCGGGTGCAGCAGGGTTTCTTGAGCGAATTTCGTCACAAGGGTCGAAAATTCATCCTCCTGAAACCCACCACCTACATGAACTTGAGCGGCAAGGCGATCCGCTATTGGATGCAACGCAAGAAAATAAAGCCGGAAAACCTGTTGGTGGTCGTGGACGACATCAACCTCGACTTTGGCAAACTCCGCCTGCGGAAAAAAGGCAGCCACGGCGGCCACAACGGCTTGAAGAGCATCGAAGAATACCTCGGCCATCCGAATTATGCCCGACTGCGCATCGGCATCGGCAACGATTTCCACAAAGGGCAACAATCTGACTACGTTCTGGGGGAATGGAATGAAGAAGAAAGGAACCACCTGCCGGAAATCATCGAAAAGGCGGCCACCATCGTGCTGGATTTCGCAACCATCGGAGTGGAACGGGCGATGAGTGCCCACAACAAATAGGCTGCCCGATGCAAATCCCTCCGCATCAGCTTCCGAGCAAGGCATCCAAAGGCTCCCAGTTTGGGGAAGGCGGTTGGAGGGAGGCGAATGGCGGAAGCGCTCTCAACTCCTCCAATCCTGCCAACAAGTCCAGCCTCTCCTGGGATTGCACGACACACCACCTCCCCTCCCGCGCTCGCGCTGCCAGATAAAGTTGTTCCGTCTGACCCGGCGTAGGCACCAACAAAGCCGAACGCCCCAGGGCTTTTAAGTCCATGAGGCTGCTATACCCGGAACGGCACAAGAGGAACCGGGACTTCCTCACCCAAACCTCCAACTCCCTCCCGGATACCAGTTCACACCCATCCACATTGGAGGGAAGGTGTTGGGGGGGTGAGGGCCGCCCCCGCACCAAAAGCAATTTGCCGGGGATTCGTTCCGCCTGCCGGAGCACAGCCTCCTCCAACAAAGTCCGCTGTGGCTCCGGACCGGACAAAATGGCCGCCAATTCGTATTCCCAATTTTTAGGGGGCAAAGGAGTGGCAAAGCGCGACAGCCACCCCAAATAGCGGAGCGGGCGCCCCTGAAACCCTTTGTGAAGTTTTTCCGCCAAAGCATGGGGAGGGGGTTGGTCGGGTATCCATACCTCATCGAAACGGTGCAGCCACCTGGCAATCCCCCAATGCACGGGGCCTTCCAGAAGCGGGTTGGGAATCAGGGGCCGCAACTGATGGGACAGGAAGATGGAAGGCGTTTTCACCGCCCAACAGCCATAGCGGTTGTCGGAAATCACGCAATCTACCTTTTCCCTCCCGACAAACTGCTTCACCACCCGATGTTCCTGCTGGATGGCCCGAATTACCCGAGGCATTTGCAGGGCCATGTTCAGCGTCATGTTCCCAAAGGGATAGCGAATGCGGTAGGGCGGTAACACGAGGCAGGGTAGGTCGGGAAACTCGATGCGCAACAATTCGAGGGCATCCCCGTCCGAGGCGAGGCTCACCCGGGCACCCGATTCCACTATGCGCCGAATCAGCGGAACACACCGGCTGGCATGCCCCAATCCCCAATTCAGTACACAAACCAGAAAATGCTTCAAGCTGAAAAAATTGGGAAAGTCTGCTACCTTGGCAAGTGCCAAAACAACCCGCCCAGGATGAAATCCCGAATTTCAACATTCCTCCTCTTCCTGCTTCTCTGTTGCCTGTTCCTCATCAGCTGTCGGGCGGGCGATTGCGGCTGCCCGCCCTGAAGGACAAGCCGTTCAATTGAAGCGGATTTCGTCTTCATTGCTGTCGTAAAACTTATACGTCAGCATGGGCTGGTCCTCGTCCTCTTCCACTCGAATCCAATTGTAGTACTGCATGTACCATTTCATCTGGAGGCTGGGGAAGCCCCGCTTGATGTACGCGGCGAGGAAAGGATGAACCTTCAGGGTTATTTTCGATTTGGGCCTCGATTGCAGGATGAATTTCAAATCGCGCTCGATTTCGTCGATGACCAGGATGGAGGGATTCACTTTGCCGGTTCCCCGGCAGGCCGGGCAGATTTCTGCGGTATTGATGCGCACTTCGGGGCGAACGCGTTGCCGTGTTATTTGCATCAAGCCGAACTTGCTCAGGGGTAGGACGGTGTGCTGGGCGTGGTCCTTCTTCATGAACTGGCGCATGGCAGTCACCAGTTTGCGCTTGTTTTCGGTGTTCTTCATGTCGATGAAATCGACGATGATGATACCACCGAAATCCCGCAGGCGCAATTGCCTGGCGATTTCCTCCGCCGCTTCCAAATTGACCTTCAATACGGCTTCCTCCTGGTTCTTGCTGCTCATCTTGTGCCCGCTGTTCACGTCGATGACGTGCATCGCCTCGGTGGACTCGATGACCAGGTAAGCCCCACTGGAGAGATTGTAGGTGCGCCCAAAGGAGGCTTTGATCTGGCGGTTGATTCCGTAGGCCTCGAATATGGGCTTGCGGTTCTTGTGGAGTTGGAGAATGTTGACCTTGTTAGGAGCAAAAGAAGCCAAAAAGCTCTTGATGTTGTGGTAGAGCTGTTTGTCGTTCACGACGATTCGGCTGAAGTCGTCGTTCAGGACGTCCCGCAAAATGCTGGTGGTCTTGTCCAGCTCACTGAGGAGTTTGAGGGGAGGACGTGCCCGATGCAATTGCTTGAAAATGTTCTCCCACTTGGCTAAAAGCGCGGACAACTCCTCGTGCAGATCGGCGACTTTCTTGCCCTCGGCAGCCGTCCGCACGATGACACCGAAATTCTTGGGCCGAATGCTTTCTACGAGCACCTTCAGCCGCTTGCGCTCCTCCGCACTGCCGATCTTTTTGGAAACAGCCACCACCTCATTGAACGGCGTAAGCACCAGATAGCGCCCGGGCAAGGTGATTTCGCAGCTCAGGCGCGGGCCTTTCGTGGAAATGGGCTCCTTGAGAATCTGCACCAGGATGTTCTGGCGCTTTTCCAAAACCTGGTCAATCTTGCCGGTTTTGATGATCTCGGGCTCCAGCTTGAAATTTTCCAGCCGGTGCGTATTGAGGCTGCCCGAAATGGCGCCATTGGTAAACTTGATGAGGGAACGCAGTTTGGGTCCCAGGTCGGTGTAGTGCAGGAATGCATCCTTTTTGTGACCAATATCCACAAAGGCAGCATTCAGCCCGGGCATGAGTTTCTTCACCCGCCCAAGGAAAATATCCCCGACGGTGAAGTTGGTATTGGTCTTCTGTTCGTGCAGTTCGACCAATTTCCCGTCCTCCAACAGGGCTATGTTCACCTCAGTAGGGGAGGAGTTGATGATGAGTTCTTTTCGCACGGCTTGAGTTTTCTTTAGTACCCATAATGGACAGGCACGACACCCGTCGCCAAAAGCCGCCGTAGTGGGAAGGAGAGACTTGGGAGGAAGGGCCAAAACCTGAAAGGAATCCGGAGCGAAATCAGTGGCAGATGGGGCTAAGGTCAGCAATTGAAGAAAGCAGAAGGCGAGCAAACGACGATTGACCAGTTCCTTTCAGCAACTTTCCACAAAACACCCCAAGTGGAGTGGTAAATCTTTTTAGGTTTTTCGAAACAGCCGTTCAAGCTTTGACTCTTGGTTTCACCATTACGGCAGCACCATTGCCTGCTTCGGGGTTCAAATGAATTCCGGGCGGAAACAGGTGGGCAGGGGGTGCTATACCCCCCACGGCTTACCTGTTCTTCTTCTTGTGCCGGTTTTTGCGCAGGCGCTTCTTCCGTTTGTGGGTGGCGATTTTATGTCTTTTGCGTTTTCGTCCACAAGGCATTTTCAACAAAATTTAAAGGTTAGCAAAATTGGGGTGCAAATTTACCAGATTATGGGCAATCATTCATCCACCCCCTGAACAGAGCCGGAGCCCCCGGCGCACGCGGCCTCGAATCGAGCAGCTCGAACCGTATCCCCCGCTTGTTGGTAGGCCCGGGCCAGCAGGCAGAGGGTCTTGGGGTTTTGGGGCTCGAGTTGGAGAGCCGCCTCCAGTCGCTCCAATGCTTTATCGATTTGCCCCGTCTGCAAAGCCAGCCTCCCCAACTGATTCAACACCGCAGCACTCTCCGGATATTCTCGGGACAAATCCAACAACATTCGGATGCCCTTCATGGGGTTGTCTTCCGGCGGGCTTTCCACGTAAACAAGGCTCAAATTAATTCGGTTGTCGAGGTTTTTCGGATTGAGCGACAAAGCCGCCTCGAAAGCTGCCACGGCTTCGTCGAAACAGTAGCCCCGAATGGATTCTTCCAGTTCCTTTCCCTGTAAACAGAGCAAAAAGGTGGTCCCGGCAATGGACCAAGCCTCCTCCGTGCCTTCTTTCTCCGCTACCTTTCGAGCATAATAGCCACTGATCCAGGGCTTACCGGCATCGAACCAAAACCCCGACAGCCGTTTGGTGGCTTCAAGTGCCAGGGAATCGTCATCCGATTGGGCTTCCAATTCCAGAGCTTGCAACTGGGTGCGCAACTGCCCCTCCAGCCGTTCCCGTTCCTGGGCGATTCGACTATCGGGGTCCAGGCGGGAAAAGGAAAGAGAACGCTTCTTTTCAGCCTCGGCTATTTTTGCCGGTTTGGTCGGCAGAACGCCAGCCAGGATAGCAAATACCCCCACGCAAACCGCCAGTACTAACCCCTGAGCCTTGTTCATGCCCACATATTTTTCAAGGTCTCCTATTTCTTCCCGTCATCACTGGGCAAGGCGGTCACGTTGTCCTTCACCTGCTCGACGAATACTTTGGCGGGCTTGAAAGAGGGGATGTAGTGTTCGGGAATTTCAATGGCGACATTCTTCTTGATGTGGCGCCCAATCTTTCGTGCGCGTTTTTTGATGATGAAGCTGCCAAAGCCACGGATGTACACATTTTCACCGGAGGCCAGGGAGCCTTTGACCTGCTTGAAAAACTCCTCCAAAGTCACCAACACGTCCACCTTGGCAACTCCCGTTTTTTCGGAGATGGCGTTGACCAAATCAGCTTTTCTCATTGTTATTTTATTGGTTCAGAATGAGTTACAGATAAAAATCTCGTTTTTCCAAACGAGTGGCAAATTTCGGAAAATTTTCCTTTCCAGGAAATAAATTCAACTTTAATTTCCATTTCTTTTTCCTCTGTCTCAATTGATTATGCCTTTTATTAATACTGAAATGAAAAATATCAGCTTACACGCTATCCCAACCCCCGGCCTGCCAGGCTATGGCTTCAATGTGTATCTTTGTTCAACACCTCGTAATCCATGGATACTACTTCCCTAAACCCTACTCGCACATGCTACTCTCAATGACGGGCTATGGCCGCGCCACAGCCACCCACAAAGAAAAAACCATCACCATCGAAATCCGCTCCCTCAACAGCAAGTTCACCGATATCCGATTCAAGTTTCCCGCCAATTACAAAGAGAAAGAACCCTTTCTGCGAAAATACATCACACAAAAGGTGGAGCGAGGGAAAATCGACGTCACCATAGACGTCAAATCTTTTCAGGGGGATGAGGCTTTCAGTTTGAACGTGCCGCTGTTCAAGAAGTACTACCTGGAACTGTCCCACCTCGCAAAGGAGCTGGGCATGCCGCCCGGCGATCTGATGCAAGCCATCCTGCGGATTCCCAGCGTCATTGGGGGAATAGAAGAAGAAATCGAGCCCGAGGAATGGGCTTGCGTGGAAAAAACCCTGGATGAGGCCCTGGAAAAATTCGAAACCTACCGGAAAGCGGAAGGCGCCGCCATGGAATCGGACCTCCGCCTGCGCATCGCCAACATCCTGGACTGCCTCAAAAATTTGAACCCCTTTGAGAAAGACCGCATCTTGGCCCTGCGCAACCGCCTTCGGCAAAATCTGGAAGAGTTTCTGGGCAGCGAGAACATCGATGAAAACCGATTCGAGCAGGAGATTCTCTTTTACCTGGAGAAGATAGACATCACGGAGGAAAAGGTGCGTCTGGAACAACACTGCAATTATTTCCTCGAACAACTCGACAAGCCGACCACTCTCAAAGGGCGCAAACTCAGCTTCATCAGCCAGGAGATGGGTCGAGAAATCAACACCATGGGCGCCAAGGCTTATTCATCCGAGATTCAGAAATTAGTGGTTCAAATGAAAGACGAGCTGGAGAAAGTCAAGGAACAGGTTGCCAACTCCCTCTAACCCACAACTCTATGGAAACCATAATCACTAACGGCATCAAGGTCAGCGTCGAAAGCTTCTACCTGGAAAAGGAATCCCAGCCCCGGCAAGGCCGGTTTGCCTTCGGTTATAAAGTACGCATCGAGAACTTGAGCAGCTCTCGGGTCCAGTTGCTAGCACGCCATTGGTTCATTTCCGATTCCGATGGAACGAACAAAGAAGTGGAAGGGGAAGGCGTAGTGGGTCAAATGCCCGTTCTCACACCCGGGCAGAGCTATGAATACACCTCCTGGTGCCCCTTGAACTCGGAAATCGGTAAGATGCAAGGCTTTTACATCATGAAGGTGCTGAACACCGGCAAGTTGTTCCGGGCCGCCATCCCGGAATTCAAACTCATCGCCCCCCACCGATGCAATTGAGCGGACTCTCGGAATCAATCCCCCAACCAGGCGATGCACTTCAATTCAATATCGATGGGGGTGGGCAGTGAATCGATGCCCACCGTGGTTCGGCAGGGCTGGTGGTCCCGGAAATACTCCTTGTAAACGCGGTTGAAAGTGTGGAAATCCCGCTTCATGTTTGTCAGAAACACCGTCACATCCACCAAATCCTCCCATTTCGCTCCGCAGCTTTCCAGCACGGTTTTCACATTCTCGAAAACCGCCCGACACTGGGCTTCGAAATCAAAAGCCAGATAGTTGCCTGACTCGGCCAGCTCCAAGCCGGGAACGGCGTTGGTCTCCGGGTCCCGTGGGCCGATGCCCGACAAGAAAAGCAAATTGCCCACGCGCAACGCATGGGGGTAGGGTCCCACGGGCTTGGGAGCCTGTTCGGAATGAATCCTCTCTTTCTTCATAGGGTGCATGTCAATTGTGAAAATCAAGGTCATTGACCAACATTCGCAATTCGGGCTTTCCCCTCCAAACCCGCTGTTCCAGCCGGTAGCAAATGTCGAAGGGCCGGCCGGATTTCACCTTCTCCAGCAAGTGCCCCATACCAAAGGCAATGCCCCCAATTCGGTCCTCCCCTTCCTGAATGACACTGAGCATCAGGTGGTCTTTCTTCACCAACCGGCTTCGGCCGCTGTCGCGCACGCCCCGGCTCAGAAAGATGGGATTTCGATTGCCCGGACCGAATGGCGCAAACTGCCGCAAGATGTTCCAAAACTTCAAGTCGATATCCCTAAGCCGCAGCTCTGCCGCAATCGGAATGACGGGCAGGTCGAACGCCGGGTTCCAACGTCTCCTGCAGCTGACTTCGAAGGCTTCGCGAAACGCACCCAGCCACTCTTTTTTCATGCGAATGCCAGCCGCATGATGATGCCCCCCGAAGCTATCGAAGAAGCGCCGGCAATCATTCAATGCTTCGTGCAAGTCGAACCCGGGAATCGAGCGAGCCGACCCAACCAGGCCGTTCTCCACCTGCGTAAAAACGATAGCGGGCCGGTGGTAAATTTCAGCCAATCGCGCAGCCACGATTCCCAAAACCCCCGGATGCCAGTGCCCCTGAAACACCACCAATGATTTCCGCTCCTGCCAATCGGGCAACTCGGCAATCATTTTCTGCGCTTCGTAGGTCGTAGCCTGATCCTCATCCTTGCGCAACTGGTTGCGATAGTACAACATTCTCGCATATTCCCGCCCAACATAAGGATGACGACTCACCATCAACTTCACGGCCCATTCCGCACTGGACAGGCGCCCCGCCGCATTGATCATGGGAGCAAGCCCGAAAACAATGTCACTGATGGAGAACGGCCGCGAGCGCCTCGACTCGAGCATCAGAGCCTGAAGCCCCGGCCGCTTCGTTCGATTCAACTGCTCGAGACCGAATTTCGCCAGAATCCGATTCTCCCCCACTATGGGAACAATGTCGCTGGCAATGCTCAGGGCCACCAGGTCCAGCAGGGCAAACACATTCGCTTCGGAAAGATGATGCCGCCGCGAAAACGCCTGCAGCAACTTGAATGCTACCCCACAGCCCGTCAACTCCTTGAAGGGATAAGGGCAATCCGCCCGCTTGGGGTCCAATACGGCTGCCGCAGGCGGAAGTACTGCCTTCGGTAGATGATGATCGCAAACGATGAAATCAATTCCGTGTCTTGCCGCCTCCCGGATTTTATCCACGGCCCGAATGCCGCAGTCTAAGGCGATGACAAGCGAAAACCCATTTTGACGGGCAAACTGCACACCTTTCTCCGAAATCCCATACCCCTCGGACTTCCGATCGGGCAGGTAGTAATCGAACTGAGGGTACAAATCCTCGAGAAAGGCATACATCATGGCAACAGCCGTAGTCCCGTCCACATCGTAATCGCCGTAGAGCAATATTTTCTCACCCGCTTCGATCGCCCGGGTCAGTCGCTCCACCGCCCGGTCCATGTCTTTCATCAAAAAGGGATCGTGCAAATCGCTCAGCGACGGGCGAAAGAAAAACCGAGCCTCTTCGAAGGTGTGGATGCCCCGCTGAACGAGGAGCCGGCAAAACACGCGACGGATTCCGAGGGCTTTCTGCAGGGCATCTACACGCGCGGGGTCAAAGGGAAGGGGTTCCCACCGTTTTCTCAAAGTATGTGTTCTCATTGGGGGGCATGATTCGTACCCTTCAAATATATCGCTTTGCCAATTCAGCCGCTCAGGCAATATCCCCGATTATCGTTCGGGGCGGCGAGGCATCCTTGGCCCCCTAAGGAACCAGGGTGCAGGAACGGATTGTTTTGGTAAGAAAATTGAAAGATGGGTTGGGAGGAATGAGGCGACTCCCCTTGAAAAAATTCGCTGACGGGAGCCTTTCCTCCAATTCCAAAAAATTATACCTTTGCTCCGCTTTTTTGAAAAGCTGGTTTGACCCTTTGGTTGTGCTGATCGAGGTGCACAGTCCATGACCCATGGTGTAACGGCAGCACATCAGATTTTGGTTCTGAGAGTCCAGGTTCGAATCCTGGTGGGTCAACCAGTCATCCGAGACCCCGGTCCTTTCCGACCGGGGTTTTTCTTTTTCAACAATCCAGCTCCAGGAACACCGGGCAATGATCGGAATGCACGACTTCCATGAAATGCCCGGCATCCAAAATCCGCTCCTTCAAATTCTGGCTCACCGTCAGGTAATCGATACGCCACCCCTTGTTGTTGGCCCGGGCATTGGCTCGGAAACTCCACCAGCTGTACTCGACCTTGTCGGGGTGGATATACCGGAAGGAATCGATGAAACCGTTCTGAAACCATTTGTCCATCCAAGCGCGTTCCTCCGGAAGAAAGCCGGAACTGTTCTTGTTGCCTTTGGGGTCGTGGATATCCATCTCGGTGTGAGCGATGTTGAAGTCCCCCGCAACGACGAGGTTGGGGCGCTCCTTCTTTAAGGCCGAGATCCAATCGTAAAAATCATCCAAAAACTCATACTTGAAGGTCTGCCGGACATCGCCGGTGGTGCCGGAAGGAAAGTAGCAATTGAGGAGGGTGCATTCACCGAAGTCGGTTCGGAGAATTCGCCCTTCCCGGTCGTACCTCTCCATCCCACACCCGTGCTCAACCCGGTCGGGCTGCAGTTTACTCAGGGTGAGCACGCCGCTGTAGCCTTTCTTTTCGGCACTGTGCCAATAGGCGTGATACCCCAGGTCGGTCAACTCCTTCAAATCGACTTGCTCGGGGGTGGCTTTGGTTTCCTGAATGCAAATCAGGTCAAAATCATGGGCCCTCAGCCATTCTATCAAGCCCTTCCGAATGGCCGAACGAATTCCATTGACGTTGTAGGAGATGATTCTTTTACTCATTCAGGGGAGATTTTCAGGGTCCGTCAACCCACCCAGCCTTCCCGATCCAGACTTCGGTATTGGATGGCTTCGGCCAAATGTTCGAGTTTGATGTCGGGGCTGCCCGCCAGGTCGGCGCTCGTACGGGCTACTTTGAGAATGCGGTCATAGGCGCGCGCCGAAAGTTTTTGAACCTCCATGGCTCGCTTGAGCAATTTGGTGCAAGCCGAATCGAGTTTACAGACTTCCCGCACCAGCCGCCCGGGCATTTGAGCATTGCAGTAAATTCCCGGGTATCCCTTGAAGCGCTCGGCCTGAATGGTCCGGGCCCGAACCACGCCTTCCGCTATTTCCTTGCTCGTTCTACCGGCGGGCGCAGTGTCGGCCAGTTCTTCGTAGGAAACCGGCGTGACCTCAACGTGCAAATCGATTCGGTCGAGCAAAGGTCCGGAAATGCGATTGAGATAGCGCTTGACCACACCCGGCCCACACACACAATCCTTGGTGGGGTGGTTGTAATATCCACAGGGACAGGGGTTCATCGAGGCAATGAGCATGAAATTGGCGGGATAATCCACCGATATTTTGGCCCGGGAAATGGTCACTTTGCGCTCTTCCATGGGTTGACGCATGACCTCGAGGACCGAACGTTTGAACTCAGGCAATTCATCGAGAAACAGCACGCCGTTATGTGCCAGGGATATTTCCCCGGGCATGGGGTTGGAGCCCCCGCCCACCAATGCCACATCGCTGATGGTGTGATGGGGTGCGCGGAAGGGTCGTTGGGCGATGAGGGAAGAGTTGCCGGGCAAAATGCCCGCCACGCTGTGGATTTTGGTCGTTTCGAGGGCTTCGTGCAAGGTCAGCGGCGGCAAGATGGTAGGCATGCGCCGCGCAAGCATAGTCTTCCCGGCTCCAGGGGGGCCGATGAGAATGACGTTATGCCCGCCTGCAGCAGCCAACTCCAAAGCCCGCTTGACATTTTCCTGGCCCTTGACGTCGGAAAAGTCAACCTGGTACGCGTTCTGATTCTGGTAAAATTCGTCCCGGGTCTCCACGAACACGGGCGCCATGGCGATTCGCCCGGTCATCAAATCCACCGCCTCGCGCAAACTCTCGACCCCGTAAACCTCCAGGTCGTTCACGATGGCTGCTTCGCGCGCATTTTCTTTAGGCAAAATGAAAGCCTTGAACTTCTCGGCCCGGGCTTGAATGGCGATGGGCAAAGCCCCTTTGATGGGCCGCAACCCTCCATCGAGGGAGAGTTCCCCCATCAGCATGTATCGCTCCAGGTCCGGAACTTCGATTTGCCCGGTAGCCGCCAGCACCCCAATGGCAATGGGCAAATCGTAAGCAGACCCCTCCTTGCGGATATCCGCGGGTGCCAGATTGACAACTGTCTTCACCCGCTTCATAGTCAAGCCGATGTTCTTGATGGCCGCCTCGATGCGCTGAAAGCCTTCTTTGACCACGTTATCGGGTAGCCCGACCAGCCAATAGAATTGCTTTCCCATGGCAACCATTCCGCCGGCGCTCACTTCAACCGTTATCGTGCGGGCATCCACTCCATGAACGGCACTTGCATAGGTTTTGACAAGCATGGTAGTTTTCTCTTCAGGTGCTCTTCCTTGCCGGATATCGGATATCACTCGAACAACCCCGGTTGTTCCGGTACTTCTTCGTGGAGCTCCGGGCCGTCGTTTTTCACTGAATTGACTTTCGAAGAAACCCGGTACATAGCCAAAGTCCCGTCATTGGCAGGGCGAAGCAAAGACAAGATGTCCTCCAGTTCGGCGCCTTCCGCCAACCAAAGTTCCCGCTCTTCCGGGTTGCTCAAGAGCAAAGGCATCCGGTTGTGAATCGGTGCCATTTCCTCATTCGGCGGTGTGGTAATGATGGCAAAGGTCTTCAATCCGTACTCGCCATCGTACCACAAGTCCCAGATGCCCCCGAAAGTCAGCAGCCGCCCGTCTTTGGCAAATATGCGGTAAGGTACTTTGCGGTTCCCTTCCCTTTTCCACTCATAAAAACTGTCGGCCAACACCAGGCAACGACGCTGGCGTATGGGCATTCGAAAGGAAGGCTTCGTTTCGATCCCTTCCATACGGGCATTGATGAGCTTCCCGCTGACCTTCCCGTCTCGGCTCCAGTAGGGAATCAACCCCCAGACGATGTATTGCAGACGCGTGGGTTGATCGTTGGCCACCACATAAGCATGCTGGGTTGGTGCGATGTTGTAGCTAATCCGAAGGTTTTGATCCACCTCTACGAAAGGCAACTCAGCCTGGATTTTTTCCTTGGTCGTCGAAAGAGAAAATCGCCCACACATCTTTAATCGTTTAGAACCTCGGGTTCTGAGTCCAAAAGGGCGAAACAACCTGTTTCACCTATGGAGAATTTTAAATTTCATAATTCACTACACATCAATGCCCCCTCTTTTCCAGGTTGGTCTTGGCAAACCGGGAAATCCCTGTGAAAAAGCCGGGGGGTAATGAACAGTTTTCAAGAATATAGATTTAACCAATACACTCAAAAATCATATCAAGAGATTCTTGAACAATCGCGAAGAAGAAATCCACATGAATGCCCAAGTTATTACTCTCTTCAAAAAGGAAAAAAATCCAGTGAAAAATTAATGGGAAGGATGTGGAAAAAAGGAAAAGGGCTTGAAATACAGCAGGAATGGATTGAAATAGAGGTGGAGAACGGTAGTCGGAAAGTGGAGAACGAGAAAACCCAATGAAAGGAGCAGAAAGTACGCCCGTATCCACCGGACTAATAATAAGGGGAGGATTTAAATTTTAATTTTAAAAGACAATAGGTATTGGCTGGTTTGTGAAGATGCTGCGAGGAGGAGCCCTACCTTTGCCTGCAACATTTTGGATTCAAACCCTGAAGTGCTATGTCGGGAGATCCCCTTGCCAGGAGTGTACGCAATTGGTTGCTCCTGGGTTGCATAATGGTACTGTTTCAAGTCGTAATAGGTGGAATCACCCGTTTGACGGACTCCGGCTTGTCAATCACAGAGTGGGCCGTCATCCAGGGGACATTGCCTCCCCTGAACACCGAGCAATGGGAGGAGGCTTTTGAAGCATACAAACAGGCTGCCCGCCGGCAGTATGTGGCCCTTCATGCCGATATGACGCTGGGGGAGTTCAAGTGGATTTACTTCTGGGAGTATCTGCATCGGAACTGGGCTCGGTTGATGGGACTGGTTTTCGCCATTCCTTTTCTCTATTTCTGGATACGGAAGATGCTGCCTCCCTGGCTGATGCGACGGTTGGGGGTGGTGATTTTTCTGGCGGCTGTGGTGGCTACTTTTGGGTGGGTAATGGTCAAGAGCGGTTTGAACGATGACACGCGCACCTGGGTCAGCGCCTATAAATTGATCATCCACCTGGGCTTGGCGGTATTGTTGTTCGGTTATTTGCTCTGGACGTGGTTTCTGGCCGCATTTCCAGGGGAAAGGAATTTTCAGGGGGAACATCTGCGGTCGGAGCGGAGGCTGGCCCGCTGGTTCATCGCCTTGCTTTTTCTTCAAATTTTGTTCGGGGGCTTGATGGCAGGCATGCGGGCTGGCTTGGTTTTCCCCCATTTTCCCGTGTTTGTTCGAATGGAGGGTTTTTTCCAGCTTTTTGCCGAAAAGCCCCACTGGAGTCTTGATTATTTCTTGAACTACGAACCTTCGACCTTTATCAAAGGCGCGGTGCAGCTGGTGCACCGAATCACCGCCTGGGGGCTTCTTTTGTTGGGTGTGTTGTTTACGTGGCGGGTTTGGAGGGGAAATGGGGAAAAGTTGTTGGTAAAAGGGGCTAATTGGTTGGTAATCCTGTTGATAATTCAGTTTTTACTGGGGGTATTCACCGTTATCAACAGCATAGGCCGCATTCCCATTGCCTTTGGGGTGCTGCACCAGGCAGTGGCACTTCTGCTACTTGGTGCCGCCTTATTCGTTTCTTACGTCTTCGGAATGAAGAAATCAAGTATGTGATGTTTTCCACATGTTTTTACACATTGTGGAAAATGAAAATCATCCTCCTCCACGATTGTGGATGTCGTTGGCAAGGGGTTTCTTCTTACGGATGGTGTCGGAGGGGGAGAAACGGATTTCATCGCCGAAGGGGTCTTCGATGAATTCGTCCTCATCGAGCATGTCAAGTGGGGGGAGGTTGGTGTCGGCGCTTTGTTCGTATTCCTGGCAATCGAGCTGAATGGGAATGGGCCCGGAGGGGCGGTGGAAGCGGGCGTTGTAGTCGTAACCACTGGATTCGTCTTCCTCCAGCCGTTTGATGAATTCGACGAAGAAGGGTTTGGCCATACGGGAGCCCTGGCCGTTTTCCAGGTCAAGGAAGCGAATCCAACGATCTTCCCCTCCCACCCAGGTACCCACGACCAGGGTGGGGGTAATGCCCATGAACCAGCCGTCGACGAAATCGTTGGTGGTACCCGTTTTGCCGCCGGCTTCGCTTTTCAATCCCATCCCGCCGGAAGCGTACTTCAGCATTTCCACCATGACGTAATTGGGAATTTCCTGAAGAGCCTGGCGTTCGACGCTTTCTTCCCTGTAGATGACCCGGCCGTTGGAGTCTTCGATGCGGGTGATGAAAATGGGCTTGGAGTAGTAGCCGTTGTTGGCGAAGGTGGTGTAGGCTCCGGTCATTTCGAAGACGGAGAGGTCGCAGCTGCCCAGGCAAATGGAGGGGGCTTTGGGTACGCGTAGTTGGCCGTTGGGGTACCGTTGGTCCACGTCGATGCCCATGTTTCGGACGAGTTCCCTAACGGGTTCGGTGCTGCCGAGCTGTTGCATGAGGAAGACGGAGACGGTGTTCACCGATTTTCTCAGGGCATATTTCAGGGTCATCGTTTGTCCGGAGTACTGACCGTTGGCATTGCTGGGGGTCCAGGGTTCGAGCAATCCGAAACTGCCTTCGCCGGGGAAGATGGTTCGGGGGAGGTCTTGCACCAGATAGCAAGGGGAGAAGCCTTGCTGGGCGATGGCGGTAGCATAAACGAAAGGCTTGAAGGTGGACCCCACTTGCCGGCTCGTGTTTACGTGATCGAAGGCGAAGTACTTGTGGTTGATTCCACCGATCCAGGCTTTGATGTGGCCGGTGCGGGGATCCACCGCCAAGGAACCGATTTGCAGGAAACCGTGGTGGTATTTGATGGAATCCAGGGGGCTCATGATGGTGTCTTTTTCGCCCTGTTCGTTATAGGCGAAGACTTTCATCGGCACCGGCTTGTTGAATACGAGTTTGACTTCTTCTTGCAGGGCTTCCCAGCTGGATTTCACGCGAGGCCAAACTTCACTTTTGAGGGCTTTGCGATATTGCAAAGCCATTTTTTCGGTGATGAGGTTGTTGGACACCAGGCGTTTCAGGTGTCCCTTCCGTTTTTCTTCCGCCAGCATCCGTTCGATGTCGATGTCTCGGGTATTCAGCCCTTCGACTTCTGCTGCCAGTTCGGACAGCAGATCGTCCAGGTAGCGGGAGCGCATGGTTTGATAGCGGTCGGATTGTTGAATGAGCCAGTTGAGCTTTCGCTGTCGGGCTTTGAGTTCGGTCGGGGTGGTTTCCTCATCTCGATAATTCCAGGGGTCGGTTCGTTGCCAGCTCCATATTTTCCAGAAGCGTTTTTGAACCTGTTGCATGTGTTTCCACATAGCCGCTTCGGCGTGGCGTTGCAGGGTGGGGTCAATGGTGGTGTAGATTTTCAACCCGTCGCGGTAGATGTCGTAGGGTTCGCCGTTGGCTTTTTTCTTGGCGAAGTCGCTGGCGAGGATTTCCGGCAGGCGTTGACTGAGCACCATGCGGAAGTACTGGGCGATGCCTTCGTGGTGGGTTTTGCGGCTGAAGCGGGAGATGTCGAGGGGCAACTGACGCAAGGAGTCGTATTCCTCCTGGGTGATGTGCTTGTTGCGGAGCATCTGTTTGAGCACCACTTCCCGCCGGTGTTTGACGGTGTCGGGTCGGAGGCGGGGGTTGAACAGAGAAGGATTTTTGAGCATGCCCACGAGGGTGGCTGCTTCTTCGATGGTCAGGGAATCCTGGGATTTGCCGAAATACGTTTCGGCGGCTGCCTGGATGCCGTGGCTGTCATAGAGGAAATCAAATTTGTTCAGGTACATGGCGATGATTTCCTCCTTGGTGTATTTGCGTTCCAGTTGGACGGCGATGATCCACTCCTTGAGTTTCTGAACCACCCGTTTGAAGCCTGATGCCTTTCGCCCCGTAAAGAGCAGTTTGGCCAATTGTTGCGTGACAGTACTGGCTCCCCCTGAACTTTTTTGCCCCAGCAGGAGGGTTTTGAAGAATACCCGACCGAGAGCCTGGAAATCGATGCCGCAATGTTTGTAGTAGCGCTCGTCTTCGGTGGCGAGCAAGGCTTGCACGACGTAGGGGGAGAGGTCTTCGAAATCGACGGGCACCCGGTTTTCCGTGAAGTAGCGCCCCAGCACTTCGCCATTGGATGCCAAAACCAGGGATGCCCATTTGTTTTTCGGGTTTTCCAGCTCTTCCGTATCCGGCAAGTCGGTGAAGGAGAGCCCGATGAACAGGAGAATTCCCGACAACACACCCACTCCCAAAGCAATCCACATGCCCCGGATGATCCGCTTGTAGATGCTCAAGCGGGGCTCTTCCACCGGCCGATTCAGGAACTCGAAATTCAACATAGGAGCCAGTATTTTCTCGATGGAGGTTAAAACGGCACGCCGGCTTCGATTGTTGGCGCTGCTACGAAATCAAGGGTTTCGGTGCGCGGGGTTCGTGGAGTGGGGCGCTCATAAATTCCTGGCTTTCAGGGTCGGGTAAAGATAGCAAAGAAAGCGGGGGCTCACTGATTTTCCCTCGAATTCCACACTGCGAGGAGCTTCTCGGCCTGGGGCAGGGAAGCCGGCTTTCCGACATCCAGCCAGGCACTGTCTTCATCCAGAAAGGCGCTCACTTTTTCCTTCCGGGCCGCTTCCAGATACACTTCGATGATGGAAAAGACGGACTTCTCAATTGGGAAGTGGGCAAAGATACGGGGCTCCACTATTTGGATGCCGCTGAAAGCCCAGGTTATGGGCTCTTTGGAAGGGACCTCCCCTACCCAACGGGTTTGCCCGCTGGAATGGTTTTTCCATCCCACCAGTTGAAGGGTTTGGGGTTCGAAAAGGAGTTGGCGGGAGGAGGGACGGGGACGCACGACGAGTGTGGCTAAAGGTTTTCGTTCTTCGTGGTAGCGAAGCACCTCCTGTAAATCCAGGTCGCTCAGAACGTCGACGTTGTGCACCAGGAAGGGTTGGCCGTCGTCGAAGAACCAGGCCGCCTTCCTCAAACCCCCACCCGTATCGAGCAGCTCGTCCGATTCGGGGGAAAGTGCGATGCGTATCCCGAAGTTGTTTTTGGCTTTCAATAAGGCCTCGATTTGCTCCCCCAGGTGATGAGTGTTGATGATGATTTCCCGAAATCCCTGCGCTTTCAGTTTCAAGAGGACCCATTCGAGCAGGGGTTTGCCTCCCACCTCCACCAGGGCTTTGGGGCGGGTTTCGGTCAGGGGGCGCAGGCGGGTGCCCCGGCCGGCAGCGAAAATCATGGCCTTCATTCGGGCGGCAATTTTCCCTGGGTGAATAAGTCCATGTTGACCAAAACGGCCATGCTGAGGAAAAGGTAGGGACCCACCTTGATGGTTTCCATCAAGTCGTTGATGAGCAGGAGACTGAAGATGATGAGCCCGCTGAGCAAAAACGCCATGAGAGAGCGTTTTCGCTCAGTGTCTTGGAGTTCCCGATAAACGCCCTCGCCCTTCAGGAGCACGTAGGTGCACATCCCCAGGAAGATGAGCAGGCCGAGGAGCCCCTGCTCGATGAGGGTCATGAGGTAGTAGTTGTGGATACCTGAGTTGTCGGGGTTGTTGCTGACGTAGGTTCGAAAGCGGGTGACGGTGTATTCCTTGTAAAAGCGCGGATAGTTTCCGGGGCCGAAGCCCATCAGGGGTTTGTCCAGAACCATGTTCCAACCAGCCACCCAGCGGTAAACGCGCTCCATGGTCGAAATGTCTTCCCCTTCGAAAGTGGCCTCCACCAGTCGGTCGAATCTTTTGTGGGTGATGGTGCGCTCGAAATTGGGGGCGTATTGGAGGTAAGTGTTGTCGTGTACCATATAGATGAGCCCTCCCATGGCGCCGAGAAAAGCTGCCAAAAGTGCAGGCTTCACCAGTCGGTAACGGATGATGAAGTATCCGCCCGCTGCGATGAACACCGATACGTAAGCCGCCCGCGTGAAAGACAACTGAATCCCGACCAGCAAAATGAGCAGTGCACCCAATACCACCCACCAGCGAAACGACCATCGCCGGTACCACCAAAAGGCTCGAAAGGTGAGGGGGACCATCAACACCAACAGGCAGGCATAGTTCACGTGATTGCGATAGAAAGGCACCACCACCCGATTGACCGCCATGAATGAAAAACCTTCCCCGTAATGCCGAATGATGGCATAGACGGCCGTCAGGCAGAGCGGTAGAATGGTGACCCAGAAGAAAAGCTGGATATCCCTTTCCGAGCGCAGCATCCGGCCGGCGAGGTAGAAAAACACGACGACGTACCAGCATTTGGCCAAAAAGAACTTCAGGGAAATCCAGGGTATCTGCGAAGTGATGGTGGTGGCCAGAATCCATCCAAGGTGAAGCAAGACCAACAGGCTCAGCGGATGGAGGAGGAATTGGGCATTCAATCGCCTGTATTCCTGCAACAGGTAGAGAAAATACACCCCCATCAGCCCGATGACGAGAAACTCGGTGGGAAAATCGGTGGAAAAACCCCCGGGCAAATCCACTTCCATGGCGAAGGGAATGAGCCCCAGCATCAGGAAAAACACTTTCCGAAAATCCAGGAAGGCCAGACAGCCAATCAGCAAGACTCCCGGCAAGACCACCAATTCGAAATGATTGCTCAGGATGCCGAGCAACACACCCACCAACACCAAGGCGGCCCAAAGCAGCAGTATTCGCCGGCCGATCCCGGATTCGCTATGGGGCAATACGTCAGGCATGGAAGATTTCCTTCCAGTTCAGGTTCTTGTATTGTTCGTACACCAGGACACCCAACACGGCAAACACGAAGGCTACCGTGACGGATGCCAGAACCAGGATGGTTCGCTTGGGGCGTTCTTTGATGACGGGCACCTTTCCGGCCTCCACCAGCAAGGACGTGGGAAAGCCCGATTCGTAGGCAGTCTTGAATTGCTGGTAGCGTTCCTGGTCTTCGGCGAAAGCCTGGGTGAGTTCTTCGTAAAGGGTGTTGAGGTTTTCGGTCAGGGCCAAGCCTTCGTTGAAGGAGTTGAGTTTGGCTTGCAGGGTCTCGAGCTCTTTTTCCAGGCCGCGGACGGTGGCGTCCACGATGAGGATGGTGTCGCGCAGGGCGGGTCGGTTGGCGGCTTTGAGGGCTTCGAGCTTGGCGCGGTTCTTCATCAATTTTCCTTCGGTTTTGGTCACCTGGGTGGCCAGCATTTCCGCCTGATTGCGCGTGTCGTAAATGCCGAACTGCTGCCGGGTGCGTTCGAGGCTGTCGCTCAGGGCGAGGATTTCGCGTTGCTTTTGCTGCAAGTTGGACTCGTAAGTTTTCAACACCTTGGCCTGGTTGCGGCGAATGAGCTCCTGGGCGATTTGATCGATGCGCTGGCGGGCGGCGTTTACCATGGCGGCGGCCAGCTCCCGGTCGGTGTCTTCGATGGAAATCTGGATGGCGTCTTCTTTGGTGCGCTTGACTTCGAAGAGGCTCCGGAATTTTTTCTTCACGTAATAGTCGGCCAACCGGTGGGAGGTGTCGATTTCGTAGTGCTCATAGAGGTTGAAGGAGTCGATGAGAAAGGAGGCCAGCTCATCCGATTTGGCGATGGTGATGAGGCGGTCGGCATCGTTGTTCGTGCCGTAGTATTCCATGGCCTGATTCGAATTGCCGAAGATGAATTCGGGCAGAGCCATATCCTGGCTGGCGGCATAAAAAACGGTGGTGGACTTGTAATAAACCGGCATGAGCAGCACCGTGATGGAAGCCACAATGCCGACCACGAGACACAAACCCACGATATACTTCCAGTATTTGTAAAGCGTGGCCAGGACGCCCAGCAAATTGTTCTCGGTTTGGGTCATTTGCCGGGTTCTCCAGTCCTGGGGGGTGGGGCGGGCAGTTTCCTTCTTCATCGTACAATCAAAAGAGGTTGTGAATGACGCAGGGTCAGTCGGGTATTCCTTGTGAAAAGCTCCGCAAAAGTAGGAAATGAGCGGGGGAGGGATGGGTTCGGGCTCAGGGTTGGGGGGAGAACAAAGTTCGAAAGTAGCGCAGCTTCGGTTGGATGAGCCCGAATGCGATACCCAGCAGCACGCCCAGCCCAAGGATGGCGGCAAATTCCCAGAACCAGGGCAGGCGCAGTGTTTCCCCGAGCAAATAGGCTGAGGCGAATACACTCAGGGTGAAGCCGACGACCCGGAGCATTCCGGAAGGGCTGAAGGCCAATCCTACTTCGGTTTTTGAAAGGTACAGTTTCCCCAGGAAGACGAAGGACTGGGTGATGAGGGTCGCCAGAGCGGCGCCGGCTGCTTTCCACTCCAGAATGAAGAAATAGTTGAGCAAAACGTTGAGGGCGATGCTGATGAGGAACAGCTGATTCATTTTCCGCAAGCTGCCGTGGGCGGTGAGCAGGGTGCTGAAGATGTAAATGCCGCTCACGGCCAGAAAACTGAGCATGAGAATCCCCAGCACCTCCCCGTAGTAGGGTGTGGCGTCGTCGTAGAGCAGGTACATGATTTCTTCCCGGAAAAACCAGCACGCCGCGGCAAGGCTCGCCGCTGCCGTCCACAGCAATTGGAAACTGAAGCGAACCAAGGGTTCCACGGGTTCCCGCTTTCCCAGGAGGTTCGAAAACATGGGCAACAGCAGACCGGCGAACAGAAAACCGACCATATTCGCAGCATCGAGCAGGCGGTAGGCTGCCGCGTAGATGCCGGCCTGTTCCTTTCCGTCGGGCAAGAGGCGCTCCACCATCACCCCGTCCACCCGAGTGTAGAGGGTCATGAGCAGGACCACCAGGGCGAATGGATAGCTGTGCCGCAGGAAAACCAACGCGGTAGGCAGGTGCCAGCGGAATCTCAACTTCGGCAAATGCCGACGGAGCAAAAACAAACCCACTCCTCCCACCAACACCCAGGAGGCATTCTGAGCCCAGACGAACCATTCGATTCGAAAGGGACCCTCCACCAGCGGTGACCAGAGCAGAAACCCGCAAATGAAAATCAAAAGGAGCTTGTCGAGAAAGGACAAGAGGCTGTCTTGCCGATACCTGCCCAGGCCGCTCAGGTTGGAGCGCAAGAAAGCCGTGAAGGAAATCAGCACGTGGTTCAGGGCAATGAAGAAAAGCAGGTGACTCCATCGAGGAACGTACCCCGTCAGAACCCCCCCCAGAAAAACGACCCCCAGGTAGAGCAGTGCCAGAACGAGCTTCAGCAAGAGAATTCCGGGGAAGTGCCGGGCCAGGAGCTGGGGGTGCCGGGCAATCGCGCGGTTGTTGAATTGCTGGATGCCGAAGTCATTGACGATTTGAAACAGGAAGGTGAAGTTGAACAGGGCGAAATAAATGCCGTAGGTTTCCGGGCCGACGCTGTTTTGCACCGTGCGGTCGATGCCGAAGATGTAGAAGGGTTTGACCAGGAGGTTGGCCCCCAGCAAGATGGCAATGTTGATGAAAAACTCCCTTCTCATGAAGGGGCAAAGGTCGGCGCTGAAAAGGAAAGGGGAGAAAAGTCCGTTGTGGATTTTTCTCCCCGTCGTTTAAAAGGCCAGGGCTGAGGTCAGCGGGCGAAAGAGACGGCGCGCTTTTCCCGGATGACGGTGACCTTGATTTGCCCGGGGTATTGCATTTGCTCCTGAATTTTCTGGGAAATCATGAAGGAGAGGTCGTCGGCATATTGGTCGGTGACCTTTTCACTTTCGACGATGACCCGCAGTTCGCGGCCGGCCTGCATGGCGTAGGCTTTCTGCACACCGTCGTACGACATGGCCAGCTCCTCCAGTTCTCCGATGCGTTTGAGATAGTTCTCGAGGATTTCGCGGCGGGCGCCGGGGCGGGCGCCCGAAATGGCGTCGCAGGCTTGCACGATGGGGGAGATGATGTTGTTCATCTCGATTTCGTCGTGGTGGGCGCCGACGGCGTTGCACACCACGGCGTTTTCGCCGTATTTCTCGCACAGCTTCATGCCCAGGATGGCGTGGGAAAGCTCGGATTCTTCCTCAGCCACTTTGCCGATGTCGTGCAGCAGGCCGGCGCGCTTGGCCAATTTGGCTTGCTTGGGGCTCAGCCCCAACTCGGCGGCCATCAGCGCACAGAGGTGGGCGGTTTCGATGGAGTGCTTCAGGAGGTTCTGCCCATAGGAGGAACGGAAGCGCATGCGACCGACCATTTTGACCAGGTAGGGGTCCAGCCCGTGCAGATCCAGGTCAATGACGGTGCGCTCACCGATTTCCACGATTTGCTCATCGAGTTGTTTGCGCACCTTGGCGACCACTTCCTCGATGCGAGCGGGGTGGATGCGGCCGTCGGCGACCAGGCGCTTCAGCGCCAGGCGGCACACCTCCCGCCGGATGGGGTCGAAGCTGGAAATGACGATGGCTTCGGGGGTGTCGTCCACGACGATTTCGGCGCCCGTGGCGGCTTCCAAAGCCCGAATGTTGCGCCCTTCGCGGCCGATGATTTGCCCTTTCAGGTCATCGGAATCGAGATTGAACACCGAGACGGTATTCTCGATGGTGTATTCCGCCGCCATCCGCTGGATGGTCTGGATGATGATTTTCTTGGCTTCCTTGTTGGCGGTGGCTTTGGCCTGGGAGACGGTCTCTTTGACCAGGGCCATGGCATCGGTTTCGGCTTTGGCCTTGATGGCTTCCAGCAATTGCTCTTTTGCTTCGGACTGGCTCAGTTTGGCGATGTTTTCCAGGGCTTTGATGCGCTCCTCGTTGGCGGCTTCCAGCTCCTCGCGCTTGCGCGCCAGAATTTTGAGCTGTTTGTCCAGGTTTTCGCGAACGGCTTTGATTTCCGCCTCACGCGACACCAGGTCGTTCTGCATTTCCTGGAGCTTGTCTTGCTTTTGTTTCAGGTCTTTTTCCAGGGCTTTGATTTCCATTTCCCGCTCCTTGAGCTTGACCATGCGCTCGGCTTTTTCGCTTTCGAATTCGGCGCGCATGCGGGCGAAGCGTTCTTTGGCTTCCTGGATTTTCTTCTGCTTGATGCTTTCATTCCTGCTCTCGGCCTTGGCGATGATTTTTTCGGCTTTGACCTGGGCTTCGTCCACCAGGCGTTTGGCGGTCAGGCGGGCTTCCTTGATTTCGAGGTCCGCCTTGGCGTTCATTTCTTCGATGCGTTTGGCACTTTGCCGCTTGACGAAGAAAAACACGACGAGGAATCCAATGAGGGCACCGGCGGCCAAGCCGATCAGTAATCCTATTTCCATGGTGATTGCAGTTGTGAGGGTGAACGATGCACAGCCCTCGAAAGGGAGGGTCTGTGTCGGCAAGGGTGTCGGAGGAGGGAGGGAGCACGGGGTTAGGCGAGCAACTGATCGAGCAAATCTTCGATTTGTTGAAGCCGCTGGGCGACGACCGGGTCTTCGGTCGTGGGGGCTGCTTTTTTGCGGGCGATTTGAAGGTCTATCGCCATGGCCAACAACACCATGGCCAGGCAATCCTGTTTATCCCGGTTGGGGTGCTGGACCTGGAAGCGGTTGATCTTCTCATTGAGATCTTTGACCACTTTCCGCAACACAGCCTCCTTGCGAGCGACGATTTTGAGGGGATAGGGCCGGCCTGCCAAAATGATGGTGATTTGCTTGCTGTCCGGTCCGTCCATGAATCAAGGGTTTTGCATCCCCTCCAAACATTTATCAAGCTCGAGAATGGATCGTTCGATTTGTTGCTTCCACTCTTGCGTGCTCTCCGTTTCCTCCTTCAGAAGGTTCGACAATACTTGCCGGGTATTTTCAAGGTTTTCTTTCAATGCTTGGACCTGTTTCCCTTTCGAAGCCAGGTCGGTTTTCAATTGCTGGTTTTCCAGCTGGAGGCTCCGCCATTTTTCGGAAAGCAGGAGCAGTTTCTTTTCGATTTGCCCTACTTTTTGGCGGAGGTCCATGGCAATTTCATGCAAATTAAGGCATTGGGCTCGACAAACCGGCCTTATTAACGCCGGATGGCGGCTCCGAGTTGCTCTCCCAGGGCTTTCATGACCCCTTCGAGGGCTTTGTTGACCTCTTTGTCTTTGAGGGTTCTTTCAGCGGCCTGGAAGGTCAGCCGGATGGCATAAGACTTTTTTCCGGCGCCGAGCTTGCGTTCGTCCTCGAAGACGTCGAAGAGGTTGATGTCTTGGAGGAAGCGCCCGGCAGCCTTGCGCACAAGTTCCACAATTTCCCCGAATTGCACCGATTTTTCGATGACGAAGGCCAAATCGCGGCGCACGGCCGGGAAGCGGCTGGGGGGTTGGAAAGTGATTTTTCGGCCTTTCAAAAGCTCGAGCAGGGCCTCCCAGTCGAGGTCGGCGGCAAAAACGGGCTGGCGGATGTCCATCCACTCCAGGAGGGCGGGCCGGACTTTTCCCGCCACCGCCACAGGGGTCTTGTCGGCCGTCCATTGCAGGCCGTAGGCGAAGAGCGGGTCTTCGTTCAGGGGGGATTCCTGCAGCTCTTCCAATCCGAGGCGCTGGAGCAAGGCCTGTACCGCAGCTTTCAGGTGGTAGATGTCCAGGGTTTCTTCTTCCGGGTATTTCCAGTTCTCGGCATGCAGGCGCCCGCTGAGGAAGAGGGCGAGCCGCTCCCGCTCGTCGATTTTTTCGCCTTTCTTTCGATAAACCTTTCCGAATTCGAAGAGCTTCAGGTCGGTCTGCTGGCGATTCTGGTTGTGAGCGATGGCTTCCAGGCCGCTGAAGAGCAAATGGGGTCGCAAAACATCCAGATGGGCGTTGGAAGTATTCATCAGGTAAAGCAGCTCCGGCTCCCAGTCCGGCAGGAGGTGTTGGTAGTACCTCGATTGAGACAGGGACAGCCCCATGATTTCGTGGAACCCCTGACCGGTGAGCAGATTGGAGGCAGCCGCCCGAACCCGCTGCGGGTCGGGTTGGGGGGCGGGGGTGGGGGTGCTGCGGATGAGGGAGGGGATGGGTACGCGGTTGAGCCCGTAGATGCGCAGGATTTCTTCCACCACGTCGGCCGGGCGAGTGACGTCGGCTTTGTTGGTGGGCACTTCGCAAACGAAGTGTGCTTCGCTTTGCTCGACCACCGCCATGTTCAGGGCATCCAGAATGGCGAGCACCTCCTCCCGGCGCATCGGCACCCCGATGAGGCGGTTGACGTACTCCCAGGCCACCTGAACCCGTACGGGTTTCACCGGCTCGGGGTACACGTCCACGATGTCGCTGGCGATGCGCCCCCCGCCAAGTTCCACCATGAGGGCGGCGGCGCGCTTGAGGGCTTCCACGGTGAGGTTGGGGTCGCTGCCTTTTTCGAAGACGCGCGCGGCATCGGTGCGCAGGTTGAAGCGGGTGCTGGTGCGTCGAATCCAGCGGGGGTTGAAGTGGGCCGATTCGAGAAAGATATTGGTCGTGGCTTCCGTCACACCCGAACCGACTCCCCCGAACACCCCGGCGATGCACATGCCCCGGGAGGAGCCGTCGCAAATCATGAGGTCTTCGGCGCTGAGGCGTCGCTCCACTTCGTCGAGGGTGGTGAAGGGGGTTCCTTCGGGCAGGGTTTTGACCCGCACGGTGCGGTCTGCGATTTTGTCCAGGTCGAAGGCATGCAGGGGTTGCCCCATGTCGTGGAGGATGAAGTTGGTGATGTCCACGATGTTGTTGATGGGGCGTTGGCCGATGGCTCGCAGGCGGTTTTTGAGCCAATCCGGCGATTCTTTCACCTGCACCCCGGCAATGGAGACGCCGGAATAGCGGGGGCAGGCTTCCGTGTTCTCGACGATGACCTCGACGGGGAGCTCGCGGCTTTCCACCCGGAAGGCCTGGGTGTCGGGGCATCGCAGCTGGCCGGAATGGCCGTGGTGGATTTTCAGGGCGGCGGCCAGGTCTTGAGCTACGCCGCGGTGGCAGGTGGCGTCGGAGCGGTTGGGCGTCAAGCCGATTTCGAACACCGTGTCGCGTTCGATGGGGAAGACTTCGGAGGCGGGGATGCCGACCGGCGTGTCGGCGGGCAGCACCAGGATGCCGCTGTGGTCCGCTCCCAAACCCAGTTCGTCTTCCGCGCAAATCATGCCCTCCGACACTTCGCCGCGGATTTTGGTCTTCTTCAGGGTGAGGGCTTCGCCGTTGTGGAAGTGCAGGGTGGTGCCCACCTGAGCGACCAGCACTTTTTGGCCGGCGGCTACGTTGGGGGCGCCGCAAACGATTTGCAAAGGCTGTTCGGCGCCGATGTCCACTTTGGTCAGCGATAGCTTGTCGGCATTGGGGTGGCGTTCGCATTCCAACACCTCCCCCACGACCACACCTTCCAGGCCGCCCTCGATGCTCTCCCAGGCTTCCATGCCCTCCACCTCCAGGCCGATGTCGGTCAGGATTTCGGCCACCTCCTCCGCCGGCAACCCGATATCGAGGTAGGTCTTCAACCAGTTCAGGGAAATCTTCACGGTTTCGCGTTTGTGCTATGGGCGGAATCCCTCCCGGAAAAGAAGGGCACCGCCATTTTTAAGGGGGCAAAGATAGGCATTTGACCCGCCCCGGGAAACGCTCCCCTTCCCCCGAAAATCTTTGCCGATATTTGCCGCAATCAATACCCAGCCTATGCCGAGCCTGACGAAACACACTCTGCGCAAACTGGAATTGCTCCTGGAAGAATCGGGCTACATCATTCGGTACGAGAAGGGAAACTTCCAGAGCGGGTATTGCGTAGTGCGCGACCAGAAGGTGATTGTGGTGAGTAAATTCTTCGCCACCGAGGGGCGCGTACAAACCCTGGTGGAAATCTTGAAGACCCTGGAGATTCAGCCTGAGATTTTGAGTGAAAAATCCCGGAAGTTCTTTCGGCAATTGCAAAAGGAGGAGGAAGAGCTTCAACCCTGAAAAGAGCCATGACGCAAAAGCCCCTCGAACAGCAGGCCGCCCGCTTGAAAGTGCAGTTTCTGGGCACGGGCACTTCCCAGGGGGTGCCGGTCATTGGGTGCGGGTGTGAGGTTTGCCGTTCGAAGGACCCGCGGGACCAACGGCTGCGGCCGGCCCTTTTGCTTCAATACGGACCTACCAACGTCGCCATCGACGCGGGGCCGGACTTCCGGCAACAGATGCTGCGCGCGGGCATCGGCACGCTGGATGCCCTGCTCCTCACCCACGAACACAATGACCACGTGGCGGGGCTCGATGACATCCGGCCCTTCAACTTTCGCGCCCGCCGCCCCCTGCGCGTGTTCTGCACCGAACGTGTGTTTACGGCCCTGCAATCCCGCTTCCCCTATGTCTTCGACGAGGTGAACCCCTATCCCGGCGCCCCCCGCATCGAATGGGTGCCCATTGATAAAGATTCGGCTTTCTACGTCGGCGGGCTGCACTTCCAGCCCATCGAGGTGTTTCACGGGTCTTGGCCCGTCCTGGGCTTCCGCGTCGGAGATTTCACCTACATCACCGACATGAAGACCATTGCGGAAGACGAATTCGAAAAGCTGGCCGGCACCCGTTGGCTGGTGCTCAATGCCCTCCACCACCGCCCCCACCACTCCCACCTGAACCTTCGCGAAGCCCTGCAACTGGCCGCGAGGGTGGGGGCCGAGGAAACCTACTTCACTCACATGAGCCATCACATGGGGCTGCATGCCGAGGTGGAAAAGTCCTTGCCCGAGGGGGTTCATCTGGCGTACGACGGCCTCGAATTGCAATTGGATTATCAACCCGCCATCTTTACGGGCCGGCAAGAATCCTGACGGGAACGGGAAGCTCCTTCCCCTTCCCCAAACGACAAAACCGACACGACCATGAATGCACTGCAAGGAAAAACCGTTCTGGTGACCGGGGGTTCCCGGGGCATCGGGGCCGCCATCGCCCGGGCCTTTGCCGAACAGGGCGCCGACGTTGCCTTCACCTACCTTTCATCGGAAGAAAAAGCGCGGGCGGTGGAAGAACAGTTGAGGAGCAAAGGGGTGCGCGCCAAAGCCTATCGTTCCAACGCAGCTTCCTACGCCGAAGCCGAAGCTTTGGTGCAAGCGGTTTTGGAAGACTTCGGCGGGGTGCACGTGCTGGTGAACAACGCCGGCATCACACGCGACAACCTCCTGCTGCGCATGAGCGAGGAGCAATGGGACGAGGTCATCCAAACCAACCTGAAATCGGTGTTCAACCTCACCAAGCAGGTGCTGCGCCCCATGATGCGCCAGCGCGACGGCGCCATCATCAACCTCAGCTCGGTGGTGGGGCTCAGCGGCAATGCTGGCCAGGCGAATTATTCAGCCAGCAAGGCCGGCATCATTGGGTTTTCCAAATCGGTGGCCAAGGAACTGGGCTCGCGCAACATCCGCTGCAACGTGGTCGCCCCGGGATTCATCGAAACGGACATGACCGGCGAACTGGATGAAAAAACCCGCGAGGCTTACCTGGCGGGCATCCCCCTGAAGCGCCTGGGCAAAGCCGAGGAGGTGGCACAGGTTTGCGTTTTCCTCGCTTCGGAGACCGCGGCCTACATCACCGGCCAGGTGCTCAGCGTTTGTGGCGGGTTGAATATGTGAGCGGAAACTGCTGTGGAAAGAGAGACTCGAAGGTAGAGGGGGGGCAGGGCGCCGAGCTCCTCTCCCCCGCACCCGAACCCTCTGGAGGAGAACTTGCGGGGAGGCGGTCGCTGCCGTCGCTTAAAGCTGCTTGCGTAGCCGCGCTACCGGAATGCCAAGCTGTTCGCGGTATTTGGCCACCGTTCGCCGGGCGATGTTGTAGCCCTTTTCCCGCAGGATGTTCTTGAGCTTTTCGTCGGACAGGGGCTTGCGCTTGTCTTCGTTTTCGATGATTTCGGTCAGAATCTTTTTCACCTCCAGGGTGGAGACTTCCTCCCCGTCCTGGGTTTGGAGGCTTTCGCTGAAGAAGTCCTTGAGCCGCATCGTTCCGAACTCCGTTTGGACGAACTTGCTGTTGGCCACCCGGCTGACGGTGGATATGTCCAGTCCGGTCAGGTCGGCGATGTCTTTCAAAATCATGGGCTTGAGCTTCTTCTGGTCGCCCGTGAGGAAGTACTCATACTGGTACTTCATGATGGTGTACATGGTCTTGTACATGGTCTGCTGGCGCTGGCGGATGGCATCGATGAACCACTTGGCGCTGTCGATTTTCTGCTTGATGAACAGGATGGCCTCCTTCTCTTTTTTATCGGCGCGGCGCCCTTTGGTGTTCTCTTTGTAGGCTTTGAGCATCTCGCGGTAGTGGTCGTTGATGCGCAGGTCGGGAGCATTGCGGGCATTGAGGGTGAGCTCGAGCTCCCCGTCTCGATTGACGATGATGAAATCGGGGACGATGTAGTGGGTGTTGCGGCTGTGGGGGTTGCTGTGCCCGCTGGCGGGTTTGGGGTTGCATTTGAGGATTTCGTCCACGGCTTCTTTCAGGGCTTCTTCGGTAACGCCCAGTTGCCGTTGCAATTTCTGGTAGTGCTTTTTGGTGAACTCTTCGAAATGTTGGTTGATGATGCGAAGAGCCAATTGGAGAGCCTCCTTTTCCTGTGGGTTCAGATTCTCGCGCCGGAGCCGCATCTCGAGTTGAATGCGCAGGCACTCCTGAAGGTTGCGGGCTCCCACACCGGGCGGGTCAAATTTTTGGATTTTTTTGAGCATGCTTTCCACCTCCTCCGGCGTAACGAGGAGGTTCTGGCTGAGCATCAGATCATCCACGATGGCACGGGGCTCCCGGCGCAAATACCCGTCGTCGTCAATGCTTCCGACGATTTGGCGGGCGATGCGCTCTTCCTTTTCGTTGGCGAATTCGAGCAAGCCTAATTGTTCTTCCAGGTATTCGTGGAAAGTACTTTCCACGGCTATGGGGATGGATTTGTCCTCCTCTTCGGCGTTGTAGTTGTCGGATTTGAACTTGTAGCTGGCGGGGTCCTCCTCGATGTAGTCGGCCAGGTAGTCGTCCAGTTCGAATTCGTCTTCCCGCAAGAGTTCCTCCTCAGGGTCTATTTCGTCGAGGTAATCCTCATCATCGTTTTTTTCTTCGCTGTCGGTGCTTTGGGCATTCAGTTCGGACAAATCCTCCGAGCTGTCGCTGTCTTCGCCTTCTTCCAGGGCCGGGTTGGCTTCCAGTTCTTCCTTGATTCGCTGTTCGAGGGTGGCGGTCGGGATTTGCAAAAGCTTCATCAGCTGGATTTGCTGAGGCGACAGCTTTTGCAACATCTTCTGGCTGAGGTTCTGTTTGAGCATCGTTTACTTCGTTGTAGGCTAATAACCCCTTGAAATTAACAAATTGGGCGCTTGGCGCAGGCCTCCTTCTAATTTTGAATCGGTTTCCCAAAAAGAGAAGGACTACCCGGATATTGAACGCTGGGGGAGGGTGGGTGTTTTCGGGGTGGGGCGGGGAAGTGGGGTCTGCAGACTTCCCGGAAGCTGGTCGGAACGGAAAGGGCGGCTCCTCCCGTTCGTATGGCTGTCAAGCCTAATGCGTTGGGAAGTCAAAAAATGTGCCATAAGGATTTGGTGTGTAGTGATGTAAAAATTTGTCAAAAATTAATATTGAAAAAATTGTTTCAACAATTCAGAGGGCAAAGGTCGGAAAAGCTGGCATCTTTGTGGGGTGGGTGCTCAGGAGCTTTTACTCATAAACGCCGAACATTGTTTCCGGAATGATTCAACAGAAGACGCTACTCCTGCCTCCTTTTTCCCGGGGCTTTCATTTGATTACCCCTCTGGTACTGGGCGAGTGGAATGATTTGCCCGAGCAAGGGCTGCTCCACCTATTCCTGCAACACACTTCGGCCGGCTTGGCCATCAACGAAAACGCCGACCCCTCCGTGCGAGTCGATCTCGAACGGGTGTTCAATCGGCTGGTGCCCGAGGGTTTGCGGGAGTACACCCATACGCTGGAAGGCCCCGATGACATGCCCGCCCACGTGAAATCCATTCTGGCGGGATGTTCCCTGACGATTCCCATCAGTGGCAAGCGATTGAATCTGGGTACCTGGCAAGGAATTTACCTTTGTGAATTCAGGAACCACGGCGGGCGTCGTCGTCTGGTCATGACCCTTTACAGCTAACCTATCCTCAAAGCAGTGGAATTGTATTTTCAGGGTGCCTTGTTGGGTTTGGGGCTCAGCCTGTTGATGGGGCCCATCCTGTTCACCTTGGTGCAGACCAGCCTGGAGCAGGGATTTCGGGCGGGCATGATGGTGGGGGTGGGCATCTGGGTCAGCGATGTGTTGTTCATCGGGGTGGTGCTGATGGGGGTGTCCTATTTGTTGAGGGTGGTGGAGTGGCAGGGTTTCGAGCCCCTGCTGGGAACGGCCGGGGGTGTTTTGTTGGCGGCGGTGGGAGCGGTCATGTTGATGAAGGAGCGTAAAAAAGGGGCTCAGGCCTATCGGTTTACCTCCCGAAGCTCCAGTTATTTTTCCCTGTGGCTGAAGGGCTTTCTCATCAACAGCCTCAATCCATTCACCTTTTTTTTCTGGGCGGGGGTAGCCACGACCCTTGCCATCAAGCACCCCGGAGGGGCGAGGGTGGTGCTGCCTTTTTACGCGGGGGTGTTCAGCGTCATTGTCCTGACCGACGCTATGAAGGTAGGTCTGGCCAAGCTCATCCGGCGCTGGCTTCATCCGAGGGTCATTTTCTGGAGCCGGGTCCTGACGGGGCTGGTCTTATTGGGGTTCGGAATTTTTTTGTTGGCCAGGGTCTTTTGGATGATGGCGGTTTGAATTCAGTTCTCTTCATCAGAGGCTTGCTCCTCCTCGGGCGGAAGGTCGAAGATGGTGGGTTGGCTTTCGGTGCGTTCGGCCTCTAATTCCTCCAGTCGGTCCAGAAATTCGATGGACTCGGTCCAAAAGTCCTGAAAGACGGGCTTGCAAAACTCGTAGGCTTTGCGCATTTCCCGCGGGGTTTGTTGCAAGATGGGATAGCTCAGGGAAGCTTCTCGGGTTTTTTCATCGATCAGGTGGGCTTTGTCGCCGAACCAAACCAGGATGCTGAGCATGAGCATGAACAGGGAACCCATCAACACGGCCCCGGCCAGTTGATTCAGGATGTTGAGGTTGGCTTTTTCGAGAAAACTTTCGAGGGTTTGGGCCAGGAGGCGAATAACCAGCATGGTGACGAAAAAGGCGAGCAGAAAGCCTGCGGCGAACATCAGGGGATGGTCGGTGGAAAAGGCGGTTTCCAGAAAACGGGTGGCGGCGGGGGCCAGCTTGAAGGCGGCGATCAGCCCAATCAAAAAGGACAAAACCGTGAAGATGGTCTTGATGATGCCTGCTGAGAAGCCTTTGTACAAACCCCATCCAACGAAAATCAGAAAGAAGATGTCCAGGATCATAGGCGGGTCGTAGTTTTCTCTTTCACGGGCCCCTGCTCCAAAGGCTTGCAAGTTAGGCTTTTGACTCCAAAAGGCGCGGCTCTTTCGATGGGGGCGTTCAGTTTTCCGACCACAACATATAGGCTTTTTTTGTACATTTGCCAGGAGCCTTCTGACCTTGGTCTACCCTACCCCGCAGTGAAGTTGAAATCTACTCGGAATCGGTTCTTCCATTTCGGCATCTTGGGACATCGGCTTTTGTCGACTTGCTCGAAAAAACAAAACCGCCGCATTTCCGTTTTTTGAGCATTGGTGCCCAATTACGCTCATTTCCTGAAGCGGGCGGCCCCCTCATTATTCCCGGCCTCGAAAAGGAGGAGGGCAAACCCCTCCTGAAAGTGGCACAACCGTTGTTTTAAAGAAAGGGTGGCCCCCTGATTTAACCAAATCTAAAAGCAGTTGTCATGGAATGGTTTTTTAAATCCTTGCTTCCAGGATTTGTTCTTGCCCTTCTCCCTTTGTGCGGGGGGGCGCAATTGGCCCAGAATGTCGATGGAGCCCAGCCGGAAGAAGCCTTGCCGAAAGTCTTTCTCTTGGGTGAGCACCAAAGCCAATACGAAAAGGAAGTCCCTCAATACATTTCGCTTTTGGAGGCCTGCGACAATGAAATGAAGGTCGCCTTCGAAAAGTGGCTCAGTATGATTTCCGAAATGGAAGCCTACGCCAAGAAAATCGAATATCCTCTGGAGGGCGTGAAGTTGTGGCTGCACGTCTTCTGGGACGAGAACGGAAACATCGAGCACATCGGCTATTACCTTCGACCGAACTCCAAGAACGTAGAGCTGGAGGAGCTTTCAGCCTTTTTCAGCAGCTTCGTCAATCAGTACAAGTTTCCATTGACGGCCGAGAAGAAATACCATCACTACACCTCGGTTTCCTTCCCGGCTTTTTCCAAACGCATCAAGGAATTGTCGAACGGCGGCGGCCGCTGATTTCACAGACTGAAAAACCCCTTCTTGCATTAGACGGCATCGTGGTTGACGCGATGCCGTCTGATTTTTTTTATTGGACGTGAAACTCCAACTCCACCCGAATGTCCATGGTGGCCGGCGGGTTGCTGCGCAACTGCTCCAGCTTGATTTGAATGTTCACGCGGTCGTGGAGCAGCAGATCGCTGATGTCGCCGATAGCGCTGGGGTTCAGGCCCAGGGAGCTGCCGGCGTTTTCGGGCACGGGGTCCCGCCAGAAAATTTCCCGCCCACAATTGGGGTCCTGCTCCCCAAGGGGGCACAGCCGAATGCTCAGCGCGCGGATCCAGTTGAGCCGTTGCCCACCGAACACCACACTGACCGTGGCCCGGGCCGGAACGATGGCCTGGATGGAAGCCGTATCCAGATTGCTGCTTTGCAGCGCATTCCAGGCGGTGCTTTGCACGTTGCCGATGGTCAGGTAGTGGGTCAAAAAGGCATTCAAGGAAGGGTCTACGGAAAAAGTCAGGGGAGGGAGGGCGATGGTCAGAAGCGTTTCGGGGCCGTCTTTTTTACAGGCGGAAAGAAACAGGACAACACACAGCAGAGGGAGAGTTCTTTTCATGTTGGGAGGTGTGATCGTTTGAAACAATAACGTCGTCGGCCAGCAAAGGTATTGGGGCAGCCGAGGAAATTTGGAATTCCCGGTCTTTCATGCCGCCTGCACCTAACCCCCGAAGCCATTCGGAAGCCGGGCGCAGGGGAATCGGGCCCCTCCTTTGGCGGAAAAAAGGGTTTTTTCGGGCCGACTGAGTATCTTGTTCGGGTATCCGAAAGGACTCGGAGGGCTTGCTTTTCGAGTTTTCACCCTTCAAACCTGCGATTGATGGGAGAACAGCGCGTCTCTTTGATGAAGGACGAGCAGCAGCTTCAGCAGTTCGTTCAAAAGTTGCTCAACGATGTGCACGCCCTGGAATACATGCTCGAGCACGACTGGTTCGAGGACGATGTGGTGCGCATCGGGGCCGAACAGGAAATGTGTCTGGTAAACCTGAAGACCTTCAAACCCGCACCCATCGCCCCGGAAGCCCTCAAACGGATGCGGGGTTACAAGTGGGTCGAGACCGAGTTGGCACGTTTCAATTTGGAAACCAACCTCTGCCCGCGCGTCTTCACCGGGCGCTGCCTGCACGAGCTCGAAGGCGAGCTGAGCACCCAGCTTTCCAAATTGAAAAAGAAGCTGGCGGAAATGGACGCCGGCATCGTTTTGACGGGCATTTTGCCTACGTTGCGCAAATTCGATCTCGATTTTCACAACCTCACCCCCCGCAAACGTTACTTCGCCCTGATGAAGGCCATTGAAGCGCACCTGCAGGGGTCGGCCTTCGAACTGCGCCTGCGGGGTATCGATGAGCTGCTCGTTCGGCACGACTCGCCCCTGCTCGAAGCTTGCAACACCAGCTTCCAAGTGCACTTGCAGGTTGCGCCATCGGCTTTCGTCAAAATGTACAACATAGCGCAGGCCCTGGCCGCCCCCGTCATGGCCATAGCCGCCAACTCGCCCATCGTTTTCGGCAAACGCCTCTGGCACGAAAGCCGCATCGCACTGTTCCAGCAATCCATCGACACGCGCACCACCCACGACCACATGCGCGAACGCAGCCCCCGCGTCACCTTTGGCAGAAACTGGCTGGACGGCTCCATCCTCGACATCTACCGCGAAGACATCGCTCGCTTTCGCGTATTGCTCTCCGCCGACATCGACGAAGACTCCCTGGCGCAAATTGCGGCCGGAAAAGTGCCCAAGCTGCGCGCCCTCCAGGTCCACAATTCCACCGTCTATCGCTGGAATCGAGCCTGTTACGGGGTCAGCGATACGGGAAAACCCCATCTGCGAATCGAAAACCGCGTGTTGCCGGCAGGCCCCACCGTGCTCGACGAGGTGGCCAATGCGGCATTCTGGCTGGGGGCCATGACCGGCTTGGCTGAGCAGGTCGAGGATGTGCGCCACCACCTGAGCTGGGAGGACGTCCGCGACAATTTCGCCAAAGCCGCCCAGTTCGGCATCGACTCCAATTTCAACTGGTTCGACGACCGCAAAATCAGCGCCTGTGACCTCGTTCTGCAGGAGCTCCTGCCCCTCGCCCGGCAGGGGCTCGAATCCCGCCAGGTAGCCTCCGAAGACATCGAGCGGTACCTCGGCGTCATCGAGGCGCGCGCCCGCCAACACATGAACGGCGCCCGTTGGCAATTGCGCGCCTTCACCAATTTGAAGAAAAAGGTCAACGACGACGAAGCCCTCTCCATCCTCACCGCTTCCATCATGAACAACCAGGAAAATCAAAAGCCCGTCCACGAATGGGACCTGCCTACCGAGCGGGACCTGCGCGAATACCGCCCCGCTCACCTCAAGGTGGAAGAGTTCATGACCACCGACTTGATGACCGTCCAGAAAGGCGACCCCATCGACCTGGTCGCCGAATTGATGGACTGGTGGAAGGTGCGCTATCTGCCCGTGGAAGACAAGCGAGGACGCCTGGTGGGCCTGGTGACTTCCCGCCTCTTGCTGCGCCACTATGTGCGCGCCGTCCGACGAAATGGGACCGAAGCCGAAACCGTGGCCGACATTATGATCGACAAGCCCTTCACCATCGGGCCCAATGCCACCATCCTCCAGGCCATGAAGCTCATGCGGGAAAACCGCATCGGCTGCCTGCCCGTCGTCAAGGATGGGGAGCTCATCGGCATCATCACCGAAATGGACTTCCTGCGCATCTCCGGGCGCCTCATCGAACGCCTCGAGGACACAGACTGAAAAAACGAGCCCGGAACCTGCAAGGAGGAACCGGGCCGTTCATTGGTTAATAAATTAATAGGTTGCTCTTCGGGCAACGGCGGCTCATTTCAGTGAGAAGCTGCTTTTCCCCGCCAGATAGCCCTTGTTGTAGATTTCCACCTCGTAGGTGCCTTTCTGGAAGGAGGTGCCGGGCTCCCAGAGGAAACACAACTGCGTCTCGTCGTTCACGTAGTCGTATTCCTGGACCTGCGTGAAGCGGATTTCCTCTCCCGTCTTTTTGTCCACGATCACTCCGCTGCCCAGGTCGTCGATGGCCATGGTTTCCCCGACGGGGTTGATGATGCGGATGAAGAACTTCTCCACCCCGGGGCGGGTCAC
>CAZBYX010000001.1:76830-116076 GCA_964496055.1 uncultured Saprospiraceae bacterium
TTGGTTTGCAGCACGCGGGTGCTGTCGAGCAGTTGGGCGTTTTGTTCGGTGAGTTGCTGGTTTTGGGCCTTCAACTCCTCGATTTCCGCCAGGTACTGTTTGACCTGTTCTTTGAGGTTGTCGAGCTCCTCGCGAGCGGCTTTCACATTGCGGCGTTCGCGGAGCAGGCCGGCGATGCGGTTGCGTTGTTGTTCGAGTTCGGCTTTCTGCTCTTCGATCAAGGCGTTGAGCTGCTGGTTGGTGCCGCGCATTTCTTCCAGCTCGGCCAAGGCGCCCTGGTATTGCTCCTCCAGCTCGGCGCGGAGCTGTTCGGCTTCCTGAAGTTCCGCCACTTTCATTTCCAGTTGACGATTCTTGCTGGAATTGGCGTACATCAAATAGCCGATCACCCCCAGCAACAGGATGCCCACCACGATGGATACGGGCAGGAACACCTGCATCGGGTTCTTTTCCTTTTTGGGGGGCGGAGTGGGTTGGGGTTTCGGGTTCGTCCCGGGGGTCTTCTTCGGGTCGTTCGGATTGGATGAAAGATTGAGTGCCATAACGAAGGAATTTGGTTCACCCGGCAGGCTATCGAGCTTTCGCCGGAAGGACCTGCATCGGGGGCTGATGCCTTTCGAAATTTTCAGAATTCGAGGGGAATAGGTGACGGGGGGCCGGATTGTTCATAGGGGGAGGTAAAAATCACATCCCCGACAAGGGTGAGGGGCGGGAAAAGTGCTCGCCATCTGCGGGAACAATCCGACCCCTGGGCACATCCAAAGGGAAAGGGTCCCACTCACCTAAAATCTGATTGTCATGACAAAAGCCCCCTTGAAAGGCACAGCCCTGTTTTTTTTGGCAGCTGTGTTCGCGTGCAATTCCAATCCTCGAAAAGCATCGCCAGACAGCTTCCAGCTGACGATGGGTGAGGCTGCGGTCGAGTTGGTGAGGCCCGAACAACGCTCCCTGGAGGCACCCTTGAAGATGCAGGGGCAAATGGCCTTTCCTCCCCGCCTGGCCCTTTTCGCCGAGGAAGCCGGCATCGTGGCATCCATTTTCGCAAAGCCGGGCCAAAACGTGCGAAAAGGCGATTCCCTCTTGCTGTTGCGCAATGCCGCATTGGAAGCCGAGCTTCTCGGCGCCCGAATCCGCTACGAAGAAGCCCGCAAGGACAGCGCCGTGCTCGCCGCCCGCATGAGCAAAGCCGAAGCCGAACGCACCCTCCTCAAAAAGCAATTCGACCGCATTGCGCGGAAATACGGGCGGGTGGCAAGCGTCACCCTGGAAAAATACGACGAAGCCGAAACCGCCTACCTCAAGGCCCGGGCCGACTACGAAATGACCCGTGCCGAGCTGCTCCACGCCGACGAAGCCCTTCAGTTGGCCCGGCAAAACCTGGAACTCCTGGAAGCCCGGGCGGCGGCTCTGCTCTTGCGTGCCCCGGTCGATGCGCAGGTGGCGGCCGTCCATGTCTTGCCCGGCACCCGTGCCCACACCGACCCCCGCACCGCCACACCCCTACTCGACCTGGTGCGGAAAGCCCCCCAGCGACTCGTCGTGGATGTCCCCTTGGTTTTGGCCGATGCACTCGTCGCCGAACAAAAAGTGCGCATCGATTTCCCGGGTCAGGATGCCCGATTTCTGGGCGAGCTGGCCTATGCGCCCGTTCCCCTGGATTCCTTGCGCGCCCGTACGGAAATCGTTTTCGAGCAGCCCGACCCCGAACTGAAACCCGGCATGCAAGCGACCGTGGAAACCCTCCAAAATATCCCGCGCAACTCCTGGTGGGTCCCCGAAGATGCGCTCCTATTCACCCCGAAAGGACCCCGCCTGCACGTGTTCGACGGCCGGTCCCTCCAAGCCCTTCCCGCTCTCCCGGGTGAGGTGGAAGATGGGTGGGTGGAGGTGTGGGCGCCCTCCCTCACAGGGGATTTGCGGCTGGCTTTGTTTCCCTTCCCAAAGGAACCGGGAAATTCCGTCCTGGCCAATCAGTGAAAAAATTAAAGACCCAGAGAGCGGAAGGTGTTCGCCGGGTTTCGCCGAACGGGTCTTCTCGATTGGGAAAGAATGGCGTGTCGGGCAGCTTGCTTTCCCCGATGCCTCACATGTTCCTCCGATACTGCCCGCCGACTTCGTAGAGGGCGTTGGTGATTTGGCCGAGGGTGCAGTATTTGGAGGTTTCCATGAGCTCTTCGAAGAGGTTGCCGTTGTTGACGGCCACTTTTTTGAGGCGGTCGAGCATCTGGGGGCCCTTTTCCTCCATGGCGATGTGGAGGTTTTTGCGGGTGTTGATCTGGGCTTCTTTCTCCTCCGGGGTGGAGCGGATGACCTCTTCGGGGATTTCGATGTGGGAGCCTTCTTTGCCCAGAAAGGTGTTGACGCCGATGATGGGCAGCTCGCCGCTGTGCTTTAGGGATTCGTAGTAGAGGCTTTCTTCCTGGATTTTGCTGCGCTGGTACATGGTCTCCATGGCGCCGAGCACCCCGCCGCGCTCGGTGAGGCGGTCGAATTCCATGAGGACAGCCTCTTCCACCAGGTCGGTGAGCTCTTCGATGATGAAGGACCCCTGCAGGGGGTTTTCGTTTTTGGCCAGCCCCAGCTCGTGGTTGATGATGAGCTGGATGGCGACGGCGCGGCGGACGGATTCCTCCGTCGGGGTGGTGATGGCTTCGTCGTAGGCGTTGGTGTGCAGGGAGTTGCAGTTGTCGTAGATGGCGTACAGAGCTTGCAGGGTGGTGCGGATGTCGTTGAAGGAGATTTCCTGGGCGTGGAGGGAGCGCCCCGAAGTCTGGATGTGGTACTTGAGTTTCTGGGAGCGTTCGTTGGCGCCGTACTTGTGTTTGAGGGCTTTGGCCCAGATGCGCCGCGCCACGCGCCCGATGACGGCATACTCGGGGTCGAGGCCGTTGCTGAAGAAGAAGGAGAGGTTGGGGGCGAAGTCGTCGATGTGCATGCCGCGGCTGAGGTAGTACTCGACGTAGGTGAAGCCGTTGGCGAGGGTGAAGGCCAGCTGGGTGATGGGATTGGCGCCCGCCTCGGCGATGTGGTAGCCCGAGATGGACACGGAGTAAAAATTGCGCACTTTGTTCCGGATGAAGTACTCCTGGACGTCGCCCATGAGCTTGAGGGAGAATTCGGTGGAGAAGATGCAGGTGTTCTGGGCCTGGTCTTCTTTGAGGATGTCGGCCTGGACGGTGCCGCGCACGGCGCTGAGGGCTTTGGCCTTGAGCTCGTTGTAAACGGCGGGTTCGAGCACCTGGTCGCCGGTGATGCCGAGCAGGAGCAGACCCAGCCCATTGTTGCCCTCGGGGATGGGGGCGTTGTAGGCGGGGCGGGGCAGGCCGCGGTCGTCGTAGAGGCGGCGCAGCTTTTCTTCCACTTTGCCTTCGAGGCCGTGCTCGCGGATGTACTTTTCACAGAGCTGGTCAATGGCGGCGTTCATGAAGAAGGCGCAGATGGTGGCGGCGGGCCCGTTGATGGTCATGGACACGGAGGTCCGGGGGTCGCAGAGGTCGAAGCCGGAATAGAGTTTCTTGGCGTCGTCCAGGCAGCAGACGCTGACCCCTGAGTTTCCGATTTTTCCGTAGATGTCGGGGCGGTAGTCCGGGTCTTCCCCGTAGAGCGTGACGGAGTCGAAAGCGGTGGAGAGCCGGGCGGCGGGCATGCCGAGCGAGAGGTAGTGGAAGCGCTTGTTGGTGCGTTCGGGGCCGCCCTCCCCGGCGAACATGCGGGTGGGGTCTTCGCCCTTGCGCTTGAAGGGAAAGACGCCCGCCGTGTAGGGAAACTCGCCCGGTACGTTCTCCTGGAGGCTCCAGCGCAGGATTTCGCCCCAGTCCTTGTAGCGCGGCAGAATGACTTTGGGGATGCGGGTTTTCGCCAGGGAGGTGGTGAAGGTCTCCACCTTGATGTCGCGCCCGCGCACCTGATAGACGAATTCATCGGCGGCGTAGGCGGCTTTTTTCTCTTCCCATTTTTCGAGGAGGTGGCGGCACCGGGGGTCGAGCTTTTCGCGCAGCTCCTCGTATTGTTGTTGGAGGGTTTGCAGGGCGCTGTCTTTTCCTTCCGCAGTGCTTTCCTTCAGGCTCTGGATGGCATGGTGCAGCCCGTAAAGTCGGCGGGCCAGGGCGACCTGTTCGTCCACCCACTGGTCGTAGCGGCGGTTGTTTTCGGAGATTTCCGAGAGATAACGCACCCGAGCCGGCGGGATGATGTAGATTTTGCGGCTCTTGTCGCAGACCAGCTCGAGGGTGCTTTCCAGGGGGGCACCGGTTTTTTCAACGACCAGGCTCATGAGGTATTTGTAGAGGCTGTTGGTGCCGGGGTCGTTGAACTGGGAGGCGATGGTGCCGAAGACGGGCATGTCTTCGGGTTTGCGGTCGAAGAGCTGGTGGTTGCGCTGGTATTGCTTGCGCACGTCGCGCAGGGCGTCTTCGGCGCCGCGCTTGTCGAATTTGTTGATGGCGACCACGTCGGCGAAGTCGAGCATGTCGATTTTCTCCAGCTGGGTGGCGGCACCGAATTCGGGAGTCATGACGTAGAGGGAGAGGTCGGAGTAGTCCACGATTTCGGTGTCGGACTGGCCGATGCCGGAAGTTTCCAGCACGATGAGGTCGAAGCCGGCGGCTTTGAGGATATCGACGGCGTCTTTGACGTAGGGGCTGAGGGCGAGGTTGGACTGGCGGGTGGCCAGGGAGCGCATGTACACGCGGGGGTTGTACACCGAGTTCATGCGGATGCGGTCGCCGAGCAGGGCGCCCCCGGTTTTGCGTTTGGAGGGGTCCACCGAAACGATGCCGAGGGTTTTGCCTTTTTGAATGTCGGCGCCTTCGGCGAAGTCGAGCAGGAAACGGCGGACGAGCTCGTCCACGAGGCTGGATTTGCCGGCGCCGCCGGTGCCCGTGATGCCCAGGACGGGGATGGGGCGGGTGCGGGTTTGGAGCCGGGCGTCGAGTTTGGGGCGCACCTGGCTTTTGAACAGCTCGGGGTTGTTTTCGGCAACGGAGATGAGGCGGGCGATGGCGGCTTGTTCGCGGCTGCCCACGCGGTCGAGGAGGCCGTCGAGCTCTTTGCCCAGGGGGAAGTCGCACTTTTGCAACAGGTCGTTGATCATGCCCTGCAGGCCCATGCGCATGCCGTCGTCGGGCGAATAAATGCGCGAGATGCCATATCGATGGAGCTCTTCGATTTCATCGGGTAGGATGGTGCCCCCTCCGCCTCCGAAGATGCGGATGTGCCCTGCACCCCGCTCCTGCAGCAGGTCGTACATGTATTTGAAGAACTCGACGTGGCCGCCCTGGTAGGAGGTGATGGCGATGCCCTGGACGTCTTCCTGAATGGCGGTTTCGACGATTTCCGCCACCGAGCGGTTGTGCCCCAGATGGATGATTTCGGCGCCGCTGGCCTGCAGGATGCGCCGCATGATGTTGATGGCGGCGTCGTGCCCGTCGAAGAGGCTGGCGGCCGTCACGATGCGGACCTTGTTTTTCAGGCGGTAGGGTTCAGTTCTCGGCTTCATCTTGGATATTGGCTTTGCTGGTCAGGATGCTTGGAAAAGGTCGCCAAAATTACGCAATTCCCACGGCGCGGGGCTGGGGCTGCGGCGTGGCGGGCCGAGCTCGAAGGTCGCCGTTTGTCCGGGAGGGGGGGCGAATTTTTCCCCCGAAATGTCGTTAGAACCCCGAATGCGGAAGCTCTACCTGCATATCCTGTTGCTGTGCTTGCCTTGGGCCCTGGGGGCTCAGGTGGAGGAGCTGTCGAACCTGCGCAGGGTGCGCCTGCCCGTGACGGACAGCCTCCAAACCCTGGACTCCCTCCCCGTCTTGCCCCGCACCCTGCACGCCTTCCACCCCCAAACCGGCAAACCCCTCCCCGACAGCCTGTTTCGATGGGAGGGGTCGGGCCTCCGATTTTCGCCGGCTTTGAAGGGGTGGGGGTTGGATAGTGTGGAGTTGGTCTTTCGCATTCTGAGATTGCCTTTGGAAAAGCCCCTCTTCCGCCTCGATTCGGCTCTGGCATTCGAGGAGGGCCCCGAACGCCCCCTCGGCATCGATTACGACCTTTTTTCGGAGGAAGGGCAGGGCTTTTTGCCCGAGGTTCGGGGGTTGAATTACTCGGGGAATTTCACGCGGGGGCTGTCGTTCGGCAACAGCCAGAACCTCGTGCTCAACTCCAGTTTCAACCTGCAGATGGCAGGCGACCTGGGCGATGGGCTGGAGGTCCTCGCCGCCATCAGCGACCAGAACATCCCCATCCAGCCCGAGGGCAACACCCAGCAACTCAATGAGTTCGACCGTGTTTTCGTCCAAATCAGCAAGGAGCGCCACCGACTCATTGCCGGCGATTACGAACTGCAGCGCCCCCGGAGCTATTTCCTCAACTATTTCAAGAAGTTGCAGGGGGCGACCTACGAGCAAACGAGCCCCCTGAAAAACGGGGGCCTGCTCGGCACCCGCGCCAGCGTGGCGGTGGCGCGCGGGAAATTCGCCCGCAATCAGCTGCAGGTGCAGGAGGGCAACCAAGGCCCCTACCGCCTCGAAGGGGCCGAAGGGGAGCGCTTCATCATCGTGCTGTCGGGGACGGAGAAGGTCTGGCTGGACGGCGAGCTGCTCACCCGCGGCCTCGAAGCCGATTACGCCATCGACTACAACGCCGGGCAAATCACCTTCACCCGCCGGCGCCCCATCACCAAAGACAGTCGGGTCATCGTCGAGTTCGAGTACTCCGACCAGAATTACCTGCGCTCTTTGCTGGCTTTCAACGCCGAATGGCAGCCCGCCCAAGGCCTGGACCTCTACCTCAACCTCTACTCCGAGCAGGACGGCAAAAAGCCCCTGGACCGCAGCTTCAGTGAGGGGGAAGCCGAGGCACTGGCCCTGGCGGGCGACGATCCGCTGGGCACCCTCGTCAGCGGGGTGGACAGTTTGGGCGAGTTCAGCCCTTTCCGCGTGCAGTACGAGCTGCGCGACACGGTGGTGGACGGGGTCCCTTATTCGGGGGTGCTGGTGTTCAGCAACGACCCTGACCGGGCGCGCTACACGGCGGTTTTTTCCTTTCTGGGACCGGGTCTGGGCAATTACGTACTCGACACCGAGGCGGCCGCCAACGGTCGCGTCTATCGCTGGGTGGCGCCCGACCCCCTGACCGGCCAACCCCAGGGGCAATACGAACCCGTGCGTCGGCTGGTGGCGCCGCGCCAACAGCAACTGGCTTCCTTCGGAGGGGAATGGAAGCCCGACGAGCGCACCCATCTGCGCAGCGAGCTGGCTCTGTCCAACCTCGACCGAAACCGCCTCAGCTCTCTAAACGACGACGACAACCTCGGCTTCGCCTGGTCCTTCGGCGCCGGCCGCGACTTCCAGCTCGGAAACGGTGAGCGGCGCTGGCAACTGCGCACCGACGCTGCCTACGAGTGGGTCAACCGCCGCTTCCGCCCCCTCAACCCCTACCGCCCCCCCGAATTCAGCCGCGACTGGAATTTGACCTCCGCCGATAACCGCACCGAGCACCTGGGCCGCGCCGGATTCCGCTTGCTCAGCCCCCGAACCGGCAGCTTCGAGTATGCCTTCAACGGCTTCTTCCGAGACAGCACCTACACCGGTACCAAACACGAAGCCGCCTATCGCTTCGAACGGAAGGGATTGGAAGCCTTTTTCGGGGGGAATTTGTTGCAGACCGAAACCCCCGAAGAGCGCACCGCTTTTTTCCGCCCCACCCTCCGCCTGGCGATTCCCCTTCTGCGCGATTCCACCGGAAGCCACTGGACGGCCGGCTTCCATGCCTTCCGGGAAAAAAACGAGCGCTTCGCACGCAGGGCCGGCGAAACCACCGACACCCTTGCCGCCAACAGCTTCTTCTTCGACCAGTACCGACTCTTTTTCCAGAGTCCCGAACAGGGGCGCTTTCGCCTGAAAGGGCACTGGCTGCAACGCATCGACCATCTGCCCGAAGGGGCGGCCTTCGAGCGAGCCAACACTTCCGACGAAACCGCCCTGGAGGGAAGCTGGCAAGCCGGCAAATCGTATCGGTTGGGCGGGAGCCTGACGCATCGGCGGCTGCGCATTCATCGAAGTGACCTGAGCAACCAGGAACCCACCGAAACCATCCTCGGCCGCCTGGACCAGAACCTCCAGCTCGCCCGCGGCGCGCTGCGCTGGACGAGCTCCTACGAAATCGGCTCCGGGCAGGAGCGCAAGGTGGAGTTCTCCTATCTGCAGGTGCCCGCCGGCGAGGGCACCCACCTCTGGGAGGACGACAACGGCGACGGCAAAGTCCAGCTCGACGAGGTGGAGGTCGCGCCCTTCCAGGACCTGGCCAACGCCGTCCGCATCACCACCTTCACCGATGAGTTCATCCGCGTGAACAACGTGCAATTCAACCAGAGCCTCCTGCTGGAGCCCAAAGCCATCTGGTTCGATGCCGCGGGCTGGCGGCGCTTCCTGGCGCGCTTCGCCAATCAGAGTTCCCTGCAAGTGGGGCGAAAGGTCCGCCAGGCGGAGGGCGTCCGTCCCTGGAACCCCTTCCAGCTCGACATCGCCGACACCGCCCTCGTCGCGGCGCGCACCTCCTTCCGAAACACCCTCTACTTCAACCGCGCAGACCCGCGCTTCGAGGTGCAGGCCAACCTCTCGGAGAACGCCGAAAAGCTGGTGCTGACCACCGGCTTCGAAAGCCGCGCCTTCCGCGAATACAGCCTTCGACCCCGCATCAACTGGAGCTCCAGCTTCTCCTCCACCCTGGAGGCCGCCCTCGGCCGGCGCGAGCAGAGCTCCCGGCAGTTTCCTTCCCGCAATTACCGCATCCACTTTTTGCGCCTGGCCCCCGAATTGAACTGGCTGCCCACTCCGCGTTTCCGCTCCACCCTCCAGTACCGCTTCGAGCGGGGCGAGAACCGCCTGAACCCCTCGGAAAACGCCACCCAACACGAACTTCGGCTGGAATCGGTGCTGGCCCAGGGGGGCGCTTCCACCCTGAGCTCGAGTCTGTCCTGGGTGCGCATCCGCTTCAGCGGAGACCCCGCCTCGCCCGTCGGCTTCGCCTTCCTCAACGGCCTGCGCAACGGCGGCAATTTCATCTGGAACCTGGCGTACAACCGGCAGGTTGGCTCCAACCTCCAAATCGGCTTCAGCTACGAGGGGCGCAAGTCGGCGGGTTCCCGCTTCGTCCACGTAGGACGGGCACAGGTGGGGGCGACGTTTTGAAGAGGAAAAGTCAGGCAGGCTGAGCGGCTTCCGCAAGCAAGGACTCGAACAAGCCCCGCCCGTCGGTGTTGCCGAGTTCGGGTTCGGCGGCGCGTTCGGGGTGGGGCATCATGCCGAAAACGTTGCGGCGCTCGTTGCAGATGCCGGCGATGTTGAGCAGGGAGCCGTTGGGGTTGGCTTCGGGGGTCACTTCCCCGCGTTCGTTGCAGTACCGGAAGAGGATTTGATCGTTCGCCTGCAGGGATTGCAGGGTGGCGGGGTCGGCGTAGTAGCGCCCTTCGGCGTGAGCGATGGGAATCTTGAGGGGTTTGTGGGGGTCGAGCAACCGGGTGATGGCGGCGTTGCGGGTGCAGGGGAGGAGATGGACGTTTTTGCAGATGAACTTCTGGTTTTCGTTGCGCAGCAAGGCTCCGGGCAGCAGCCCCGCCTCACAGAGAATCTGAAAACCGTTGCAGATACCCCAGACCCATCCTCCGGCTTCAGCGAATTCGACCACCGCCTGCATGATGGGCGAGAAGCGGGCGATGGCGCCGGCGCGCAGGTAATCGCCGTAGGAGAAGCCTCCCGGCAAAACGATGCAGTCCTCGGTGCTGAAGTGGTCCAGGGAGGTTTCTTTGTGCCAGAGCTTGACCACCTCCTGCCCCATGACGGAGCCCAGCACGTGCACCATGTCGTCGTCGCAATTGGAGCCGGGAAAAACCACCACGCCGAATTTCATCGCCCTTGGATTTCGTGGAAAATTGAAAAGGAGCCGCAAAGTTGAGAAAAAGCACCGAGAGGGCATAAACGATGGGGGGCGCCTGGTTTGCGGTTGGAGGAGGGGGCGAGGGATTCGTGTCCGATTGTTGGTTGAATCAGTGCTTACCTTTGCAGCCCTTTGACGGGAAAAGCAAAACACATGAGCAGGGAGAAAACTTACGACGCCATCGTGGTGGGGAGCGGGTTTGGGGGCAGCATGGTAGCCCGGCAACTGGTGGAAGCGGGCTGGGCGGTGCTCATGCTCGAGCGCGGGAGCTGGGTGCAGCGCGGCCCCGCGAACTGGAGCATGCGCGGCAGCATCGACCTGACACCCCACTACGACAAGAGCTCTCCCATCCGGGTGGAGAAAGGGGGCAACAAAAAAACCATGGGCTTCTATTCGGCGGTGGGCGGGCCCTCGGTTTTTTACGGGGGGGTGTCTTTTCGCTTTCGCGAAGCCGATTTTCACCCTCCGAAGGAAATCGTGGAAGATTCGGGGGCGGAATGGCCCTTCGGTTACGAAACGCTGGAGCCCTTCTACAGCGAGGCGGAAGCCATCCTGGGGGTGAGCGGGGAAGCCGGCACGGACCCCACCGAACCCTTTCGGAGTCGCCCTTTTCCCCAGAACCCCGCTCCCCTGGCCGGCATCTCCCAAAAGGTGCGCGCAGCGGCCGAGTCGCTGGGGTTGCATCCCTTTTCCCTCCCGCTGGCCATCAACTACGAAGACCGTCGGCGCAAAACCTGCGTCCACTGCACCACCTGTGACACCTTCGCCTGCGCCATCGGTGCCAAAAACGACCTGGCTACGGTGTTGCTTCCAGAGCTGCAAAGGAAAGGGCTGACCGTAATCCCGGATACCGTGGTGACACGCCTTGTGAAGGAAGGCAAGCGGGTGACCGGGGTGGAATGCGTTTCCAAAACCAGTGGTGAAAAACAGACTTACCGGGCCGGAGTGGTGGTCCTCTCGGCGGGGTCCATGGGTTCGCCGCATTTGCTGCTCGCTTCGGGCCTGGCGGAATGCAACCCGGCCGGCCGGTTCATCGGGCGCCACCTCATGCGCCACGTCAACGCCATCGTTTTCGGCATTTTCCCCGGCAAGGCTGACCCGGAGGAGCGTTTTCACAAGCAGTTGGCCATCCTCGACTACTACTTCGGCCATCCCGATATCCCCTCTCCGGAGGAGAAACTGGGCAGCCTGCAGCAAATGCCCACCCCCCCGAAAGGGCTGGTGCAAAACGAAGTGCCCGGACCGCTCGGCCGCCTGCTCAGCAAAGGCGTGGAATTGCTCAGCGGCCTGCTCGCCATCGCCGAAGACCAGCCCCGCCCCGAAAACCACCTGCGCATCGACCCCAACCGACGGGATGCCTTCGGCCTGCCCCAACCCGTCGTGCATCACACCTACACGCCCCGCGACAAGGCCGCCTCCCGCGCCCTCATTCGGGGGGCCAAACGCATCCTGCGCAAAGCCGGTGCGCTGGGTTTTTACGTCCATCCCATCCGCACCTTCTCCCATGCCGTCGGAACCGTCCGCATGGGCAAGGACCCCCAAACCGCCCCCCTCGACCCCTCCTGCCGCTTCCGCGGGTTGGACAACCTCTTCGTGGTGGATGGCAGCTTCATGCCCACCAGCGCCGCCCTGAACCCCTCCCTCACCATCGCCGCCAACGCCCTGCGCGTCGGAAAGGAGCTGGTGGAGCAAGGCCGGTGATTTCAGGGGCTTGGGCCGCTCTTTATGGCAGAGGCGTTGAACTAAAAGAGCGGGCGGGTGTATTTCGTAGGACGGGGTGAATTATTTGGATTTAGTCTAAGAAAAGTCCGTAATTTTACGCCCCCAAAATCGGGAGGTCGTACCGGAAAATCCGAATTCATGAGCGATTCCATGCAAACCCTGGAAACCCATACGCAGAGCGAATACAAGTATGGGTTCACCAGCGCCATCGAGACCGAAACCCTGCCCAAAGGGCTGAACGAGGACGTCATTCGAACCATATCGGCCAAGAAGAACGAGCCGGCCTTCCTGACCGAGTGGCGCCTGAAAGCCTATCGGCATTGGCTGACCATGCAGGAGCCGCATTGGCCGAACGTCCACTATCCGCCCATCGATTATCAGGACATCATTTACTACGCAGCCCCGAAGAAAAAGCCCCAGTACCAGAGCCTGGACGAGGTGGACCCGGAGCTGCTGCGCACCTTCGAGCGCCTGGGCATTCCTCTGGAGGAGCAAAAAATCCTGGCCGGGGTGGCGGTGGATGCCGTCCTCGACAGCGTGAGCGTGAAGACGACCTTCAAGAAAAAGCTCGCCGAGCTGGGCATCATCTTCTGTTCGTTCAGTGAAGCGGCTCAGGAGCACCCGGAACTGATTCGCAAGTACCTGGGTACCGTGGTACCCTACACCGATAACTTTTTCGCCGCCTTGAACTCGGCCGTGTTCAGCGACGGCTCCTTCGTGTACGTTCCCAAAGGCGTGCGCTGCCCCATGGAGCTGTCCACCTACTTCCGCATCAACACCGCCAATACGGGCCAATTCGAACGGACGCTCATCATCGCCGAAGAGGGCAGCTACGTCAGCTACCTCGAAGGCTGCACCGCCCCCATGCGCGACGAAAACCAGCTCCACGCCGCCGTGGTGGAACTCATCGCCCTGGACGATGCCACCATCAAGTACTCCACCGTCCAGAACTGGTACCCCGGCGACAAGGACGGCAAGGGCGGCATCTACAACTTCGTCACCAAACGCGGCTTGTGCAAGGGGCGCCGCTCCAAAATCACCTGGACCCAGGTGGAAACCGGCTCCGCCATCACCTGGAAATACCCCAGCTGCATTTTGAAAGGCGACCATTCCGTCGGGGAGTTCTATTCCGTGGCCGTGACCAACAACCGCCAACAGGCGGACACGGGCACCAAAATGATTCACCTGGGCAAGAACACCCGCAGCACCATCATCTCCAAAGGGATTTCGGCCGGGTATAGTCACAACTCCTACCGCGGCCTGGTGAAAGTGGGCAAAAACGCCGACAACGCCCACAACTTTTCGCAATGCGACTCCCTGCTCATGGGGGACAAATGCGGCGCCCATACTTTCCCCTACCTCGAGGTGGAGAACCCCACCGCCAAGGTGGAACACGAAGCCACCACCTCCAAAATCGGAGAGGACCAGCTCTTCTATCTCCAACAGCGCGGCCTGAGCGAAGAGGACGCCATCAACCTCATCGTCAACGGCTACTGCAAGGAGGTCTTCAACGAGCTGCCCATGGAGTTTGCCGTGGAAGCTCAAAAGCTCCTGGCCATCTCCCTGGAAGGGAGCGTGGGGTGAGTCCTTCCAGCCTCCCCCCCCTGACCCTTGCGGTTGAAAGGGCGTGAGCTCGGAGGGATGAATTGACACGAAATACCGACCCGAGCCCCGAATGCCATTCGGGGCTTTCCTAAACGACCGCTCCGAGAGGCTTGCCTTTTCGGAGTGGCTTCAAATCAGAGAAATCCATGCTTGAAATCCGCAATCTGCACGTAGAAGTGGAAGGCACGCCCATCTTGAAGGGCATTGACCTGGACATCGGGCCCGGCGAAATTCACGCCATCATGGGGCCGAACGGTTCGGGCAAGAGCACCCTGGCCAATGTGCTGGCCGGCCGGGAAGAGTACGAAGTGACGGAGGGTTCCATTCGCTTTCAGGGCAAAGACCTACTGGAAATGGAAGTGGACGAACGGGCCCATGCGGGCTTGTTCCTGGCTTTTCAGTATCCGGTTGAAGTGCCCGGCGTCAGCACCGCCACCTTTCTGAAGAGCGCGGTAAACGCCATTCGGGAAGGGCGTGGGCAGGAGCCCCTCAGCCCGGTCGAGCTGTTGAAGCTGTTGCGCGAAAAGGTTCGGCTGCTGGGCATGTCGGAAGACTTTCTCAAGCGCAACCTCAACGAAGGCTTTTCGGGGGGCGAGAAAAAGCGTCACGAAATGCTCCAGATGGCTTTGCTCGAGCCCACCCTCGCCATCCTGGACGAAACCGACAGCGGCCTCGACATCGACGCCCTGAAAGTGGTTTCCAACGCCGTCAATCAGTTGCGCAGCCCCGAACGCTCCTTCCTCATCGTCACCCATTACCAGCGCCTGCTCAATTACATCGTTCCCGATTTCGTGCACGTCTTGTTCGACGGCCGCATCGTCAAAAGCGGGGACAAGAACCTGGCGCTGGAGCTGGAGGAAAAGGGTTACGATTGGCTCAAACCCGTGGAGACCATCTAAAAAGTGCAATTCATGAGCGTAAACACGCCCGAAATAAAAACCGCCGCCCTGGAAAAGTTTCAGCGGCTCTACGAACTGCAAGCCTCGCAGCTCAATGGAAGGGTGGACGCCGAATGGCGGGGATTGAAAGAACGCGCCCTGGAGCGGTTGCTTCAGAAGGGCTTCCCCACCCGAAAGGACGAAGACTGGAAGTACACCTCCGTAACCCGGATGGTGAATCAAAGCTTCGTACCTGCCGACGCGGAATCACACCCCGACCCTTCGCTGCGCTCCCTCTTGCCCCCACCCCTCTCGCCCTTTCGGGTGGTATTGGTCAACGGGGTTTTTTCGAAAGAGTGGTCCAGCCTTGAAGGCTTGCCGGAAGGTGTGGAGATTCTTCCCCTCCCCGAATCCCACACCCGTTTCCCCGAATTGCTGCCCGCCGTGGAAGAGCTGGGCCTGGAGAAAGGGAATGCTTTCACCTTTCTCAACCTGTCCTTGGCTTCCCGGGGCCTTCTTGTTCATCTGAACACCAACGCAAGCCTCGACCAACCCCTCGAGGTGCTTCACATTCTGCAATGTGAAGAGCAACCGGTGCTGGCGATGCCACAGGTTTTGTTTTCCCTCGAAAGGGGAAGCCGTTTGTCGGTGGTGGAGCGGCATCTTTCGGTCGGGGAAGGGCAAGGCGGTTTGAGTGCGCCGTTCAATCTGTTCCTCCTGAAAGCCAATGCCCGTATGGAGCATTGCAAAGTGCAGGCCCTGGGAAAGGGGGCCTTTCAGGTGAACCAATCGGCGGCGGTGCAAGACCGCGACAGCGTTTTTTCGTCCTGGTCGGTGGACCTGGGCGGGCAAATCGTTCGCAACAACCTGAGTGCCCACCTCAAGGCTTCCAACACGGAAACCAATCTGTTCGGGGTGTATCTCGTTTCGGAGGGGCAACACCTCGACAACCAGACCTTTATCGACCATGCCTTCCCACACTGCCAGAGCAACGAGCTCTACAAAGGCCTCATCGCAGGCAAAGGACGGGGCGTGTTCAACGGGAAGGTGCTGGTGCGGCCCGATGCCCAGAAAACCAACGCCTTCCAGCAAAACAACACCGTGCTGCTGACGCCGGATGCCGTCATGGACAGCAAGCCCCAGCTGGAAATATTTGCCGACGACGTGCGCTGCAGCCATGGGGCCACCATCGGGCAACTGGACGAAAGCGCCCTTTTCTATTTGCGTAGCCGCGGCCTGTCGCGTCTGCAGGCCTTGCAGATGTTGCAGGAGGCTTTCCTGGGGGAAGTCTTGGACGGTATCCCCACCGATGCGGTGCGGGATGCTTTGTTCGCTCAGGTGCGCACCAAGCTGAATGAATTGAAGGCTTGACCCGAAACCCTTGCGTTATGGCCGTCGAACCCGTTCCTTCCAAAGCTACTGCCCTGAATGTGGAGGAAATCCGTGCGCAGTTTCCCCTGCTGCAAAGGGAGATGAACGGCCACCCCCTCGTCTTCCTGGACAGCGCCGCTTCCAGCCAAAAGCCCCTCTGCGTTTTGAATGCGTTGCGGGATTACTACACCCACACCCACGCCAACGTGCATCGGGGGGTGTACCAGCTCAGCCAGGAAGCCACCGACGCCTTCGAAGCAGCCCGCCGCAAAGCCCAGCGATTTCTCGGGGCCGCCCACGAACACGAAGTGGTGTTCGTGCGGGGGACCACCGAAGGGATTAACCTGGTCGCAGCGGGGTTCGCCCAGGCTTTCCTGGGGCCCGGCAAAGAGGTCCTCATCACGGCTATGGACCACCACAGCAACATCGTCCCCTGGCAAATGGCCTGCGAGCGCAGCGGTGCCTCGTTGAAAATCATTCCCATTTTGCCGAACGGGGAGCTGGACATGGAGGCTTTCGAGGGTTTGCTCAGTGAGCGCACCGCCATCGTAGCTCTTCCGCACGTTTCCAATACCCTGGGCACCATCAATCCGGTTGCCACCATCATTGCCAAAGCCCACGAGCTGGGCGTGCCCGTTCTCCTCGACGGGGCGCAGGCCGCCCCCCATCTGCCCCTCGATGTGCAAGCGCTCGACGTCGATTTCTACGCCTGCTCGGGCCACAAAATGTACGGGCCGACGGGCATCGGCCTGCTCTATGGGAAGGAGCACTGGCTGGAAAAATTGCCCCCCTATCAAGGTGGAGGCGAAATGATCGAGACCGTCACCTTCGAAAAAACCACCTACGGCGCCCTTCCCCACAAGTTCGAAGCCGGTACTCCCAACATCGCGGGCGCCGTCGCACTCGGGGCGGCGGTTGATTTCCTCGAAAGCCTGGAGCCCGCTCGCGTTCAAGCCCACGAGCACGCCTTGCTGGAATATGCCACCGAAAAGCTCCTGGAAATCCCGGGCCTCAAAATCTACGGCACCGCCCCGGAAAAGGCCGGCGTGGTTTCCTTCTTGGTGGAAGGAACCCACCCCTACGACGTCGGCACCATTCTGGACAAGCTGGGCATTGCCGTCCGGACCGGCCACCACTGTACCCAACCCTTGATGGACTGGTTCGGCATTCCGGGAACGGTGCGGGCTTCCTTCGGCGTTTACAACACGCTTTCGGAGCTCGACCGGCTGGTGGCCGGGGTGCGCCAGGCCGCCCGCATGCTTGGCTGAGGGTGGAGAGAAGGATTCGGTTTTTTTCCCGGCGCCTGAACTCACTTGGTTTTTCGACCTTTGCCTCCGCGCACGAAAGCGCCCCCCCTGTACCGGCGCTATTTTTGGAGCGGACCCATTGTTGCCATGCCCACGATTCAACAACTTCAGGAACAAATCGTCGAGGAGTTTGCCTTCTTCGATGACTGGATGTCCAAATACGAGTACCTCATCGACCTGGGCAAGTCCTTGCCCCTGATCGAGGAGCGCTACAAAGACGAGGACCATCTCATCAAAGGGTGCCAGAGCAAGGTGTGGCTCCATGCCGAACTGAAAGATGGCAAGGTTTACTTCACCGCCGATAGCGATGCGGTCATTACGAAGGGGATCATCGCCCTGTTGATACGGGTGCTGTCCGGGCACACCCCCGAGGAGATTGCCGAAGCCGATTTGTATTTCATCGACCGCATCGGGTTGCGCGAACACCTGTCGCCCACCCGTTCCAACGGTTTGCTCAGCATGGTCAAGCAAATGAAGCTCTATGCTTTGGCCTTTCTGGCGAAAACGAATCCGGAAAAATGAGTGAGGCAAGAGAATTGGAGCAGCGCATCATCGAGGCTCTGAAAACGGTGTACGACCCGGAAATACCCGTGGACATTTATGAGCTGGGGCTGATTTACGACCTTCAGGTCGAGGAGGACGGTCGGGTCTTCATTAAAATGACCTTGACCAGCCCCATGTGCCCCGTGGCGGAGTCCCTCCCGCTGGAGGTCCAGCAAAAGGTGTTGGAGGTGGAGGGGGTGCGGGATGTGGACCTGCAGGTGGTTTTCGACCCCCCCTGGAGCAAGGAACGCATGAGCGAGGAAGCCCGCCTGTTGTTGGATATGTTTTGAAACGGCAAGTGGTGAAAAGAAAAGACCGGGCAGGAGTCAACCTGTCCGGTCTTTTTCGTAGAGCCTCGATCTCAAAAGAAGGAGGGAATCAGTTGCCGCCGAGCTGGAAGATCTTGCCCGTTGCGGGGGAAGGCTTCACTTCGGTGCGGCGGTTTTGGGCTTTGCCCTCTTCGGTGGAATTGTCGGCTTTGGGCTGGAATTCCCCACGGCCGGCCACGGCCACCTGTTCAGGGTTAACCCCTTCCTTGATAAGGGTACGCACAACGCCCATGGCCCGGGCGACGCTCAGGTCCCAGTTGTCGCGGTAGGCAGCGCCTTCTTTGACGGGCACATTGTCCGTGTGGCCTTCGATGAGAACGTGCAAGTTGGGGTTGTTCTTCAAGGTTTCGGCCAGCTGCTTCAGGGCTTCGCGGCCTTCCTTGTTGATGCGCGTCGAGCCACTGCGGTACTGAACGGGGTTGGCCAACACCGCATAGAGTTGACCGTCGCGGTTTTCCACGTTCAGGTCACCGGGGATGCTGAAAGCCTCCTTGATCTCTTTTTTGATGCGAGCCAATTCGGCGTCTTTCTCAGCAGCTGCTTTTTGGGCGGCGGCCAGGTCAGCTTGGGCGGAGGACAACTGGCCCTTCAGGCCTTCGATTTCGCCGTTGAGGCGGGCCTTTTCGGACTCCAGCTCGGACTCCAGGGCGGCCACCCGTTCCTCCAGGTTTTTCACTTGTTCCTGGCTTTGGGCCAAAGATTCGGCCAGGGCGCCTTTTTCCTCCATCAATTGGTCAAATTTCTTTTTCGACACGCACGAAGGAAGCACCAAAGCCACGACGGCGCTGAGAAATAGTAATCTCAAGGTAGTAGAGTGCATGCTCATCCGATTTAAGAGTTTAACAATGTTTTTCGCATTGGATTGATTGTCAAAGGGCTGCAAAGCCGGTTCCTTTTTCGCAAAAGGTCCTTTGCCTCCCTCAGCGCACAAAAGTATGAAATGCGCTAAAATTTTAATAACCGCCTGAAAAATAAGTACATAAAGGGGAAACCTGCACGCACGGAAAAGAAAAAGCATCCTCCAAAATGGGGAGAGGATGCCTTATATAAATGCTACGTTCAACTATGCGTACCTATGTTGGGGCGAATATACAAATATATTTAAGCCCCCAAATAATGTTTCAACAATTTACTACGGTTGGCAGAGCGCAGCTTGTTGATGGCCTTGTCCTTGATTTGGCGCACCCGCTCACGGGTCAGACCGAATTTCTCACCGATGTCTTCCAGAGACATGGGGTGCTCCACCCCGATGCCGAAGTAAAGCTTGATGACATCGCACTGGCGCTCGGTCAAGGTGCTCAAGGAGCGCTCGATTTCCCGGCGCAGTGATTCGTTGTATTCCAATTGGGCATCGGTGCTGGGGGTGGTGGAGTTTTCCAACACGTCGAGCAGGGAATTGTCCTCTCCATCCACGAAGGGGGCGTCCATGCTGACGTGGCGCGCCGCCACCCCGAGCGTGGTTTCCACCTCTTCGGTCGGGATGTTCAACACTTCGGCCAGCTCTTCGGCACTGGGCTCGCGCTCATACTCCTGCTCCAGCTCCGAAAAGGCTTTGTTGATTTTGTTCAGGGAACCGACCTTGTTCAAGGGCAGGCGCACGATGCGGGATTGCTCGGCCAGCGCCTGCAGAATGGACTGGCGAATCCACCATACCGCATAGGAGATGAACTTGAAGCCCCGCGTTTCGTCGAAGCGCTGGGCGGCCTTGATGAGCCCCAGGTTGCCCTCGTTGATCAAGTCGCTGAGGGAAAGCCCCTGGTTCTGATATTGCTTCGCCACGGAAACCACGAAGCGCAAATTCGCTTTGGTGAGTTTTTCAAGGGCTTGTTGATCCCCCTGCTTGATACGTTTGGCCAGCTCCACTTCCTCCTCGGGCGTTAACAAGTCTACCTTGCCAATCTCCTGAAGGTATTTTTCCAGGGACTGACTCTCCCGATTGGTGATCGACTTGGTAATTTTAAGTTGCCTCATGCAGCGAATACTTTTATGGATGAATTAAAACCCAATTTCTGGAAACACGCGGGTTCCACCCCGAGTTTAATATGACGGATTTTTTTAAAATGAAGACATCCAGGTAATTAGAGGGTGTGTCGAATTGAAGGGTGATTGGGCAAGAGGGATGGACCAGCGCAAAAAACAATGTGCAAAATTACAGCAATTAACAGGGCTTGTCAAGCAAATTTTTTTCGCCAGGCTTTTGTCGAGACAATTGGAAAAAAATAAAATTTGGAGCATCGGGGTTGAAAATCAGGGCATTGCCTGAAAACGACCGCAAATAAAAGCCTTTAAATTGAAAAAAGTTCAAAATTTGGAAAAGTGATTTTTTTCTCTTTATTTGCGCGGACAGGCCCTCCCATTCAGTTCCTTTGGTCCTAATGCGATAGAAGTCCGTCCCACTTTGGTCAGGGTGCCCTAAAATCTTCTCCATGAAGCGAGTCAAAATCAATTTGGAATTTCTCTTCAGGGCTTCTCCAACCATCCTTTACAAGTTTTTCACCACCCCGGCCTGTTTGACTCGCTGGTTCTGCGACGAAGTGGACATCAACGGCTCGACCTTCACCTTCGTTTGGGGTGGGTCGGAGGAGGTTGCCGAATTGGTCGAGGATGTCGAAGACGAGCGCATCCGGTTTCATTGGGAAGACAGTGCCCCCGATGAGTACCTCGAATTTCGCATGTCGCGTTCGCCCGTTACCGGGGAAACGATTTTGGAAATCACGGACTTTTGCGATGAGGACGAAGTAGAGGACCAACGGCAGCTGTGGGAAAGCCAAATCAAAACCCTCCGTCAGGAAACCGGAAGCTGAGCCGCGCTTTCTTCCTCTTCCCTTCCCTACCCTCTGAATCGAAAGGGCTGTCCAGAAAAGTGGGGACTCCAACAATGGGATTCCGCGATGGGGCGGAAGCTTCACTTCCTGCGCCGGCGGTAGCGACCACCCGAGCGCCCACCGGATTTGTTTTGGCCCTGGTGGCCGTTGCCGTTTTTATTGCCGTTGCCCTGGGGCTGCGAGGAGGACCGCCTTCTTTTTTTGGTGACCTGAGGTTGGGCTTGCGAGAGGTTGTCGAGATTGGAACCCTCCTGCAATTCGATTTTGATTTTTCCCTCGGAGAGGCTTTCCAGGTCGGCGAGGATGAGCTCGTCGCTAACGTAGTGCTCTTTGTTCCAGGTCTTGTAGGCCAATTTCATATAGCTGGCAATGACCTCCACGAACGCATCACGGATGGGGCCGGGTTCCATCTCGATGGCTTTGGCGATGAGTTTCTGGACGTTGTGGCCATAGTGCCGAAATCGGGTCTCCTCTTTGGGGTAGGGAATTTTCTCCGGCTTCTTGCGCCGTTCCTCCGGTTTGGGAATGACCCCATCGGGGGGCACCACGCCGGGCAGGTTGTATTCGGCGATTTCGAACACGTCTTTCCACACTTTCTCCCGGTAGTCTTCCATGCTGCGGCTCTGCGAGCTCATTTGAATCATGAGCTCGACGACTTTTTCCACGAAGGCCTGCCGCTCTTCCACGTCTTCGATGTCGCGAGCCATCCGAATGAGGTTCTGCACGTTGCGGCCGTATTCGGAAATGATGAGCTCGTCTTTCTGGGAATTGTATTCCATCCTGTTATGGCTTGAGTTATAGGGTGATTGGACTGCGGGCCTTTTCCCCTCCCGCCCTGTTTCCGGAGGAGGAAGGGGCGATGGGGGATGCAGCCCGAAAAGATTCATTCCACTGTAACGGACTTGGCGAGATTTCGAGGTTGGTCCACGTTGCACCCCCGCATGACGGCAATGTGATAAGACAGCAGCTGCAGGGGAATGACGGACAACAGAGGCGTCAGGGGTTCTTCTGTCTCCGGAATCTCGAGCGTGTAGTCCGCCAATTTTCGGATTTCCTCGTCGCCTTCGGTGACCACCGCAATGACAATGCCTCTCCGCGCCTTCACCTCCTGAATATTGCTCACGATTTTCTCGTAGGCGCTCTTGTTGGTGGCAATGACGATGACGGGCATGTTCTCGTCAATGAGCGCAATGGGGCCGTGTTTCATTTCGGCGGCCGGGTAGCCTTCGGCGTGAATGTAGGAGATTTCCTTGAGTTTGAGCGCCCCTTCCAGTGCGACCGGGAAATTGACCCCGCGCCCCAAATACAACGCGTTATTCGCGTCTTTGATTTCGGAGGCAATGTATTTTACTTTCTCATCATTTTCCAGCGCGCGGGCCACTTTCTGGGGAATCTGTTCCAGCTCGGTCAAAAGCTGCCGGAAATAGGACTCGGAAATGGTGCCCCGGCTCCGGGCGATACTCAGCGCCATCATGGTCAGGATGGTGACTTGCCCGGTGAAGGCCTTGGTGGAAGCCACCCCGATTTCGGGCCCCGCGTGGATGTAGGAGCCGGCGTCCGTCATGCGGGCGATGGAGGAGCCTACCACGTTCACGATGCCGTAAATGGTGGCCCCTTTTCGCTTTGCCAGCTCCAGGGCTGCCAGGGTATCGGCGGTTTCCCCGGACTGGGAAATGGCGATGACCACGTCTCGTTCGGTGATGATGGGGTTGCGATAGCGGAATTCGGAGGCATATTCCACCTCGACCGGAACGCGGGCCAGGTCTTCGAAGATGTATTCGGCGATGAGACCGGCATGCCAGGAGGTGCCGCAGGCTACGATGAGGAAGCGCTCTGCATGGTTGAAGCGATGGATCAGTTCGTCCACCCCTCCGAGTTTGATCCAGCCTTCGGCGGCATTCATACGGCCACGCATGGCGTCCCAGATGGTTTTGGGCTGCTCGTGGATCTCCTTGAGCATGAAATAGTCGAAGCCGCCCTTTTCCAGGCGTTCGATTTCGAGGTTGATGTCCTGAACGTAGGGGACTTGCACTTCGTTGCCGATGGTGCGGACCTCGAAGGTTCCATCCCGGCGAACGACGGCGATTTCCTCGTCGTTCATGTACACCACCTTCTTGGTATGCTCCACGATGGGGGTGGCGTCGGAAGCCAGGAGGAACCCATGCTTCCCGATACCGATGACCAGGGGGCTGGCTTTGCGGGCGGCAACCAGCTTGTCGGGGTCTTCTTTGTCCAGAACGACGATGGCGTAAGCTCCGACTACGTTGGTCAGAGCCACCCGAACGGCTTCTTCCAGGGGCAGCTTTTCCCGCTGTTGAATCTCCTCGATGAAGTGCAGGAGCACTTCCGTATCGGTTTCGGTTTGGAAGCGATGCCCCGCCTGTTCGAGGGCTGTTTTCAGAACGGAATAATTTTCAATGATGCCGTTGTGAACCAGGGTCAGCCGCCCATTGCCCGATATGTGGGGGTGAGCGTTCACGTCATCGGGTTTGCCGTGGGTGGCCCAGCGGGTGTGGCCGATTCCGATGGTCCCCGACAGGTCCTTGTTCCGGGTGTAAGCCAACAGGTCGGAGACCTTTCCCTTCTTCTTGTAAATGTTCAGGGTGCCGTTCAGCAGGGCGACCCCAGCACTGTCGTATCCCCGGTATTCCAAGCGCTGGAGCCCTTTGATGAGGATGGGAAAAGCTTCCTGAGAGCCAATGTAAGCGACAATTCCGCACATGTTGTGGATGTTTAAATGTGTGAGACCAAACCAACAAACCCTGGCCCCCCCCCGGTAGGGGGGGCGAGTGGGTGTTTCCTGCCGGGCGGAACCTTCAGAAACGAGTGAAACGCAGTTCGAGTTTCAAAGGGCGCAGGGAATGACCCGGCCCTCCGATGACGGTGTGCGTTCCTTTTTCCGCTTTGGCGAAAACCGTGATGAGCAGTTTGTTGCTTACTTCCCCGGCGATCATTTTCTGCAGGTGGCCGGAGATGTTCATTCGGTAAGTGTCGTTCTCTTGCAAGTCGCCTCCGAAGAGGAGAGCGAAACCCTGGTTGCCGGAAGTTACCCGGTCTGCTATGAGGAAGTCTTCGATGTCTTCGATGGTTCCGTCCTCTTGAATTTCCCGAACGACCAACTGGTCCGGCGGGGCGATCTTGGGGGAGGCGGAATGCTCCACGATTTGGGCTACCAGTTCCGCCTTGTTGATGATGAGCCCTTGAAGGCTTTCGATGTGGGGGAATTCAACCACCGCATTCACACCGGACATACCCTGCAGGAAGAGCACACTGTCGCCCGCTGCGGGGTCGTCGAGAAAGGTAGCTACTTCGCTGTTGCTGTAGTCGTGTTCAAAGCGAACAGCCTTTACGCTGTTGTCGTCTATAGGGAAAGTGTATTGATGAAAGTTGGTATCCTGGTGATAATAGACCGTCAACCCTCCGAACACGTTCTGCAAGTCGAAGCCGACCATCCCGGGGTTGGGCACATCGGCTCGAATGACAAGCCCATGAAAGAATGCCAAAAATGCAGAATCCGATTCGAAATTCATAGAATCGGTTTGGAAAAAGGCCTGGGCGAAAGCCTCGTCGAGCCGGATGCGCAACTGCGGAACGATTTTGATGGGATCTCCGGGTTTGGCGTCGGGGGGGATGAAGCTGACGCTATCGAGAGGGCGTGGGATGAGGTCGGCTTGGCCGATGAGCATGCCTTTGTCGGGAAAGGCTTCGTTGGAATAGTAGGTCTTTTCGTTGTCGAGGGCTTCGGCCAGTTCGAACACCTGGAAGCTGTACACCTGATTGGTGTCCCCATAAACGCCGTCGGGGTTCCAGGGCAAAATGAGCACGATGGAGTCCAGCTCGCCCAGTTCGAAGGGGGGGCTGGGGTCTTGACCCTGCAGGAGCCGAAATTGTGCCACCAGGGATGCAAAACACGTTCCAAAGACCGGATCTTCAATTTTTCCCACCAGGTAATTGCCCAATTGCTCGGAAAAGGTCGGTGAGTAGGTCAGGACGGAGTCTTCCCGAACGGTGTAGGCGCGCAGGGTCACCGTATCGGTGTAGCCCAGGTCGAACTGGTCTTCGTCGAGCAGTTCAGAGCCGATGATGGTGGGGTCATTGCATGCCGGGAAGAAAGAAAGCAGGATCAAAAAGCCTGCAAGGCAGTGTGGAATGAATTTCATGGTTCAGGTTTTCCTCCAAGGGCGAACACTCCTACCCCGGAAAGGGTAGGCGTAACGGGAATGGGCGTCGTACCAAAGAGAGTGGCAAAGCCAGCGGACGGGGTTGGTTCAAAAAAGAACCCCGGCACGACATTTCGCCCCAAGCCGGGGCGGGCACGTCGTGCCGGGAAGGGCAAGCGGTTGGGCGGAAGGGGGCGGGTCAGCTTTCGACTTCTTCTTCCGCCAACAGCTCGTGGTAGAAGTCCAGGTAAGCTTTGAGAAACTCCTCGCCGGGATGCTCCAGCAGGGGTTTGTCCAGTTGGCCGAGCAGTTGCTCGGTCTCCGGGTCCAGCGTTTGGCTGCCCCGAATCACGGCGTCGGCAAAAGCGATACCGCCGCGATGCAGGCGCACCCCGCCATCTTCTCCGCGGAAGCTGTCCAGGTCCTTCTCCGTCAAGTTGTTGATGGCGGCTTTGCTGAAGAACTTGTCCGTGAAGGAGCGGTCCAGGTTTTGGTCATAGACCGAATAGATGATTTTGGAATTCTGGAACAGGGGCTCCGTCTTGTAGGCTTCGCGGATGTAGAAGGGGAGCAGGCTGGTCATCCAGCCGTGGCAATGGACGATATCGGGCGGCCAGCCGAATTTCTTGACCGTTTCGATGATCCCCTTGCAGAAGAAAATCATGCGGTCGGGGTTGTCTTCGAAGGGCTGGCCCGATTCATCTTCGAAGATGAACTTGCGCTTGAAAAAGTCTTCGTTGTCGAGGAAATAGACCTGGATGCGGGCACCGGGCAGAGACGCCACCTTGATGATGAGGGGGAAATCGTCGTCATCGACGATGATGTTCATTCCGGAGAGCCGAACCACTTCGTGCAGGCGGTGCCGTCTTTCGTTAATCGTCCCAAATCGCGGCATCAACACCCGAATCTCCATTCCTTGTTCCTGAATGTACTGGGGCAGCTTCCGTGCAATTTCCGAAATGTCCGAAAGTTCGGTGTAGGGAAGCATTTCCTGCGTCACAATCAGGACTTTCTTCTTCTCAGTCATGTCAACCGTTGTTGAGTGAATTAATCAGGAGGTGTTCAATGAACGGGGATGCAAAGGTAGTAAAAAAAGGCGGGAACGCATGGTTTCGGGAGCACTTTAGGTTTTTGGAAAGGCCTGATAGCCAAAGTGTTTCCCCGCCTTTCGGCCCCGTGAATTCGGTTATCTTTGCGCGGGGAATTTCCGCCCCCGGAAAGGTGGTTTTTTCCTGTCAAGCCAATTGCCCATGCGAATGCTTCTGTTCAAGCGAGTCGAATCGTTGAAGGCTTACCTGGACGCCCGACGCCGGGAGGGGGCGAGGATTGGATTCGTGCCCACGATGGGGGCCCTGCATGCGGGGCATTTGGCCTTGGTGGCGGCCTCGAAAAACCAAACGGATTGCACCGTTTGCAGCATTTTCGTCAATCCAACCCAATTCAACGAAGCTTCCGACTTTGCCTCCTATCCCCGAACCCCCGCCCAGGACGTGCAAAAGCTGCTCGAGGGGGGGTGCGAGGTGTTGTTTTTCCCTTTCGAAGAAGAAGTCTATCCCCCGGGAATGCCCCAGGAGCCGGTTCCCGATCTCGAGGGCTTGGATGCCCGCATGGAAGGCGCCTTTCGACCGGGTCATTTTCAAGGGGTGGCGCAGGTGGTGTTGCGTCTTTTGCGCATCGTGCAGCCTCATGCGTTGTTCATGGGGCAAAAGGATTTTCAACAATTGGCCATCGTTCGGCACCTGGTGCGCGCAAAGGGTTTGCCGGTGGAGGTGGTGGGTGTGCCCACCGTGCGGGAGGAGGATGGGCTGGCCCTGAGCAGCCGAAACGTTCTGCTCCGTCCGGAAGAGCGCAGCCGCGCGCCGGAGATTTACCGCACCCTTTGCCTGGCAAGAGAGTGGCTCACCCGATTGCCCGTACCTGAGGTGGAGAAAAAAGCCCTGGCTCGCTTGCGCGCCATACCCGGCTTCGAACCCGAATACTTTGAAATCGTGGATGGAGCAACCCTGCAACCCATCCGAAACCTGTTCGAGGCTTCGTCCGTAGTGGCATGCACGGCTGTTCGTGTGGGCAGAACCCGCCTGATCGACAACCTGCCCTTGCGCGAGGGGGAAGCCGCCACTCCCTGAATTTCCGATTGAGAACCAAGGCCATTTGGTTAAAGCTTTCCTGCTATGCCCCGTGGGGGATGCTTTTGGTATTGGTTTTGCTCCGATAGGTACTCGATGATGGGGTGATTGAAAGGGGATGAGTTCAAACAAATCGAGCGTTCGGCAACTATGATTTTTTAACCCTTCCCGCTCTCGGCTCCTTTGGACAGACAATTCCGGCACCAAGGCTTGCACGAAAGGCCCCAGTCCTGTGTTCCCCAAAATCAACAACGTCCATGAAGAAGCATTCGGAAAAAGTATCCCGATTGATGACGACCAACTGTCTGGTCGTGGAGTCCATTGCGGGTCTGGAAGACCTGAAGCAGCTGTTCGACAATTTTCCAAACCTGTTCATTCCAGTCGTGCGCGGAACCCGTTTCGTGGGGGTCATTTTGCGCTCGGATTTCTTCGACCACTATCTGGTTGCCGGCGAAGAGTCCTTGCGTGCGGCTGATTTGATTAGCAAAGAAATGATTCACCTCAGCCCGGAAGATTCCCTGGAAGAAGCCCGGGAAATTTTCAACTCTTTCGATTACCCGGCCATCCCCATTGTGGATGCCGAGGGGGATCTGGTGGGGATTCTCAACAAGTCGGATGTCGAGAGCTGGTTCCTTGATCAACCCCCCTCCACCCAAACCGCCGCCCCCTCCCGTTCCCGCCGCTTTTCCATCCGCTCCTGGTTTCAGGATTGAATCCCCATCGGCCCGAAGCGGGCTTCTGTCCGTTATCGGCCGGGCACTGAGCACCCAACGGCCTTTCCATTCCGGGGGAAAAAGCTATTTTGGCGCCCTACAGAGAACGGAAATGCAGCATCCCTAACCCACTGCACGGGCCGCTGCCGTCTATGAACATAAGACCCTTTCAGGCGCTCTATCCCAAAACGGACCTGCTGACCTCCCCTGAAAATTATTTCGCGGTCGTCAAGGAGGAATTCCACGATTTTCTCGCCGGTGGCTTTTTCCGCCGAACGGCGCAGGACGGTTTTTTCATCTACCGCATCGTCGCCCCGCATCGCTCTTATCTGGGCTTGATAGGTTGCGCCGACATCGAGGAGTACTTGCAGGGCAACATCAAGCGGCACGAAAACACCCTGCCCGACAAGGAACAGGAGCAGATTCGCCTGCTTCTGCGCCGGCGCGCGCAGGTCAAGCCCATCATGTTGGCCTTTCGCAACGTCGCCTCCATCGATGCTTTGCTGAAGCAGGGAACGGAGGAATCCGAGCCCTTTCTGGAGGTGGAGGAAAACCAAACGGGCATTTTGCATCAGCTCTGGCAGGTGACCGATGGGCAACGCATCGGCGAGTTCCAGGATTTGTTTGCCCGTCAGGTGCCCTGCTCCTACATCGCCGACGGGCACCACCGCACCTCCATCATGGCCCTGCTCTACGAACGCAACCGCCGCAAGCGGAACGGCCAGGACTTTCAGAACCTCCTCTGCGCCTTTTTCCCCACCAGCGAGCTGGAAATATTGGAGTTCAACCGCGTTGTGGAAGGCTTGATTGACATGACTCCTGCACGGTTCACGGCGCATCTTTCACGCCTTTTTCACATCGAGCCCCTGGATGGCCCCGCTCCTCCCACCCGAAAGCACCAGCTCACTTTGCTGCTCGATAACGAATGGTACCGCCTGAGCTGGAAGGACGAGGTGTTGGAAAGCCGCCGTTCTCAGGGAATTCTGCTGGATGCTTCCCTGCTGAACGAGTTGGTGCTGGGCGAAATCCTGGGCATCGAGGATGTGCGCACGGACTTGCGCGTCAAATACGTCGAGGGGGCGTTGGGGTTGGAGGGCCTGCGGGCCAAGACCTTGAAGAGCGAGCGTCGCGTGGCCTTCTGGCTTTACCCGGTCAGCATGGAAGACTTTTTGAGCATCGCCGATGCCGGGGAGGTGCTGCCTCCCAAATCCACCTGGTTCGAACCGCGCCTGCGCAACGGCTTGCTGATGAAGGAAATTTGAGGCGAAGAGTGAAGGCGCAAAAGCGAAAGGGCGGACCCGGCTTCGGGTCCGCCCTTTCGCTGCTTGATGGGAGGCGTTTCATCCTTCGTCGTTGCTGAGCGAGGCGAAGTCGAACAGCAGGGAGAAGCGCAGGGTGTTGTCCAGGGGGTTGCGCTGGTTGGTCGTGGGCACCAGATAGCTGAAATTCAATCCGAAGATGTTGTACTTCAAACCCAGGCCGACGGTGAGGAAGCGCCGGTTGCCTTTGGTCTGGCTTTCGGTGAAGTAGCCCGCCCGAACGGCGAACTGGTTGTCGTACCAATATTCCACCCCGAAAGAAAACATGAACTCCTTGAGCTCTTCCGAAAAGCCGTTGGGGGCGTCACTGAAAGAGCTGAAGATACCGGCGATGGGCGACTGTTCTTTCCAGTCCGGGATGTTGTTGCCGTTGGCGTTGCACTCTTCGGGCTCACCCTGGCAGGGGGTGGGCACCAGCAGTTTGTTGACGTCGGTCAGGAAAGTGATGGTGTTGAAATTGTCGAGGTGGAAGGTCCACCCCGCCCCGATGCCGAGGTTGGTGGGGATGAAGTCTTTCTCGTTGTTGGCAGCGTTGGTGTAGGTGATTTTCGAGCCGATGTTGGAGATGGCCAGGCCGACGAGCAGCTCGGTCTTCTTGTCCGACACATCGAATTCATTGCGGTAGGTGAGGGAGAGGTCGGCGGCGCCGGCCGTTCCGGCTTCCACGATTTGGCCGTCCACCTCCTGCCCGGAGGCGAGGTTGGAGTAAATGAACTTGGCACCGACGGCGGCGGAGAAATTGTCCGAGAGCTTACGGGCATAGGAGCCGGTGATGGAGAATTCGTTGGGCTTGCCGTTACCGGTGGGGTTGCCGTTGAAGTCGGTGAACTCGATGTCGCCGAGGGAGAAGTAGCGCAACCCGAGCCCCACGGCCTGGAACTCGTCAATCTGGTAGTAAGAAGTCAGATAGGCCAGATAAACGTCGTTGAGGCCCAGGGCCCGCAACCAAGGTGTATAGGTGGCGGAGATGCCGAAGGGCTTGTCGGCGAACACCAGTTTGGACTGGTTGAAGTGCATGGCGTTGGCGTCGGGGGACAGGCCGATGCCGGCATCGCCCAGCGCTCCGGAGCGGGCATCGGCTACGATGCGCAGGAAGGGAACCGCCGTCAGGATGGTGTTGACGCATTCCTGCCCGTCGGCGTTGATGAAGCGACCGTCGGGCCCGCGAAAGCACTGGGCGGAAGCAGACGTGGAGAACAGAAGCAGAGCGCCGAACGCCAGGGTTTGGAGTAGAAGAAAGGTAGATTTCATGAGATGCCTGAAAATTTTTTACGCGGATGGGAAAGGGTGAGGAAAGCCCCACCCTTTTGAAAAAAGAGTTGCAAATATAGGGGTTGGCCCGCAAGGGCGGGGAAGGGGAAGGGGGCGGGTGGCTGTGGGTGTGGGGGCCAAACTCATTTCAAAATGACCAGTTTCTCGAAATCGCTCGTCCCTTCGAGCAAGGTCTCGCCGCTACTGGCGCTACGCACCTTCACTTTGTACAGGTACACGCCTTTGGCGAGGGGTTCGCCGAAGTCGTCTCGGCCGTCCCAGGCGATGCAATTGTCTCTCGATAAACGGTCGCCCGGTGAAAATATTCTTTGCTCGATGGATTTTACCAGGCGCCCCGAAACGGTGTAAATCTGCACCAAAACGTCGAGGTCCTGGCCGTGTAAGTTGTGCTCAAAGAGAAAGCAAGTGGAGGTGGTGAAGGGGTTGGGGTAATTGAGGACGTGGTCCAGAATGACCTTTTCGTCTTCCACCACGAGGAACTCGGTGTAGCCTTCGGAGACGTTGTTGGCTACGTCCCAGGCCGTAACGCGAATTTCGTGCCGACCCACGGCGAGGTCGTGTAGGGGGAAGCGCACTTCACCGCGGGTGTGGTCGTCCAGGGCGGCTTCGTAAAAATCATTCAGGATAAGGGTATTCTGGGTGTTTTGGTCCAGCACGGCGGTCAGGTCATGGCCGATGCTGTTGCCCACTACGTTGATGCCGTTGTCGTCTTCCAGTTTGACCAACAGGACGGGGCTGGGGCTGGTGATGCCGCCGAAGACGAAATCCTCGGTGTTCATGAACACTTCCACCCGGGGCCCTTGCTCATCGGCCAGGGCGTTGGGGTCGGTGCCGCCGATGATGAAGCCCTCGAAGCTGCCGGCGGCATCGTCCTTCATGTTCATGTCGGCGGCATAGTAGCTGATTTTGCCCGGGCCGAACTGGTAGTCGATGTCTTTGGGCACGACGAAGGTGAACTCGAAGCGGCCGTCCTTAACGGAGGCACGCCCCTTGAAGATGATGTTCTTTTGGAGGGTGTAGGAGAGGGGGCGGTTTTCGTCTTGGCCGAGGGTGGTCAGCAAAGCTTTTTTGTCGAAGATGGTGGGGAAGACCGTGCCGTTGAATTGCTCGACGGGGTTGCCGTTCTCGTCGGCGATGAACCCCCGAACGGTGACGCGCTGCAGGGCCCGCAGGGTGTCGGGGGTGCCGTTGCCCACTTCCTTGCCGTTGATGTGGGTGGTGGCTACGGAATAATGGGGCAAGGCCAGTTGCATGGCGGGGTCACCCAGGAGGTGGAACTTGCGGGAGTTGCGGATATCGGCGGTGCTCTGGTTTTTCGCCGCCCGAAAAACCTCGCCGATGGGGTATTTGCGCGAAGTGTACTTGGAGAAGAGGGTGTCCACCACGTCGCGCGTGAGGATTTTGTTCTCGTTGGCATAGACGGCGCGCACGGTGGTGAGCAGGGCGATGGAGCCGCCCTTTTCACTCAGGAAGAGCTCCTCCCCGGCGGTGGTGAAGTCGGGGTTGTCGAAACCTGCGAAAGAGCAGGTGGCGGTGATGAAAACGGGCAGCTTGTCGGGGTTTTCCCAGCTGAGGATGTCGCTGATTTTCAACACGCGCTCCTGGGTCCAGCCTTTGGAGCCCCCGTGCCCCAGATAGGTGACGGCCAGCACCCCCTTGAAGATGTTCTGGTTGAGGGCTTCGGTGGCCAGGGGCACCCGGGTGCCGCCGGGGGTGCTGATCTGGGGGTAGGCGTCGAGGTAGATTTTGTCGATGTTCAAATTGGGGTTTTTGGCGGCGATTTGGTCGGCGATGGAGTTGGCGTCGCGGGTGTGCTTTTCGCTGTCGCCGTCATCGCCGACGAAGACCATGCGGTTGCGCCAGTCCCCGAAGGAGCGCACGCTTTTTTCGTAGCGGATGATTTTGCGCACGGCCGTGGCGGCTTCTTCGGGGGTCTTGACGGGCAGGCGCCCCACGGCGATGTCCAGGGCTCCGCTTTCGACGTTGGCACCTTCGTCGTCGCTGAGCAGGCCGAAGAAGTCATCCGTCGGGTAGGCATCGATGGGGTCCAGGCTTTGCGGGGTTTCGAAGACGGGGATGAAGTCGTTGCCGGCCCCTTCCAGGCCGCGCAGGTCGTAGGAGCCGTCGCCGAAGAGCAACAGGTAGCGAAAGCGCTCGCTGCGCTGGTGGAGCAGGCGGGCGAAGTCTCGAAGGGCGATGGCACTGGTACGCCCCGAAGAAAACTCGTTGTAAATCTGCCCGATTTCCACCACGGCCACGGACAAGTTGCTGAATTCGGTGCGGTGGCGGGCCAGCGAGTCGGCCCATTCCTGAAATTCCGGATGGTAAACGATGACCATGTCCACTTCCGAGAGGCCGTGGAGGTTCTGGTTGGGGATGGGGCCTACGGCTTCGGGGGTGAGCAAAGAACCTTCCGGTCGGAATGCGACGAACTCTTTCGGCTCCGTACCCGCCGTTTCCACCGAGAAACTCAGGGTCGAACCACTGAGCGAAGTTTCGAGGGCGCGCGGCTGGAGGGGATTGCTCACTTCCCACACCCGCACTCCCGCATCCACACCACCCACCTGAAAGGTGCTGACCGCATGGCCCATGGATTGGAGGTCGCGGAAGCGGGTTTGTTCGCCGTAGAGGCGCAGTTGCCGGCGGAAAGTGAGCTGGATGAAGTTGAGCCAGCCTTCGTTGTTATTGGCTCCGCTGCCTTTGATGAAGTTGAGGGTGATGTTGAATTGGGAGCTATTGGGGATGAACTCCCCGCTGAGGATGCGTTCGGAAGCGAAGAGGTTGTTGGTTTCGCCTCGGGTGGTTGCAAAGTTGGAGCTCTTGAAGGAATTTCCGTTGGCGACGATTTCGAACCAGCCGGTGCCCGTGCCGGTGATGATGCGCCCGGCGAAAGCGGCTTTGAGGCGGGCGGGGGCGTCGGGCACGATGCCCTCAACGCTGAATACGTCGTCGTAGGTGGCGCTGGTCTGCAGCTTGAAGTAGTCGCCGTACCATTGTTGGCCGGAGCCCTGCCCGAGGTTCCACTCGTGAAGGAGGTTGAACTCTTCCTTTTCGTAGCGCAGGTGCTCGTCGTAGGTGTTGGTGGTGTAAGTGCTGCCGGGTGCCTGGGGGGCGGGCGCGATGCGCAGGCCGTTGCCGGGGCTGATTTTGAGGAAGTAGTAGTTGCGGGTGTCCTGCCAGTTCATGGGGCGCCGAAATTCCCCGTTCTCGGCGTCGTAAATCCATTTGCTGGGGCCTTCCCCGAAAAAGAGGAGGTAGTCGCCGGGGTCGAAGCGGCCGTCCTCCTCACCGATGACGAGGACGGCATTTTCCTGCAGGTCGTCGTAGCGGGGCGCGCTGTTGGCCAGCGGGAGCATGCCCCCGCCGTTGCCGTAGAGCTTCAGGGTGCGGGGGTCCACCTCGTCGATGGGCACCTGCAATTGATTTTTCAGGAAATCATAGGTGAGTTTGTGCACCCCGGTTTCGGTAACGGCGATTTTGAATAGCTGCCCGTCGCTGAGCACCGAGTTGAAGGTGCCTCCACCCCGGGTGGGAAGGGGGGGCGGTTGGGGGGTGAAGACCACCCGCAGGTCGAAAGAGCGGAGGCGCTCGTAACCTCCCCCCGCCTGGCGGATGGGCACGAAACGCACCCGCGCGAACCACTGGCGGCGCTCTTGCTCCACGGCCGTCTGGATGGCGATGCGCTCGGAAAGGCTGTTCGCGTGCAGGCCTCCCTTGGGTTGAAACGGCTCGTAAACGGCATTGGCAAGCACCACTTCCACCCGGCCGAAACCCTCGAGCGGAAGCCGGTGGGAAAACACCGGCAAGCCCTCGAACTCGGGGCTGTACACCGCCCCCTCGAAGGTGGGAAAGGATTGGGGGCGGGTACCGTCGTCGGGGGTAGTAACCAGGGCTTCACCCCATTGCAGCTCGAAATGCAAGGTTGTCGGGGGGTTGGCAAAACCCCCATTCAGGGCGAGGAAGAGGCAAAGGAGTGTCCACGTTTTCTTCATAACTTGCAGAAGTTGTTTCGGGGAGAGGGCGGCGGTGGGTGCTCCCACCCGGTTACGAAGGATACTTCGAGTCGGATTCTCAACGTTAGGGGTGTTGCCCTATTGCTCCGTCGGAAAGGGTGGTGGAAATTTAACACCCCGGCGTCGGCGGGCTTCCCTTGTCGGTGAGGAGGCGGGCAAAAGCCCCTGCCTGTGCGAACATTTTCGCCGACGAAGGCATCAGGGTGTTGGGAGCCTCGGTCTTGTGAACCCTCCGGGAATCCACCTGTGCAAACTTATTGCTTTCGCCGCTTTCCGCTCGCAAAATTGAAGTCCATGACCAGACACTTACTTCTCCTTTCGGCGCTGCTCGCTCTGGCAGGCGGGCTGCGGGGGCAGGACCCCATCTTCACCCAGTTTTACGCCGCCCCGTTGACGCTCAGCCCGGCCTTTGCCGGCAACACCTATGCGCCGCGCATAGCCCTCAACTACCGCAATCAGTGGCCTGCCGTGGTGGACGGCACCACCGCCTTCGCCACCTATGCCGCCAGTTACGAGCAGTTCCTCGCACCCCTGAACAGCGGTATCGGAGTCTTGGTCAAAGCCGACGACGCGGGCGGGGGCATGTACAAAATCAACAAATTCGCGGTAGCCTACGCCTATCGCATCGCCGTCACCGAGGAGTTCAATTTGAAAATCGGACTGGAAGCCGGCGGGCGCCAGGTCTCCGTCGATTGGGACCGCCTCATCTTCCCCGACCAACTGGACCCCAAGAACGGCCCCGTCATTCCGACCAACGAATTGCGCCCCGAAGTGACCAACAAGACCTATTTCGACGTCGGGGCGGGCTTGCTGGCTTATGGCAGCACCTTTTACGGCGGCGTCTCCCTCAAGCACCTCACCACCCCCGATGAAAGCCTGCTGGACGGCAACCCCATCCTGAACGAAGGGTTGGCCCTGCGTCTTTCCGTCCATGCCGGTGCGCAATTCGCCCTTCCGCATTCGCCCTACAGCCGCGGGAGGTGGGGCGGCGCCTTCGTTTCGCCCAACGTCCTGTACATCAAGCAAGCCGACCAGGGCCAGCTCAACGCCGGCGCCTACGTGAGCTGGGGGCCGCTCTTCTTCGGTGCCTGGTATCGCCATGCCTTTACCAACCCCGACGCCGTCATCGGGCTCATCGGCTATCAATGGGAGGTCTTCAAGGTGGGCTACAGCTACGACTTCACCGTCTCGGAGCTGGCGGGTGCCCCCTCCGGTGGCTCTCACGAATTGTCCCTCGTCATCAACCTGGACAACAGCGAGAAAGTGCGCCGCCGCCGCCAACAGGAACGCTACAACGACTGCTTCAAACTCTTCCGCTGAACCCCCACCCCCACCCCTTCCGCTTCCTTCGGGGCCTGGCCCGCAGTGACAAATGGCTGACAAGGTGCGACCTTCCCGCGGCCAAAATATTTTCGGGGCTTGCCCCCCGATGGGCAACAATCTCTATATTTGCTGCCTCCAAGCTCCGACCACTCGATTTAATTTTCCAAATCCCCAAAATAATCGGCTGGGGAATGGAGTTTAGGCACTGACCGACCACACACCTCGCTCCGGCAATTTTCCCGGTTCGAAAGTTTCTCAAATCCAACCTTTAAAGAAAAGATGAAAAGATTGTTGAAGTTCGGTTCAATACTGACCCTGGTGCTGCTGCTTTTCAGCGCCTGCAGTAAAAAGGAACGCTCGGCGACTACCGGCTGGAAGTACAACGACACCAAGTGGGGCGGCTTCGAAAAAGTGGATTACGAAGGGCAGGTGACGGGCCCGAACCTCGTGCTCATCGAAGGCGGTACGTTCACCATGGGCTTCGTCGACCAGGATGTCACCTACTCCTGGAACTCCATCCCGCGCCGGGTGACCGTCTCCTCCTTCTACATGGATGAAACGGAAGTCTCCAACGTGGATTACCGCGAATACGTTTACTGGCTGGAGCGCGTCTTCGGCGAGTCGTACCCGGAAGTCTATCTGAATGCTTTGCCCGACACCCTGGTCTGGCGGGAAGAGCTGGCGTACAACGAGCCCTTCGTGGAGACCTACTTCCGCCACCCGGCCTACGACGACTACCCCGTGGTGGGCGTGACCTGGCTGCAGGCCAACGACTACGCCCGCTGGCGGACCGACCGGGTCAATGAAATGATTCTCATCGAAAAGGGCATCCTCAACCCCAACCCCGAACAGCGCGACGAAGACAACTTCAACACCGACGCTTACCTGGTGGGGCAGTATCAGGGGGATGTGCGCAAGAACCTGAAAGACTTTCGCACCGGCGGCGAGCGCCCCGTCCGTTTCGAGGACGGCATTCTCTTGCCCGAATACCGCCTGCCCACCGAAGCGGAATGGGAATATGCCGCCCTGGGGCTCATCGGCAATCTGGCCACCGAAAAAGACGAGCGCATCACCGACCGTCGCTACTATCCCTGGAACGGCAACACCGTCCGCTATCAGAAGCGCAACAAGTACCAGGGGGAAATCCTCGCCAACTTCAAGCGTGGCCGCGGTGACTACATGGGGATGGCCGGGCACCTCAACGACGAGGCCCACATTCCCGCCCCCGTCCGTTCCTACTTGCCCAACGACTTCGGCCTCTACCACATGGCCGGCAACGTCAACGAGTGGGTCGCCGACCTCTACCGCCCCCTCACCAGCATGACCCTGCGTGATGCCGAACAGCAAGACCTCAACCCCTTCCGGGGCAATAAGTTCCGCACCAAAGTTTTGGACGAAGACGGCAAGCCCGTTGAAAAAGACAGCTTGGGTCGCATCCGCTATCGTTACGTAGAAGACGACGAGGTGGCGCACCGCGAAAACTACAAAGTGGGGCAACCCTACAACTTCCTCGACGGCGACAAGCAGTCGGAAGTCTTCTACGACTACGGCAAGACCACCCTCATCAGCGACAAAGCCCGCGTCATCAAAGGGGGGAGCTGGCAAGACCGCGCCTACTGGCTTTCGCCGGGCACCCGCCGCTTCCGCGATGAGGACAAAGGCTATCGCGACGTCGGCTTCCGCTGCGCCATGACCCGCACGGGCGGGCCGCGGGGCAACGAAGATACCGCCGGCAACGATTTCAAAGTGCGGCAGAAGAAAGAACGGCGCCGCTACAAGTAAATCCCCTCCGGCTGAACCGAACCAATCTCCACCGCCCCACCGGGCGGTGGAGATTTTTTTTGTCCAAATTTGCCCGCATGACTTCCGTGGAACGACTGCTCGAACTGCATCGCCAATACCCCCGCGTGACGACGGACAGCCGCCAGGTCTCGGGCGGGGAGCTCTTTTTCGCCCTGCGCGGGCCCAACTTTGACGGCAATGCCTATGCGGCAGCCGCTCTGGAAAAGGGCGCGGCCTTCGCCATCGTGGATGACCCCGCCCTGCGGGAACGCCCCCGCTGCCTCTACGTGCCCGACAGCCTGAAGGCCCTGCAACAGCTGGCTGCGGCTTACCGCCAAAGCTGGACCTTCCCCGTCATCGGCATCACCGGCAGCAACGGCAAAACCACCACCAAAGAGCTCATCGCCGCCGTCCTGGGGCGCAAATTCCGCATCAGCAGCACGGCGGGCAACTTGAACAACCACATCGGGGTGCCGCTCACCCTGCTGGCCGTTCCGCCCCACTGCGAACTGGCCGTGGTGGAAATGGGCGCCAATCACATCGGGGAAATCGCCTTCCTCTGCTCCCTGGCCCGCCCCACCCATGGGCTGATTACCAACGTCGGGAAGGCTCATCTCGAGGGGTTCGGTTCTTTCGAGGGGGTGAAGAAAGCCAAGCGGGAGCTTTACGAATTTCTGGCCGACACGGAGGGGGAAATTTTCCTCAACGAAGACGAGCCCGAATTGCGCGGGATGCTGCCCCCGAAGGCCCGGGTGGTTCCCTATCGCAGCGCGGAGAACCCCGCCTGCACCGCACCGCCCTACGAAGCGGCGCTCCTCGCCGAGCAACCTTGCCTGGTGGTGCGCTTTTGCGAGGGCAAGGCACACACGGCGAACACCCGCCTCACGGGCCGCTACAACTTCCCCAATCTGATGAGCGCCATTGCGGTGGGGCGCCACTTCGGTGTTCCGGGGGGGGAAATCCGGGCAGCGCTGGAAGCCTACGAACCCCGTTTGAACCGCTCGCAGTGGGTGGCGCGCGGTTCCAACCGCTTCCTGCTCGATGCCTACAACGCCAACCCCACCAGCATGGCCAAAGCCCTGGAGGCCTTCGCCGCCCTGAATGCCCCCCGAAAAGTGGTCATCCTCGGAGACATGCTCGAGCTCGGCCCCTTCAGCGGACAGGAGCATCGCCGAATTCTGGACTTGGCACTGGACCTGGGCTTCGAGCAGGTGGTGTTGGTGGGGCCGCATTTCGAGCAGGCGGCTCGCGGCGCCGAAGGCGTCCTCCTCTTTCCCGACGCGGGAGCCGCCCGCCGGTGGTTGCAGCAGGCCGCATTTCACGACACGCACTTTTTGCTGAAGGGCTCGCGCGGGCTGGCGCTGGAAAAGATTCTCGAGGAGCAGAGCGAGCCTCAACGGGAAAGGTGAAACATTTTCCTCGCCGGGTGCGAAAGGGCTCCGCCCCCCAACCGCTGCCCCCAACCCGGTGGGACGAGGGGGCTCGACTCATTCCTGGTCGAAGTGGAGGTCGAAGCGCTTGCGCAGCTCGTCGATGAGCGGGTTTTGCTCCTTCATGCGCCAATAGATTTCACTTTCGGTGAGGGGTTTGGCCCGTTTGGGGGCGAGGTTGGCTTTGGCTTTTTCGGGGTCCACTTCGGCGCGCATGATGAGCTTGGGGTGCTTCAATTCGGCGCGCAGAAATTCCATGATGTCCAGTTCCTGGAGCAGGGTGTTGGCTGAAACGGTGGAAGCCACCTTGAAGAGCACCCGTTCGTCCTCGAGGGCGATGTCGGCGTTTTGCAGGATGCCGCGCACGGCAGGGCGGGCTTTGGGCAGGTATTTTTCGAGGGCGGCGCGCAATTGCTTTTCGTCGATTTCGGGAAGGGGAGCGGCGGCTTCTTCGGCGTGTTCGGTTTCCACTTCCGCCTGGAAGGCTTCCAGGGAGAGCGGGGCGCTGCCGTTCGCGACGGGGGGTGTTTCGGGGGCTTTCTTTTCGGCAGGCGGCGTCGGTTTCTTCGGTTCGGCAGGGGGCGGAGCCGAGTAGGGGAGCTGC
>CAZBYX010000002.1:0-43394 GCA_964496055.1 uncultured Saprospiraceae bacterium
GCGCAATAATTCAGGGAGGTTTCCTTTCGCGGGCTGTCGTGGCTTTGTGGTTTTTGGTGCTAAGCGTACTTTTGCCCCGCTTTTGACGAAGGCTGACCTCCGGGCGGACTTGTGGGGTGCGCGTGCGTTCCGTCACAGGCGCCGGGCGAGCCGACAAAACCAACCTGCACCATGGCTGACCATATCGAGAACGAAGGCAAAAAAGGCTATTGCCTGATGTGGTTCTTCATTTTCTTTTTCCTTTTCATGGGGTTGCTCATCTACCTGTACCAGTACAACTTCAAGTACCTGGAATTTTAAGGAGGGCGCGCTCCGAATTCACTCTTCTTCCTCGGCGGCGGTTCGCATGGTTCGGCGGACGAAGGCTTCGCCGTGCTTCAGCGCCAGGGGGTTGCGCTCGGGGGGTGGTTCGGCTTTGGCGAACTTGACCAGGTCGGCGGTATGCAAAACCTCGCCCAGCATTTCGAGCAGCTCGCCGTTCATGTTTCGATTCTTCAAGGTTTCCAAAATCTCACCCGTCGTGCTTTCCAGGGCGGGGAAGTGGTAGCGATGCTCCAGGTATTCGCGCAGGATGTGGCTCAGCTCGCTGTAATACGCTTTGAGCTGCCCTTGCTGCCAGAGTTTTTGCCGTTCCAGCCATTCCAATCGGCGGAGCGCCACTACGTGGGGCGGGTCGTGCTGTACGACGATACCCGTTTCGGGGGGCTCTTCTTTTTTTCGCCAGAAACGCAAGACCACCCACAAAAGCAGCAGGAAGCCCAACACCGAAAGGAGGAAAGGCAGGAAATCCGTCAGGCGGGCCGGCTCCTCGAAGATGGGTTTGATGGGGGCGAGGGCGGTGTCGGGTTCGGGCATGAGCACGCGCAGGAGGAGGGGTTGGGTGGAGGCGAGGCCCTTTGCCGAACCCTGGCGGTAAGGCACCTGAAGGGCCGGAAGGCGGACGAAGCCCGAATCCCAGGCCGTTACGTAGAAGTCTTTTTGGAGCACCACCTCGGCGCCGGATTGCAGGGTGTCCCACTGGTCTTCCTGCAAGAGCTCCAGCCCCGAGCGGTTGATGAGCTCGAGGGGCGGGTCTTCCACCACCACATCGGGCGCGTGATTGACCAGGAGGTGCACCATGAGGTGGTCGCCGATGAAAAAGGTGTTGCTGTCCACCTCGGCGGAGGCGGTGACCTGCCCCTTCAGGGCGGCGGTGCTCAACAGCGCGATGACGAGGAGGAGGTGTTTCATTCCAGGTCGAATCCGATGTCCTTGCGGTAATATTTTCCTTCGAAATGGATGCGTTCGGCGTTGAGCAGGCTCTGTCGGACGGCGGCATGGAAATCCTCACCGAAAGAGGTCAACGCCAGCACCCGCCCGCCGCTGGTCACCAGGCGCCCGTCCTGCATCCGGGTGCCGGCGTGAAAGACGATGCTGCCCGCCACCTCCTCCAAACCCGCGATGGTCTTTCCCTTTTCGTAAGCCCCGGGATACCCCCCCGAAACGAGCACGACGGTGGCGGCGCTGCGCGGGTCGAATTCCAGGGTTACCTCGGGCAGGGTGCCTTTTTCCAGGGCTTCGAACAGTTCCACCAGGTCGTTTTTCAGGCGGGGGAAGACCACCTGCGTTTCGGGGTCGCCCATGCGGCAATTGTACTCGATGACGAAGGGCTCTCCGCCGACGTTGATGAGCCCGAAAAAGATGAACCCCCGGTAAGGGATACCGCGCGCCTGCAATCCGCGGATGGTGGGTTCGATGATGCGTTCGCGAACTTTCCCCAGGAGGGAGGCATCGGCGAAGGGGACGGGGGAGACGGCGCCCATGCCGCCCGTGTTGGGGCCGGTGTCTCCTTCTCCCACGCGCTTGTAGTCTTTTGCCTCGGGCAACAGCACCCAGTCTTTCCCGTCGGTGAGCACGAACACCGAAAACTCGATGCCGCTGAGAAATTCTTCCACGACCACCTTTCGGCTGGCGGCGCCGAACTTGCCGCCGAGCATGGCGCGCAGCTCGGCGCGGGCTTCCTCCCGGTCGGGGCAGATGAGCACCCCTTTCCCGGCTGCCAGGCCGTCGGCCTTGAGCACGATGGGCAGGGGGTGGGTTTCGAGGTATTTCAATCCTTCGTCCAGTTGTTCGGCGCTGAATTCGCGGTATTTTGCGGTGGGTATGCCGAATTCTTTCATGAAGTGCTTCGCCCAGGACTTGCTGCCTTCCAATCGGGCACCGGCTTTTCCGGGGCCGATGATGAGCAGCTCGCGCAGACCCTCCTCATCGCGTAGGTAGTCGGCCAGGCCCTCCACCAAGGGTGCTTCGGGCCCCACGACCAGCAGGTCCACCGCTTGCTCGCGGATGAAGCGGGCGATGCCGGGGAAGTCGCTCAGGTCCAGGGGTACGTTCTGCCCGCAAGCGGCGGTGCCGGGGTTGCCGGGGGCGATGAAGAGGCGCTCGCAACGCGGGCTTTGGCTCAGTTTCCAGGCAAAGGCGTGTTCGCGGCCGCCGCTGCCCAACAGCAAAATCTTTCGTCGGCTCATGTTTTTTCGAGGTGGATGGCCGTTTTGTCAGAAAGTGGAGCCCCCGAGGGAAAACGCATTTCTCCGCCGGGGCTCGGAAGCTGCAAATATACCAGCGTCGGCAGGGTTTCAATTCCTGGGCGCCTTCGATTCGAAAAGAAGTCCTTCGCTCCATGAAAAAATTCTGGATTCTGCTCCTGGCCGCCCTCCTTTTTCACTGCAATCCTTCGGTGCGCAGCACCCTGTGGAACTACACCCCCGAAGACACCCCTCCTGCCTACGAGCATGCCGACAACCCTTGCTGCCGCGACAAGCTCAACTACGCCCCCGACACCAACCACCTCGAACACACCCCCATCAAGTACGTGCGCCTGAACTTCCACATCATGAACTCCAGCGACAGCAGTCGGAATTTCGGCGAGGAGGAAGGGGTGAAATTCGTGCGCGAGCTGCTCAAATACGCCCACAAAAGTTTGGAAAACAACGAGAAGATGTTCCTTCCCCCCGGCAACGACACCCCCGTGCTGCCCACCCGCTACCGCTACGTGCTCACCCCCCGACCCGATGACCCCCACGACGACGGCATCTACTTCCACTACGACGACGAGCTGTACTTCTATGTCGTTCGGGGCAAGCATCGAAACAACTTTCGGCGGGAGGTCGTCCGCAAATACGGCGTCCAGCTCGACACGGTGCTCAACGTCTTCCTCATGCCCCACCACCCTGACAGCGTCGCTTCGCCCACCTACGGCGCCTACGGAGCGGGTATCGCGCTGGGCAACGCCGTGAAGATTACGGGCTGCTACGAAATCGGCACCCCGCCCTGGGGCATCCGCGGCACTTTCAACCACGAAATCGGGCACATCTTCGGCTTGCGGCACACCTGGAGCGGCGACGACGGCTGCGCCGACACCCCCAACCACCCGGGCTGCTGGAGCCGCACCCCCGACCCGCCCTGCGATTCCCTGGCCTCGAACAACCTCATGGACCACAACGCCTGGCAAAACGCCTGGACCCCCTGCCAAATCGCCACCATCCACTACAACATGGCCCGCGAGCGCACGCGCGTGCGCAAGCTGCTCCTGCCCCGCTGGTGCGAGCTGCACGACGACCAGCACATCGTCGTCCGCGACAGCGTCCACTGGAAGTCCATGAAAGACCTGGAGGGCCATCTGACCGTCGCCGAGGGCGGCGTCTTGCGAATCAGTTGCCGGGTTTCCCTGCCCCGCGGCGCCCGCATCACCGTACAGCCCGGCGGCAAGCTCATCCTCGACAATTGCCGCCTCCACAACGCCTGCGGCGACACCTGGCAGGGCATCTTCGTGCAAAAACGCGGCAAGCGCGAAGGGCAAGTGGTGGTGGTGGGAAACCCCCGGCTCGAAAACCTGCACCCCGGATGAGCCCCAAACCCCAACCGCCCAACTCCCTCCCGGAGAAGGTTCCGGGTTTGTGGGAAGGGGGAGAATGGAACGGGTTTGCGCCCTCGCCCGTTGGGGGGGACGGCCCTGACTCTTGCCGGTGGCTCCTTCCTTCAAGGGCCGTCCAGGTACGTTTTCAATTGTTGTCGGAGAAAGTAGTCCCAGCCCGCCTGACAGCTTTCCCTTCGAAATTCGGGGATGTTTTGCGGGAAATTTTCCACCACCCGGTGGATGAGGCGCAGACGGGTGCCGGTGGGGGTGGGGGCCAGCTCGAAAGTGACGTAGGAATCGCCCGGATAGCCTTCGTAGGTCCAGTGCAGGACCAGCTTCCTGGGGGGAAGGGCTTCGGTCACCCTCCAGAGGTGCGGGAAGGTGCGCCCCCCGGACTGCACCTCGAAGCGGGTTTGAAAACCCGGCCGGGGGCGAAAGTCCGGGATGTTGTCGAAGAACCAGGCGCGCATGCGAGCGGGTTCGGTGAGGGCCGCCCACACTTCGGAGGGGCTTTGGTGGAGCAGCACTTCGACGGTTACGGGCCGGGGCAATTCGGGCATGGGTTCAGTCGGCGGGTTGAGGGCGAACGGCCTGGTACATCAGCTCCACATCCTCCAGGGAGAAGGTTCCGAGCAAGCCCGTCTGGAAGATGAGTTCCAGGTCGCCCTGGATGCGGAAATGGCGGAAGCCGTAATTGGGCAGGGAATCCACCACGAGCTTGTAAATGAAGCCGTCGTCTTCTTCGCGCACGATTTCGGCGAAGTAGGGGTTGGCTTTCACCTCGCTGAGCTGGTCGGCTTTGATGCGGCTCAGGTCGTTGGTGGTGGATTGGGAGGCGAAAATCTGGATGGAGAAGTCCTCGCCCTTTCGCACGGTCACATCTTTGATGAAACCCAGGTCGTTTTGTTTCACTTCGGCGCTGTCGGGGGCCAGGATGGTGACGGGCAGGCCGTACTCGAGCAAGTTGAGGGGTTTGAGTTGGGCGGCCGGGTCTGTTTGGCAGGCGGCGAGAAGGCCGAGCAGAAAAAAGAGGACGGAATGCGCAGGTTGCAGGCGGGGTGTTTTGTTTTGAAGGGTCGCGGTCATGCAGGTGGTTTTTTTCAGGCTTTCGAAAAAGGGGTGGCACGCTGGGAACGTCCGCAAAAATAGGCTTTTCCGGGGGCTTGGAGGGGCACGACAAGGCGACTCGGCACCCCCACCTCCAACCCCTTGCCCAGCGAGGAGGGCTGCGGAGCGGGGTGTGGGGTGGGTGGGGGCAAGGGGCTTCCCGGGGTCGGGAAAAGTCAATCGGTGCCGGGTCGAATGCTTGCCGTAAATTTGTGCAATTGCTCCACATCCCCCAATCGACATGATAAAAAGCCTGACCGTAAGAAACTACGCGATCATCGAGAGCCTGCACCTGGATTTCCACCGAGGGCTGACCATCATCACCGGGGAGACGGGCGCCGGCAAATCCATCCTTTTGGGAGCTCTGGGGCTCATCATGGGCAAACGCGCGGACACCCGCGTGCTCTATTTCCCCGAACGAAAATGTGTGGTGGAGGGGGTCTTCGACCTGTCGCCCTACGAGCTGCGGCCCTTCTTCGAAGCCCACGATATCGATTACGATGCGGAGTGCATCCTGCGGCGGGAAATCACGCCGGCGGGCAAGTCGCGCGCCTTCATCAACGACACTCCCGTCACCCTGCCCGTTTTGCGGCAATTGTGCGGCGCGCTCATCGACCTGCACCAGCAGTTCGACACGCTCGACCTGCACCAGGTCTCCTTCCAGTTGAAAATGGTGGATGCCCTGGCCGGCAACGCCGCCTTGCTGGAACGCTATCGGCAAGCCTATCAGGCTTACCAGACCACCCTCCGCCTCTTGGAGGAGCGCCGGGAAGAGCTGGCCAAAGGACTCGAAGAGCGGGACTTCGTTCAATTCCAGCTCGAGGAGTTCGAGGAATTGCGCCTGGAAGCCGGCGAGCAAGATACCCTCGAAGCCGAACGCGACCAACTCGGCCATGCCGAGGAAATCAAGCGCAGCCTGCTGCAAACCTGGCAGGGCCTCATCGAGGGAGATAACGCCGCCACCGAGCAATTGCGCACCCTGCTCAGCCAACTGGAGGCGGTGCAAAAGTATCACCCCGAAGTGCCCGCTCTGGCCCGACGGCTCGAAACAACCCTGCTGGAGTTGCGCGACCTGGCTCAGGAATGCGAACGCCTCGCCGAAGAAGCCGAATTCGACCCGCAGCGCCTCGAGGAGGTGGAAGCCCGCCTGGATGCCATCTACCGCCTGCAAAACAAGCACCGCGTCTCCACCGTGGAGGAACTGCTCGACATTCAGCAGAAGCTCGAGCAGCGCAGCCTTTCCACCGACACCCTCCAAGCGGAAATCGAGGCCCTCGAAGCCGAGTGCGAGCGCCGAAAGAAGGAGCTGGAGCAACTCGCCGCCGAGCTGCACGAGCGCCGCCGGGATGCCATCCCCGCTTTCGAGGAAAAAGTGCAGCGCCTGCTGGCGGAGCTGGCCATGCCGCACGCCCGCTTCCGGGTGGAGCTGCACGCCCTGGAAGCACTCGGGGCCTCGGGCAAGGACGCCGTGCATTTCCTCTTCGCCGCCAACAAGGGGGCGGAGCTCCAGCAGCTCAAGGATGTCGCTTCCGGCGGGGAGCTGGCCCGCCTGACCCTTGTCACCAAATCGCTGGTGGCCAAAGCCATCCCCCTGCCGACCCTCATCTTCGACGAAATCGACGTGGGCGTTTCCGGGGACGTAGCCCTGCGCATGGGGCAAATCCTGGGGCGTTTGGCGGCCGACCACCAGGTCGTCTGCATTACCCATTCCCCGCAAATCGCCGCCCGGGCCGACCTGCATTATTTCGTGTACAAAACCGACACCCCCGAACGCACCCTCGCCCGGGTGAAAGCCCTCCACAACGAAGAGCGCGTCACGGCCATCGCTGCCATGCTCAGCCAAAACCCGCCCACCCCCTCCGCCCTCGACAACGCCCGCGAATTGCTCGCCCTGGCCGCCGAAGAATCCCTGACGGCTCCCACCGCCAAAAAGTAATCCATGGGAGGGGATGGGTTTGTCGGCCCCGGTGGCAAGGGCTCGCTCTGCCCGCCTGTCGGACGGGGGGCATTCCCGCCCTGGAGAAATTGGTAATTTCGCCCCGCCCACGGAGAACCCCGCAACGATTCCGACCTATGACGCTTCGAGTTATCGCACTGCTTTGGCTGGCTTTTGCTTTTCTGCCCCTGCTTTCGGCCCAGCAGCGGTTCAAAGCCGGTTTCACCGCCGGGCTGAATGCCTCCCAAATCCAGGGGGACGACACGGGGGGCTACAACAAGCTCGGCCTGGTGGGTGGTTTGAAGGGCATCGCCGTGCTGGGGGAGCGCTCCGAGCTCAGCCTCGAACTGACCTACAGCCAGCGCGGCAGCAGAAACGACAAAGCCGAACCGGTGGACATCGTCATCCGACTGGCTTACGCCGAAGTGCCGGTGCTGTTCAATTACAAGGACTGGTACGTCGAAGACGGGGACTACCACCGCGTCATGGGCAGCATAGGCTTCAGCTATGGCCGCCTGCTCAGCGCCGAATCCGAGGGCCTGACCTCCAAATACATCGACGAGACCGATAACTTCACCAAAGACGACTTCTCCTTCGTGGTGGGCGCCGAATTTTTCTTCCAGCCGCGGCTCAGCCTGGGGATTCGCTGGAACTCTTCCTTCAACAAGCTTTTCCACAACGACCACGCCCCAGGAAAGAATGAGTTGCGTGGCTACTTCCTCTCCTTTCGACTCAATTACCTGCTCTGAACCGACCGGCCTTTCGGCGCATTTGGAGGGCTTGGGCCGAATGCGCATTTTTGTCGGCCATCAAAACGCCGACACATGAAGTCCTTCTTCCTCCTCTTCGCCGCCGCCCTGCTCATTTGGAGCTGCAGCTCTTCTTCGGACAAGCCCGCCGAAAACCCTTCTCCTGAAGCGGCCGCCCAGAACGCACCCGCCCTCCCCAGCCTGCCTTACGAAACGGTGCAATACCTGTGGGAAAACTGCGATTACGTGGACTACGTCTTCTACCAGTTGCCCATCAGCATGAGCATGAGCGACCAGAACAGCATCCGCTACTCCATCAGCCACATCGCCCAGGATGCCGCTACGCTGAACCCCAACTGCCCGGCCATCGGCCGCATCTTCTTCCAGGAAAAAGGCGAGAACATCCTCGAAGCCGACATCCATTTCGGGGAGGGATGCCGCTACTTCGTCTTCCTGAAAGAGGGAAAGCCGGCCTACGCCAACCTCATCACGGACGTGGGAGTGCAATACCTGAACGAACGCATCACCCAGGCCATGCAGGTGCGTCGTCAGCTGGAGCAACAGCAACAGGGCGGTCAGTGAAGACTCGTCGCTTCGAATTCCTCAGAAGGGGGCTTCGCTCCCCCTAACCACTTGCCCCTGAATCAGAAGGGATGGCACCCTCTGCAGCGGCAGAGGGTTGCTTCAATACCGTCGCCGCATCGTTTTCTATCTTTGGCGCCTTCTTTCACCGACGAAAAATTGCGGGCCGAATGCGAGTACTCATTCAAAGGGTTTCGGAAGCCTGGGTGCGCATCGAGGGGGCGGAGCGGGCGCGCATCGGCTGGGGGTTGTTGCTCTTTGTGGGCATCGAGACCGAAGACTCGGAGGAAGACATCCCCTATCTGGTGAAGAAGGTCAGCCAGTTGCGCATCTTCGCCGACGAGCAGGGCCTGATGAACCGCAGCATCCAGGACGTGGAGGGGGAATTCCTGGTCATCAGCCAGTTCACCCTGCACGCCAGCACGAAGAAAGGCAACCGCCCCTCCTACATCCGCGCCGCGCGCCCCGAGCGAGCCGTCCCCCTGTACGAGCGCTTCGTCGAAGCCCTGCGCAGCGCCTCGGGCCGCCCCGTCAAAACCGGGGAGTTCGGCGCCCACATGGAAGTCGGGCTCGTCAACGACGGCCCCGTCACCATCTGGATGGACTCGCGCAATCGGGAGTGAGTCGGCCCGGCTGCCGTCCTGCAGAATTACCGTACTTTCGAACTCCGTTCGGAAGACCTCTCGCGAACAGAGATTGTGATAACTTAGGGCTGTGGGAATCAAGAGCCTCCATATCGACAACTTCAAATCCCTGGTGGATTTCCACCTCGAATTGCCCGGCAATTTCGTGGCCTTCGTGGGGCCCAATGCTGCAGGCAAGTCGAATATTTTCGAGGCGCTGGAATTCCTGACGCACGTTTTCCTTTTCGGGCTCGACACGGCAAGCAACAACTTCGGAACCGCCAAACGCTATTTGAATTTCAATTTGCAGGACAAGCTCCAAAGGGGGCTTTCCGGGGATTGCGAGGCTACCCTGAAGATAGAATCCCACCTTGGCGAGCTGGGAGGAGTGATTCGTTTTCTTCCCACTGAGGACAATTTCCAACCCAGCACCTATGGTCGAAATTTTTTTTGGTCCTTGCCTGAAGAAGATACCCGGGACCGGATCGAAGAAATCCGGGCTGCAGAAACCAGGTTCGCCAAATCCTTCACGCGGTTGTTCATCGGTCGGGAAGATCTGGTGAAATTCAAGGCCGACGGTTCGGAGCGCTTGCGCATCGACGGGGCGAATTTGGAGGCGGTGTTGTGGCGGCTGTTGCAGCGGGAGGTGGTTCGGGAGGAGCTGATCGACTGGCTTCAAACCCTGGTGCCGGGCCTGGAAAAAGTGGAAGTGCGCCAAAGTGAACTGAGCGGGCAATACTATTTGCAGCTCTACGAGCACGGGCTTGCGCGGCCGCTCGACAAGCATCTCATTTCCGACGGCACCTACAACCTGCTCTGTTTGTTGGCGGCGGTCTATCAGAGCGACGAACCGCAGTTTCTTTGCATCGAGGAGCCCGAAAACGGGCTCAATCCCTATGTCATCAAGACGCTGACCGAGTTCTTTCGAAGCGTTTGCGAGGAAAAAGGCCATGTCATCTGGCTCAACACCCATTCCGCCACCCTGGTCAAGGCCCTGCAACCCCGCGAAATCGTGCTCGTGGACAAGGTGGAAGGAATCACCCGTGCCCAAACCCTCCCCTCCGACATTGACCTGCACGGTCTGGACCTGGATGAAGCCTGGCTCAGCAACGCCCTCGGAGGGGGGTTGCCATGGTGAAGTTGGGCTTCATCGGTGAAGGAGATAGTGAAAAGCGCTTTCTGGAATCCGAAGCCTTTCGAAACCTGCTGCGAGAGCTGAATCTGGATTTCGTGCCGGAGGTGATAAATGCTAAAGGCGGCGGCAATTTGATCCCCGACAAATTGCCCGCCCTGGTCGCGACGATGCAGGAGAAAGGAGCCACCCACCTTTTCGTCCTGACCGACCGGGAAGATGACCCTTGCATCACCGCCGTCCGGGAAAGGGTCGGCGCCCTCCCCGGAGTGGAGATAGTCGTAGCGGTTCGCCAATTGGAGTCCTGGTACCTGGCCGACAGCGAAACTTGCTCCCAGCTCTTCAGAAGGTCGTTTTTTTGCGAGGCGCCGGAAGCATGTGAGCGCCCCTTCGAATTCATTCGACGGGAAATGCTGTCAAGTACGGGGAGAGGTATAAGGAGCAAAGTACTTCTTTCGGGGAAAGTCCTTCGTCTTGGGTTTTCCCTCGAGCGGGCGGCGGCTCATCCCAATTGCCCCAGCGCTCGGCGGTTTCTCGAAAAACTTCAATCGCTTTCAAAACACCCTTGAACCCATGACCCAACGTCAACTGATCGAATGCGTTCCGAACTTCAGCGAAGGGCGGGACCTGAACGTCATCCGCCAGATCACGGCCGAGATCGAGAGCGTCGAGGGCGTCAAGCTGCTGGACGTGGACCCCGGCAAGGCCACCAACCGCACGGTGGTCACCTTCGTGGGGGAGCCTGAGCCGGTGGTGCAGGCCGCCTTTTTGGCCATCAAAAAAGCCGCCGAGCTCATCGACATGCGCAAGCACAAGGGCGAGCACCCGCGCATGGGCGCCACCGACGTCTGTCCGCTGGTGCCCATCGCCAACATCACCATGGACGAGGTGGTGGAATGGGCGCACAAGCTGGGGCAGATGGCCGGCTCCGCCCTCGACATCCCCTTCTACATGTACGAATACGCCGCCACCCGGCCCGAGCGCCGCAACCTGGCCGACATCCGCGCCGGCGAGTACGAAGCCCTGCCCGAAAAACTCGCCAAGCCGGAATGGAAGCCCGACTACGGACCGGCGCGCTTCAACCCCAAAGCAGGCGCCACCGCCATCGGCGCCCGCGACTTCCTCATCGCTTACAACGTCAACCTGAACACCACCTCCGTGCGCCGCGCCAACTCGGTGGCTTTCGACGTGCGCGAAAAGGGCCGCGTCAAACGCAAGGGGCACCCCATCACCGGGGAAATCGTGCGCGACGAAAAGGGCGAACCCGTGCGCATTCCCGGCGCCTGCAAGGCCGTCAAGGCCATCGGGTGGTACATCGAGGAATACGGCATCGCCCAGATCTCCATGAACCTGACGAACATCAACGTCACCCCCCTGCACGTGGCTTTCGAAGCCTGCTGCAAGAGCGCCGACCGGCGGGGGTTGCGGGTTACGGGTTCGGAGTTGGTGGGGCTGGTGCCCCTGAAGGTCATGCTCGATGCCGGGAAGTACTTCCTGCGCAAGCAGCGCCGCTCGCTTGGCGTCTCCGAGGAAGAGCTCATCAAAATCGCCGTCAAGTCCCTGGGCCTGGACGAGCTCACCCCCTTCGACCCCCAAAAGAAAATCATCGAGTACCGCCTGCGCGAGGACGAACCCACCCCCCTGCTCGACATGAACCTGCGCGCCTTCAGCAACGAGACAGCCTCGGAAAGCCCTGCCCCCGGCGGGGGGAGCATCTCCGCCTACGTCGGTGCCCTGGGCGCATCGCTCGGCACCATGGTGGCCAACCTCTCGGCGCATCGCCGCGTCTGGGACGACCGCTGGGAGGAGTTCTCCGTCTGGGCGGAAAAAGGCCAAGCCGTCAAGGACGCCCTGCTGGCGCTGGTCGATGAAGACACCCGCGCCTTCAACGGCATCCTCGAAGCGGTGCGCATGCCCAAAAGCACCCCCGAAGAACAGGCTGCCCGCGCCGAAGCCCTGCAGCGCGCCACCAGGCACGCCATCGAGGTGCCCTTTCAGGTCATGAAGCAGGCCCTGGCTGCTTTCGAGGTGCTGGAAGCCATGGCGCAGAACGGCAACCCCAATTCGGTATCCGACGCCGGGGTGGGCGCCCTCTGCGCACGCGCCGCGGTTCACGGGGCCTTCCTCAACGTCAAAATCAACAGCGGCGACCTGGACGACCGCAGTTACGTGGAGCAGGTCCTTTCCGAAGGCGAACGCATGGTCGCCGAGGCCGATGCAGCCGAAGCCCGGGTGCTGGAAATCGTGCGCGCCAAAATGGAAAAAGCCGAAGCCTGAGAACCTTTTCCGGGGGCGGGGCCTTAGCTTTGAAACAAAATCTGCCCCCTATGCCCGCCGACAAACTGTGGAATTACCTGCGGCGCCTGTTTCAGTCCGCCGAAACGAGCAGCCCCGCCCGCCCCTTCCTCCACGAAGTGCTCCGGCGCGATGCCGACCAGCGCGCCGACTTCGAAAAGTGGCAGGACAGCCTCATGCGCCGCCGCATGACCGATTGGCTGGCCGACCAGTACGCCGTCTGGCTCACCGACCCCGATCGCCTCGACGAAGCCATCGATTTCCTCGACACCCCCTCCTCCAAAGGATTCGTCATCCACTTCCACAAAACCCGCTACAACCGGCGCGAAGTGACCCATCTGTTCGAGTACCTGCACCACAAGGTGCACGCCCTCGATTACCGCCGCCAGCACGCCGACGTGCGCACCTACCAACGCGAAGGATGGGTCGAAACCGTGGAACGCTACCACCTCAAGCCCCGCGTCCGGGCCGGGGGCGGCGACAAACTCAACCAGCGATTCGGGAACATCACCATCGAACTGACCCTGCGCAACGACCAGGTCTTCAACCTCAAATTCCGCGCGAACACCTATTCCGACCGCGCCTTCCAGGAGGCCGACAGCTTCGGAGCGCTCATGCAGGAGCTTTTGAAAAATTGAACGCGGAAGAAGAGTGCTCTTGAGCAGGGGAGTTCACTTCGGGTGAAATCGTAAAATCGTAAAATTGTAAAATCGATGTGGGGTTGGGGGTTGGGGGTTGGGGGGTTCGATGTTGGAGTGTGGGGATTGAGGATTTGAGGAAGCCGCCCGGGAAAGCCGTCGTTTAGAGGATTCGTGGATTCGAGGATTTGAAGAGGGGGAGGGGGTTTGGGGATTTGAACCGCGGTGCTGCGCAGTCCAATTATTTCCATGTGTCTCCAAATATTTCCAAGTATTTCATTCGATATATTTCCACGTATTTCATCCGATTTTTCATGCCCACACCCCCTTCCGACAGCATCATCTACGGGCGCCACCCCGTGTTAGAGGCCCTCGAGCAGGGCCTGCCTTTCCAGAAGATCATCCTTCAGCAGGGGCTGCGGGGTGAATTCGAGAAGGAGCTCCGTCGGCGCTGCAAAGCGGCCAACATCCCCCTCCAATACGCTCCGAAGGAGCGCCTGGCTCGTTGGGTTCGGGGCAATCATCAGGGGGTGGTGGGGCTGCTTTCGCCCCTGCCCTTTGCCCGCCTGGAGGAGCAGCTTCCCTTCATTTTCGAAAAAGGCGAAGCCCCGCTCCTGCTCTTGCTCGACGGGGTGACGGACGTGCGCAACTTCGGCGCCATCGCCCGGACGGCGGAGGTCTTCGGGGTGCACGCGCTGGTGCTTCCCAGCAAGGGCAGTGTCAGCCTCAGCGAGGACGCCGTGAAAACCTCCGCCGGGGCCCTCACCCGCCTGCCCGTCTGTCGGGAGAGCAGCCTGCAGCAGGCCATCGACCTGTTGCGCCTTTCGGGGGTGCGCATCCTGGCTTCTTCCCTGCAGGCGGAAAAGCCCCTCCACGAAGTGGACTTCAAACTTCCCAGTGCCATCCTCATCGGTTCGGAAGACCGGGGCGTCCGCCCGGCCCTGCTGGCTCTGGCCGATGAGCGTTTCATCATTCCGCAAGTGGGGAAAACCGACTCGCTCAACGTCAGTGTCGCCACGGGCATCATGCTCTACGAGGCATTGCGTCAGCGACGGATGCAGGGCTGAGCAGGCAGGATTCAGGCTTCTTCGAGGGCCTTGAGCTTTTCGGTGTTCTCGGCCAGTTGCAAGGCTTCGATGATTTCGTCGAGCTGGCCTTCGAGCACCCGGTCCAGGTTGTAGAGGGTGAGGTTGATGCGGTGGTCGGTGACGCGGTTCTGGGGGAAGTTGTAGGTGCGGATTTTGTCGGAGCGGTCGCCAGAGCCGACGAGGGATTTGCGCCGGGCTGCCATTTCGGATTCGTGTTGGCGGCGCTGCATTTCGTAAATCTTCTGGTAGAGCCGCTGCAGGGCGATTTCGCGGTTGCGGATTTGGGAGCGCCCGTCGGTGCTTTCGGCGACGATGCCCGTGGGGAGGTGGGTGAAACGCACCCCCGATTCCGTTTTGTTGACGTGCTGCCCGCCGGCACCGCTGGAGCGGAAGGTGTCCACCTTCAGGTCGGCTTTGTTGATGTTGACGTCCTCCATTTCGAGCTTGGGCATGACGGCTACCGTAGCGGCGGAAGTGTGGATGCGTCCCTGCGACTCGGTCTTGGGCACGCGCTGCACCCGGTGTGCCCCCGATTCGAACTTGAGCTTGCCGTAAACGTCCTCGCCGCGCACCTCCATCACCACCTTGTTGAAGCCCCCGACGGTGCCCTCGTTGCTGTCGAGGATTTCCACCTCCCAGCCCTGGGCTTCGAAGTACCTGGTGTACATGCGGAACAGATCGCCGGCAAAGAGGCTGGCCTCGTCGCCGCCCGTGCCCGCTCGGATTTCGAAGATGACGTCGCGCTCGTCTTCGGGGTCTTTGGGCACCAGCAGCATTTTCAGGCGGGTTTCGAGTTCTTCCCGGCGGGGCTCCAGCTCCTCCAATTCCTGCTGAGCCATCTGACGCATTTCGGGGTCGTCCTCCTTCAGCATTTCGTGGGCCGTTTCCAGGTTGCCCAGCAGTTCGTGGTAGTTGTCGTACACCTCGACGATTTCCTTCAACTGCTTGTATTCGCGGCTGAGCTTGCGGTAGCGTTCCTGGTCGGACAACACCGCCGGGTCGGAGAGTTGAAGCTCCAGGTCGCGAAATCGATTTTTTATACCCTCGAGTTTGTCGAGCATGATGGTCGTGCGTTTTTTTTGCGGCCACCCCTGAAGGGGGAGCGGTGGGGCGGGGATGGGTTGGAGTTGGGGGGCAAGCCGTCCGGACTCTCCCTTTCCGCCCGTGCCAGCATTCGTTGGGGCTGCAAAGATACGGCGGGGGCGGGGAAGGTGTCAGCGGGAGCTGTTGAGCAGGAGTTGGCGGTAGAACCGAATCATTTGGAGGTAATTGTCTTCGGCGATGCGCTCGTCGATGCCGTGGAAGCGGGGGGTGTCTTCGCGGGTGAGGAGGAGGGGTTGGAAGCGGAGGATGTTATCGGTCAGGGGGGCGAAGTGGCGGCTGTCGGTGGTGGCGACCAGCAGCCAGGGCAGGACCACCGTTTCGGGGAAGACCTCCCGGATGCTGCGTTCGAGGGTCTGATAACCGAAGGACTCTATCTCGGCCAGGGGGGGCGGGTCGGCGCTGTGGAGGGAGTCGCTCAGGCTGATGCGGAGGCGGGGGTCATCGGCTATGCGGCGCACCCTTTCCACGGCGGAGGCTGTCGTTTCGCCGGGAAGCAAGCGCAGGTTGACGCTGGCGGTGGCGCGCGTAGGCAGCACGTTGTCCTTGAATCCGGCTTGCATTCGGGTGGGGGCGGCGGTGGTGCGAATCATGGCTGCGGTGGCGGGGGTCTGGTCCAATTGCCGCAAGAGGAGCCCTTCCGTGCACCAGAGATTGGCCATCAGGAGATTGTATGGGAAGCGCATTTCCGGGGCTGCATAGGCGAACATCCGGCGGATGGGTGGGGGGAGCCGGGCGGGGAAGGGTTGGCTTTGCAGCTCGACCAACACCCGGCTCAGGAGGCTGAGAGCCGTTTCCCGGGGCGGCATGGAGGAGTGCCCGCCGGCCTCGAATTCCACGCTGAGGTCGAGGGTGAGGTAGCCTTTTTCCCCGATGCCGATGAGGGCGGCGGGCTGGCTCAGACCGGGCAGCGCTTCCTGCATGATGAGGCCGCCCTCGTCCAAGACGAATTCGAAGCGCAGGCCCCGTTCGCCGAGGCGCCGGGCGATGGCGGCCGCTCCGTTGTAGCCGCCAACTTCCTCGTCGTGCCCGAAAGCGAAATACAGGGTTCGGGCGGGCGTGAACTCCACTTCCAGCAGCATTTCGATGGCTTCGAGCAGGGCCATCAGGCTGCCCTTGTCGTCGAGGGTGCCGCGCCCATAGAGGTAGCCGTCGCGGCGCAAGCCCCCGAAGGGCGGGTGGGTCCAGGCGGCACGACTGTTTTCTTCCACGGGCACGACATCGGCATGGGCCATGAACAGGGCGGGGGGGAGGTGAGGGTTTTTGCCTCGCCAGATGAACAGCCTGGAAAAGCGGTTGACCCTTTCGAGCTCGAGCAGGGAGTCCACCAGGGGGAAGGCGCCATGCAGCAGGCTGTCCAACCCCTGGAAGGCGGCGGTGTCCACCCGGTCGGGAAGCGAAACGGTGGGAAAGCGGATGGCTTGCGCCAGGCGGTCCAGGGCCTTGCCGTCCACCGCTACGGGCTCGACGGGCGTGACCACCAACTGGCGGGAGCTCAGGGTCAGCGTGTTCCAGGCCAAAACCGCCAGGAAAACCAGCAAACCCATCCCCAGAATCCGACGGATTTTAATCTTTCGCTTGCGTGGCATTATCTTCCGCTTTCGGGGCAAGTTAGCGAATTTGACCCTGGCCCTTTCACCCACCGATTTTCAGACTCCTTCGCATGAACCGTTTGCAATACGAAACTTCGCCCTACCTGCTCCAGCACGCCCACAACCCCGTGGACTGGCACCCCTGGGGGAAGGATGCCCTGGACAAGTCCCGCCGCGAAGACAAGCTCATCCTCGTCAGCATCGGCTACTCCACTTGCCACTGGTGCCACGTCATGGAGCGGGAGTCCTTCGAAGACCCCGACGTGGCCGCCTTCATGAATGCGCACTTCGTCAACATCAAAGTGGACCGGGAAGAGCGGCCCGACGTGGACCAGCTGTTCATGGAGGTCTGCCAGATCATCAACGGCAACGGGGGTTGGCCGCTCAACTGCTTCCTGCTTCCCGACGGGCGGCCCTTCTTCGCCGGCACCTACTATCCGCCCCGCCCCATGCACAATCGCCCCTCCTGGATGCAGGTGCTCCACAGGCTCTATCACGCCTTCATCCATCGGCGCGCGGAGGTGGAAGCCCAGGCCGAACAAATCCTCTCCATCCTCAAAGGGGCACAAGAGCGTTTCGCCCCCACCCTCCAAACCACCCCCGAAGCCGCCCCCTCCCCCGAAGACCTCGAACCCGTTTTCCAGGGGCTGCGGCGTGGGTTCGACACCACCTACGGAGGATTCGGGGGCGCTCCCAAATTCCCCTCCACCATGGCTTTGGATTTCCTCCTTCGCTATGGGTGGTGGACGAAAAACGAAGAAGCCCTCGGGCACGTCTTCTTCTCCCTGGAAAAAATGATTCGGGGGGGCATCTACGACCAGCTCGGCGGGGGCTTCGCCCGCTATGCCACGGACGCGGCCTGGCTGGTGCCCCATTTCGAAAAGATGCTCTACGACAACGCCCTGCTGGTGAGCCTTCTGGCCGAAGCCCACAAAATGCGCCCCAGCCCCTTGCTGGAGCAAGCCATCCGGCAGACCCTCGAGTTCATCCAGCGGGAGATGAGCTCCCCGGAAGGGGCTTTTTTCTCCGCCCTCGATGCCGACTCGGAAGGGGAGGAGGGCAAGTTCTACGTCTGGTCTTACGACGAACTTTTGGAAGCCCTCGGGGAAGAACGGAGCTGGGTGGCGGAATGGTGGGGAGCAAGCCCCGAAGGAAACTGGGAGGGAAAAAACATCCTGCACCGCCCCCACGAACCCGAAGCCTTTGCCCGGGCTCAGGGTCTTTCCTTGCATGCCATGCAGCACCAGCTGGAGGAAGCCAGAGGGCGACTGCTCCAGGTGCGCGCGCGCCGCATCCGGCCCGGCCTGGATGACAAGACCTTGCTGGACTGGAACGCCCTGCAGTGCTCGGCTTATGCCAAAGCCTTCGAAGCCCTGCAAGAAGCAAGCTACCTCGAGGCAGCCCGCAAAAACCTGGGCTTTCTGCAAACCAACCTCCGCCGTCCCGACGGCGGGCTCTACCATACCTGGAAGGCCGGCAAAGCCAAAATCCCCGCCTTCCTCGACGATTACGCCTTTCTCGTCCAGGCTCTGCTCGATGTGTTCGAAGCGGATCAATCCCTGCACTGGCTCGAAGAAGCCCGCCACTGGACCACCTACGTCCTCGAGCATTTCCACGACCCGGCTGAGCCCCTGTTTTTCTTCACCGAGCAAAATGCAGTGGAACTTCCCGTCCGGAAAAAGGAACTTTACGACAACGCCACGCCCTCGGGCAATGCGGTGATGGCACGCAATCTGCGGCGTTTGGGCATCGTGTTTGGGGAAGAGGAGTGGGTGGAGCTTTCGGAGAGCATGATTGCCCGCCTGCGGGAAAACATTAGGAAATACCCGCAGGCTTTTGGATATTGGGCAACCGCGTGGTTGGAAACCCTCCGGCCGCCTTTTGAAATCGCCGTGATCGGAAAGCAGGCCCCGCAATTGGGGCGCCAGGTGCTGGGGGTTTACCTGCCGGGGCGTGTCCTTCAAACGGCACCCAAGCCCAACCCCGCCTTTCCCCTCTTGAACCGGGGCGAGCTCCCGACCGATGAGACGTGGATTTTTTTGTGCCAAAACTATTCTTGCCGACAACCCGTAAAAACAATGGCTGAACTCATGCAATTAATCGAATTGGAAAGGAGTTAGAATGGTGCTTTTTCAAGGGTTGCACGCTTGCATAGCCCCCCATCAACTGAGGATATGAAAAGACTTTACCTCCCCCTGATTTTTGGTCTCACGAGCTTTTTGTCTTTCGGGCAGCAGCCTACCCAGTACTCCCTGTACATGTGGAACCCCTTTGCCTTCAACCCCGCCTATGCAGGACTGGACAATTCCCTGGTGTTGCAAGGGGTGTTCCGCAAGCAATGGGTCAACCTCCCTCAAAGCCCGACCTCCCAGATTTTCAATGCCCACATGCCCGCTTACTTGCTCGGGGGTGGGGCTGGGTTTCAGGTGGAGAACGAAACCATGGGCGCCTGGCAACAAACGACCTTTTCCTTGGCCTACGACTACCAACTGACGCTGGGGCGGGTGGGAGTACTTTCCCTGGGGCTGAGCGCCGCCTTGGTGCAGCGCCGCCTCGACGGCTCCGCCATTCGCACGCCCGATGGCCAATACGACCCCGACGTACTCAACCCCGCCAACCCCGACCACCTGGACCCCCTGCTCCTCAACGGGGAGATGGATGGGCAGACTCCCGAATTCGGCTTCGGGGTCTATTTTCTCGGGGAACGCTTCCAGGGTGGGCTGGCGGTGCGCCACCTTGCGGAAAGCACGGTGGACATGGGACCCGTCGGTTTCGGCCTCGACCGCACCTATTACTTCAACCTGAGCTATCAATTCGACCTGGGCCGCAACCTCAGTGCCACGCCTTCCGCCCTGCTCAAATCCGATCTCACCCAAACCCAAATCGAATTCTCCACCCTGCTGAAATACAACGACAATATATTTTTCGGAGCCTCGTTTAGGGGGTACGACTCCAACAGCCTCGATGCCGTGTCCTTTTTGGGGGGCATCAAACTCAGTGAAAAAATCACCCTGGCGTACGCCTATGACTATACACTCTCCGAGCTGAGTACGGCCACGAATGGTTCCCATGAAATTATGGTTCATTACAACCTGGGCAAGCCCATCGGCAAGGGACGCCCCCCCAAAATCATCTACAACCCTCGAAACCTTTGAGGCCGCCTACGGGCGGGCTCCGAAAATGTTAAAAGCCTGACCAATTGTGTGTGCCCGTTTGTTTGGGCCGTTGCTATTGGGTCAAAATGTTATCTTTGCCAGCCGTCTCGGCAAAGCAAAATTCTCGAACATTTGCAGGGACTGAAGGCAAAGCGTGTATCTTTACCACTGCTTTTCAAATCTGAAGGAAAACTCGGGTGTTAACATGAAGAAATTACTCAGGATTTCGCTGGCGCTCTTCGCCCTGACAGCGATTGCCACCTCGTGCGGAACCAAAGAAAGCGGTCAGCTCATCGGCGTTCTGGATCGGCCCAAGTGGAAAGGCATCAACCCCTACGGCATGGTGTACATCCCTTCGGGAACCCTCCACATTGGGCCCAGTGACCAGGACATCTCCAACACCTTCGTCCAGCGGCCCAAAACCATCTCCATCCAGGGCTTCTACATGGACGACACCGAAATCACCAACAACGAGTATCGCCAATTCGTCTATTGGGTGAAAGACTCCCTCGCCCACGCCTACCTGGACCACTACATCGAGGATGAGGTGACCGGGGAGGAACGCATCGATTGGGAGTACGAAATCGACTACTCCGACGAAGCCCTCGAAGACCTCTTCTATCAGGGGGATGACCGCTTCGCCGGCCGCAAGGAGCTCGACGTCAGCAAAATGGTGTTCGAGTACGAATGGTACGACTGGCGCAAAGCCGCCCACGATCGGGGCCGCTCCCCCCGGACCGCTTTCATCAAGCGCAAGAAGATCAACATCTACCCCGATACGCTGGTCTGGATCCGCGACTTCGCTTATTCCTACAACGAGCCCATGACGCGGAATTACTTCTGGCACCCGGCCTTCGACGACTACCCCGTGGTGGGTGTCAACTGGCACATGGCCAACGCCTTCTGCTATTGGCGGACGAAGCTGTGGGATGCCTACCAGAGCATCCGCAACGACGGGGTCAACTCTGAAGACTTCCGCCTGCCCACCGAACACGAATGGGAATATGCCGCCCGCGGCGGCCACGAAATGGCGCCCTACCCCTGGGGGGGATACTATCTGCGCAATGCCAAAGGGTGCTTGCTGGCAAACTTCAAACCCGGGCGCGGCAACTACCCCGAAGACGGCGGGCAATACACCGTCAAGGCCGATGCCTACTTCCCCAATGATTACGGGCTCTTCAACATGGCCGGCAACGTCGCTGAATGGACCTCCACGGCGTACTACGAAAACGCCTACTCCTTCATTCACGACCTGAACCCGGACATCCGCTACGACGCTACGGATGACGACCCCGAAGCCTTCAAACGCAAGGTCATTCGCGGGGGCTCCTGGAAAGACGTGGCGTATTTCCTCCAAACCGGAACCCGGCACTGGGAATTCCAGGACACCACCAAATCCTACATCGGCTTCCGCTGCGTGCTGACTTTCCTGGGGCGGTCCATCAATGATTTTTAAATCCTTGCCCCGGCTATTTTTCACGACGACCTGGAGCGAACGGCTTTTCACTCCAGGTCGTCGTCGTATAGGCTCAAAGGTTTGATTCTCTGATTCTTATTCTTTACTTACCTTTGGCACATTTTCCAATGCATTCTTTCATTTTTGTGCCTTGGAAAAGTGTTACCTTTTACCAAATTCGGATTATCCCCTTGTGGGATACCACATTGAAACGAAAGCAACCAATACCTGGATGGAACCAGGCGTGCTGTTAGTGCCACCCGCTGAACACACCCGATGAGAGGCGGAAGGACCGACTGGATTCAATCCGGAATCATTCACTAACCTAAAAGCGAGTTACAATGAGTTTCGTCAAGACGAAAGGTTTTAAGTACTTCAAAAACCTTGTGATCGGCTTAGGAGCCTCGGTGGTTTTGATTGGTGCCTTGGCAAAATTGGAATCGTGGCCGAATGCCAGCCTCTTCCTCACCATAGGCTTGAGTACGGAAGCCTTCATCTTTCTCTTTCTCGGGGTGATCGGTCCGGAGCCCGATTACTACTGGCACAAGCTGTTTCCCGGATTGGACGATTACAACGCCAATATCGCTCCCTTGACGGTGGGCGAGATGGGGGAACAACCCCCTGCCTTGAACGGTGAAGTCATCGAACAACAACTGGGGGGCATGCTCACCGAGTTGCAATCCATGTCGAAGAACCTCTCGGCCTTGAAAGCCTTGCAGGAAATCGACTTCTCGGGTACGAGCCAGCAAATCCAGGCCATGAACAACTTCTACACCAAGCTCAACGAAGCCATGGCCGATTTGGGCGACAGCCTGGAAGACACCCGCATCTACAAGGAGCAGCTGGCGGCCCTGAACCGCAACCTCAGCTCCCTGAACACCGTGTACGGCAACGTGCTCAATGCCATCGCCAGCATCCGCCACGAAGGCTGAGCAGCCGCATGGAGGACATTTTTCCAATAACTAAAAAACATTGCCATGTCTATACCTAAGGAGCCACGGCAGCTCATGATCAACCTCATGTATCTGGTGCTGACGGCCCTGCTCGCGTTGAACGTTTCGGCGGAGGTGATGAACGCCTTTTTCAGCCTGGACAAAGGCTTGAAAAACAGTGGTGCCATCGTGGACAAAACCAATGAACAAATCCTCTCCAACATCAACAAACAGGCCGACGCTTACAAAAACGAGCGCAACGAAGCCTTCCGTCGTGCGGCCATCGAGGCCGACAGCATCACCACCGAGTTCGTGAACTACGTCCAAAAAATTTGGGACGACCTGTTCGAAGCCGCAGGCGGGGAAAACCCGAAAGACCCCGGCAAGCCCAAACGCAAGAAGGACAAGGACATCACCACCCGCATGTTCGTCTTGGGTCCGGATGGTGACCCCACCAATGACGACGCCGTCGGCTACGAACTCGAAAAACGCATTCGCGAAACCCGCCAAGCCCTCATCGATTTGATCAAGGATGAAAATGGCCAAGTGGATAGTGCAATTATCAAGGCTATTCCCCTGGACGTAGAGGATTGGCAAAAAGAATCCAGCAAGAAGTCGGGAGAAGGCAAGAAAATCAGCTGGGCGGACTGGAAATTCCGGCAGATGCCCGTTGCTGCCGTATTCCCCTTGCTCCGCAAGATTCAAAGCGATGCCAAAGCTTCCGCCACCACCGTGCTGAACCACCTGTTCAAACAGGTCAGCGGGGAGGAACTCAAGTTCGATGCCTTCGAACCGGTCATTTCCGCCCGCAAAGGGTATGTGATCAAGGGTGAGACCTATGAGGCTGACATTTTCCTCAGCGCCTACAGCACCTCGGCCGGGGACAATACCCGCATCTTCGTCAACGGCACGCCGCTGGAGGTGAAAGAAGGAAAAGCATCCTACAAGACCACCGCATCCGGGCTTGGACCCAAGAAATACAAGGTGCGCATCGAAGTGACCAACCCCCTGACCGGCGAAGTGAAGTCGTACGAGAAGGAATTCGAGTACGAGGTTGGGGAACGCTCCGTGACCGTGTCGGCTGACAAGATGAACGTGTTCTACATTGGCGTGGAGAACCCCGTTTCCGTTTCGGCGGCCGGCGTTTCCAGCAACAAGTTGAACGTGAGCATCAGCGGCGGCGGCGGCACCATTCGTCGGGTGAGCGGCAGCCAGTACATCGTGGAAGTGAAGAAACCGACCAACGATTGCCGCATCAACGTTACAGGTGAAGGGTTGCAGTATAGCAAAGTCTTCCGCGTCAAACGCATACCCGACCCCGTAGCTCGCCTGGGCAACAAGCAAGATGGCACCATGGGCAACGGTGAATTCAAAGCCCAGCAGGGCCTCATCGCCTGGCTCGACAACTTCGACTTCGACGCCAAATGCAACATCCAGGGCTTTACCCTGGTGCGCGTCGCCAAACGCCAGGACCCCGTCGAGGTCATCAACCGGGGTGGCCGCTTCAACTCCGATGCACGTCGGCTCGTCAATCAGGCCAAGCCGGGAGACACCTACTACTTCGACAACGTCAAGGCGCGCTGCCCGGGCGATGTCGCCGGCCGGAAAATCAATTCGCTGGTGTTCCGAATCAATTAAATCCGTCCGGCAGCACACTAAGATTTCCGGCTTTCGAGTTTAAAATGCCTGAATGTTGAGCGCATTGGATATTTTTGCTCGAAGTCCGGAAATCTTCTTTGTGAAAACTGAATCCGTTATGAATTTTTCGATGAAATCCTTTGTGGGGCTGCTGACCATGCTCCTGCTGGCCCTGCCGCTTTTCAGCCAGCAGCCGGAAGGCATCCTTACCGAATCGAGTGACCCGCTGGGCAACCGCCCCGTGGACGATATCGTGGAAAAACGCCTCACCTACGAAAAGCGCCTGCTCCCCTACGACCACGTGCGCGAAGCCGATATTTTCTGGGAGAAGCGCATTTGGCGCGTCATCGATGTGCGCGAAAAAATGAACCTCCCCTTCGCCTATCCGGAGCGGCCCTTCTTCACCATCCTGATGGATGCTGCGACGAACGGGGAAATCACGGCCTACAGCACCGAAGACGATAAATTCACCTCTCCCCTCGGCCCCAACGAAGTCGCTTCCATGGGGACCACCATCGACACCATCGTGACCTTTGACCCCGAAACCTACGAGGAGCAAATCCAGGTCGTTCGCAATGACCTGAACCCCGAAGACGTCAAGCGTTTCCGGATCAAGGAAGTTTGGTTCTTCGACGAAGAAACCTCCACTTTGCAAGTGCGCATTCTCGGCATCGCCCCCTTGATCGATGTCAAGGATGACGCCGGAAACTTCCGTTATGAAAAGCCCATGTTCTGGGTGTATTATCCCGAAGCCCGGGAAGTGTTGGCCCGCGAACGGGTTTTCAATGTCGGCAACGACGCCAGCCCGGTTACCTGGGAAGACATCATGGAAATGCGCTTCTTCTCCAGCTACATTTACAAGGAGTCCAACGTCCGGGACCGGCGCCTGCAAGACTACCTCTCCGGGGTGGACCTGCTGCTCGAAGCGAGCAAAATCGAACAGGAAATCTTCAACTTCGAACACGATCTTTGGTCCTATTGATATTCCCCCCGAAACGAAATCTTTCCCCAACTCAAAAAGGGGGCGCCGCGGCGCCCCCTTTTTTGTTTGACAACCTGTATTTTCAAGGCTGCGAAGGAGTTCCCAAAATCCCCCGCTATGAAGTCCGAACCCATACCCACGCCGCTGGAACGCCAGAAGAAAGTGTACATCGAGGGCCTGGCCGGGCGCCGGCCGGTGCTGCCTCCGGATGTCCGTTCCCTGGAGGCGGTTGCGCGCCGGCGCATGAGCCCCGAGGCCTTTGCCTACGTGGCCGGTGGTGCCGGAACCGAAGAAACGATGGGGCGCAACCGGGAAGGATTTCGTCGGTGGCGAATCGTGCCGCGCATGCTGCGCGATGTTTCCCAGATGGATTTGCAGGTCGAGCTCTTCGGGCGCACCCTGCCGGCGCCTCTATTGCTTTCCCCCATCGGGGTGTTGAACCTGGCGCGGCCCGACGGTGATTTTTTGGTGGCTCGGGCGGCGGCGCGGCTGGGCCTGCCCTTCATTTTTTCCAACCAGGCTTCGGCGCCGATGGAGGCCTGTGCGCGGGAAATGGGCCAGGCTCCCCGGTGGTTCCAACTGTATTGGAGCAAATCGGACGAACTGGTGGCCAGTTTGGTGCGGCGTGCCGAAGCCTGTGGTTGTGAGGCCATCGTCGTCACCCTGGATACGACCTACCTCGGCTGGCGCTTGCGCGACCTGGAGCTGGGCTATTTGCCGTTCCTGCTCGGGGAGGGAATCGCCCAGTACACCTCCGACCCCGTTTTCCAGCAGCTCATGCAGGCTCCCGAAGACCCCAACGCCCCCCAACTCAAACCACCCCTCACCCTTCAAACCCTGGGCTCCATCCTGCGGCTCTTTCTGCGTTATCCGGGCAGCCTCTCCCAAAAGCTGAAAAGCAAAGCGCCCCTGAAAGCCGTGAAGACTTTCATCAGCATTTATTCCCGGCCTTCTCTTACCTGGGCCGACTTGCCTTTTTTGCGCAAGCACACCCGTTTGCCCATCGTCTTGAAGGGCATCCTCCATCCGGACGATGCCCGCAAAGCCCTCGATGCCGGAGTGGACGGCATCATCGTTTCCAATCACGGGGGAAGACAGGTGGACGGGGCCCTTTCCAGTATCGAGGCGCTCCCGGGTGTGGTGGAGGCGGTTGGGGGGAAGATTCCCGTATTGCTGGACAGCGGCATCCGGGGCGGGGCCGATATCTTCAAAGCATTGGCCCTGGGCGCTCGAGCCGTTTGCGTAGGGCGGCCCTACGTGTACGGCCTGGCACTGGGGGGGGAGGAAGGGGTGCGAGAGGTTCTGATCAACCTGCTGACCGATTTCCAGCTGACGATGGCTTTGTCCGGCTGCCGTTCCCTGGAGGAAATCCAGCGCTCCTGCCTGACGGAGGGATGAGTCAGTCGATTCGAAGGTCTTCCCAGTGGCAATCGGGGCATTCGGACTTCCGGAAGACGAAGGTCTCGGGGGGGAAATTCTTGTTCGGGCTGAGCTTTTCGATGGCCAGGGTATAGCGGGAACCGTCTTTGGCGAACACCTTGATGCGGCGCAGGTCCCGGGTTTTCTTGTCCACCGTCAGGCGGATTTTGGAGTACTCGGAATCGTCGTCCAGCGGTTTGAATTCGATTTGCTGCACGACCCGTCCGTTTTCCACCAACTCGTTGGTCAAGGCATAGACGTACCGTTCGGATTCGTAGACCCGGAGCAAATCTTGGGGGGAGAGGATGGTTTCTTCGTCCTCGTCTTCCACGTTGTTGATCTGGACTTCTTTGTTGTTTTCCAGATAGAGCCAAAGGGTGGTGCCATCGGACACGACGGTTTGTCCTTCCAGTTTCAGGCGGTATTTTTCGCCGGCTTGCAGCAGGGTGCCTTGCTGGACTTCTTCGGGCTCCTCCGGAATTTCAATGAGGAGGGAAAACTGGACTTCAAGGGTTCGATAAGACTCGTATTTTGCCTTCACGGCGTCGAGCACGGCTTTGGCGGCCGGGTCGGCATCGGCGGCTTTGGTGAAGGTGTTTTCCTGGGCACACAGGGCAAAACCGAGCACAGCGAAGGTCAGAAAGAGAACGAAACGGGTCATGTTGGTAGAGCATTTGGGGGTTCAAGTCGACGAACATTCAACGACAGGGACGAATGCGCCTTGCCCCTCGATGCAAAAGTACGCGTTAAAGTTTGCTTAAGCCGGGCAAGCAATCCTAAGGTTATGGACGTACGATTCGAGCAGGTTTTTCAGCGCCGGCCGGCGCTGATTGGCATGGTGCACCTGGCGGCCTTGCCGGGCACCCCGGCTTTCGGAGGGCGGCTGGAAGCAGTGCGCGAGCAGGCGCTGGAAGAGGCGCAGCAGTTGAAAGCGGCGGGCTTCGACGGGCTGTTAATCGAGAACATGCACGATGCACCCTACCTGCCCCGCCAGGTGGGGCCGGAGATTACGGCGACGATGGCCGTCATCGGGGCGGATATCAAACGGCAAACGGGCTTGCCCTGCGGCGTGCAGGTGCTGGCGGGTGCCAACGAAGCCGCCCTGGCGGTGGCCCTGGCAGCCGGACTGGACTTCATTCGGGCCGAGGGCTTCGTCTTCGCTCATGTCGCCGACGAAGGCTTGCTGAACAGCGATGCGGGCTCTCTGTTGCGCTACCGCCGGGCAATAGGCGCTGACCATATCCTCGTCTTGACCGACATTCGGAAAAAGCACGCCGCCCATGCCCTTACCGCCGACCTCAGCCTCCTCGACCACGCCCGCACGGCGGCCTTTTTTCGCAGCGACGGGCTCATCCTGACCGGCTCCTTCACCGGCGAACCGCCCCAACCCCAAGACCTTCAAACTCTGCGCCCCGAGGTGGACTTGCCCCTCATCGTGGGTTCCGGGGTAAGCCTTGAAAACATAACTTCTTTCCTCCCTTGCGCCGATGCCCTCATCGTGGGTTCCGCCCTCAAACGCGACGGGCGCTGGGAGCAACCCCTGGACCCGGAAAGAATCCAGGCGCTGATGAAAAAAGTTCACCAGTGGCGAGAACCCTGAAAAAGTTTGGATTTTCGAGGGGGCATTCGTTCATTCTCTTCGAGCGCTAAACTCCAAGCATCATGAAATATTTCCTCATTCTCTTAGCCTGCTTGCTTATGGGAAGCACCCTGCCGGGGCAACAAATCGCCCGCCACCTGGAAAAGACCTTCCAAGTCTCCGTACCCGTGGAGTACGACTACTTGCTTTTCAGCCCCACCAACCGGAGCCTTGCCGAAAACGGCAAGTTTCCCTTGATCGTGTTTCTCCACGGCGCCGGAGAGCGAGGCAACGACCTGGCGAAGGTGAAAACGCACGGCCCGCCCCAGATCGTTGAACGGCAGCCGGACTTCCCCTTCATGGTGCTTTCCCCTCAATGCCCGGAAGGAGAGCGCTGGGACCCGCTCACCCTGGATTTGCTGCTCGATGAAATCGTGCGCACCCACCCGGTGGACACCGCCCGCATCTACCTCACGGGTTTGAGCATGGGCGGGTTTGGGACCTGGGATTGGGCGCTCTACCGCCCGAATCGTTTTGCCGCACTGGCGCCCATTTGCGGCGGCTCGCCCTGGCATGCCTTCCAGGTCGGCAAAATCCGTCATCTGCCCATCTGGGTTTTTCACGGGGCGCTGGACCCCGTGGTGCCCATCGCCGGTTCTTCGGCCATCGTGGGGGCTCTCAAACAGATGGGCGCCGACGTTCAGTTTACGGTCTATCCGTATGCGGGGCACGACTCCTGGACGGAGACCTACTCCAATCCAGCGCTGTACGATTGGTTCCAAAAACACCGCCGACAACCCTGATTCCATTCATGCAACCTTCCGGCTCGGCATCGCGGGAATTGTTTCATCCGGTCCAGACGACGGGCACCTATGCCTCGGTCATCTTGCCGCTGGCTTTGCCCAAGCTCTTCACCTACTACGTTCCGGAAGAATGGCTGGACGCGGCCCGGCCCGGGGTTCGGGTGGAGGTGCAATTCGGCAAGCGGAAGATTTACGCCGGCTTGCTGCGGGAAATCCACCACCGCAAACCCGACTACCCGACCAAACCCTTGCTGAGCGTACTGGATGAGCAGCCCCTCGTCGGGGAACGCCATCTGGCATTCTGGGAATGGATAGCCGAGTACTATTGCTGCACCCTGGGAGAGGTGCTGGATGCGGCCTTGCCCGCGCCCTTCAAACTGTCCAGCCGGCGCAAGATTAGTTTGAGTCCGTTTTTCGACCGCCACTTCGAGGAGTTGTCGGAGGCGGCTCATCTGTTGGTGCAGGCGCTTCAAATACAAAAGGAAGTCAGCATCGACGAGGTGCGGAAAATCCTGAACCGCAAGACGGTGGGAAAGGTCTTGGAGGAGCTGTTCGACAAGCGGCTCATCTACATGAGTGAGGAGGTGCGGGAAAAATACCGGCCTCGGATGGTGCGCTGCGTGCGCCTGCAGGAGCCCTATCGTTCGCAGCCGGAGCTGCTTTCGGAGGCCTTCGAGCGTTGCGCCAGATCCTTGAAGCAGACCGAAGCCCTGATGGCTTTCGTGCAGTTGTCCAAGGAGCAGCAGGTGGTTCGCTGCCAGGAAATTTACGACCGAGCCGGAGCGGACAGCGCCGTCTTGCGCGCACTGGAGAAAAAAGGCATCTTGGAGCGATACGAAAAGCAATCCTCCCGACTGGGAGGCTACGAGGAGGAACTGGTGGAGGTTCCCGAAATGTCGGAGCAACAGAAGCGGGCTTTGGCGGAGCTGGAACGGGCCTTCGAGCAGAAGGACGTGGTCTTGTTGCATGGGGTGACGGGCAGCGGCAAGACGCGCCTTTACGTGGAGCTCATCAAAAAGACGCTCAACCGCGGGCGGCAGGTGCTGTATCTGCTTCCGGAAGTGGGGCTGACCACCCAGATCGTTCAGCGTTTGCAACAGCTTTTCGGCGACCAGGTGGCGGTGTACCACCACCGCCTCAACCAGAATGAGCGGGTGGAAATGTGGCGGGCGGTGGCCGAAGGCCAACCCGTCGTCTTGGGGGCCCGCTCGGCGCTTTTCCTCCCATTTCAGGAGCTCGGGCTCGTCATCGTGGACGAAGAGCACGACCCTTCCTTCAAACAACAAGACCCCGCCCCCCGCTATCAGGGGCGCGATGCGGCGGTCTATCTGGCACATCTTTTCGGGGCCAAGGCCCTGCTGGGCACCGCCACCCCTTCCCTCGAATCTTACCACAACGCCAAGCGGGGCAAGTACGGACTGGTGGAGATGCCGGAGCGATTCGGGGGCGTGCAAATGCCCGAAATCCAGGTGGTGGATGCACGCGAGGAACTCTTGCTGCGCAAACTGAAGGTCCATTTCACCAGCACCTTGTTGGAAGCCATCGGGCAGGCCCTGGAACAGGGCGAACAAGTCATCCTTTTTCGCAACCGCCGGGGCTATGCGCCCATCCTGAAGTGTGCGGTGTGTGGGTGGCAGGCAGGCTGCAAGGACTGCGACGTCAATCTCACCTACCACAAGTTTCAGAACCGCCTTCAGTGCCACTATTGCGGGCACCAGGAGGGAGTGCCCGCCACCTGCCCGGCCTGCGGTTCGGGGGAGGTGCGCTTGCTGGGGTTCGGCACCGAAAAAATCGAAGACGAGCTGAAAATCTATTTCCCCGAAGCGAACATCCAGCGGATGGATTTCGACGCCGTGCGCTCCCGCAACGCCTACGTGCGCATCATCAACGACTTTGAGGAGAAGCGCATCGACATACTCGTCGGCACGCAAATGGTCACCAAAGGACTGGATTTCGAAAACGTGGGGCTGGTGGGGGTGATGAGCGCCGACCAAATCCTTCAGTTTCCGCACTTTCGGTCGGGAGAGCGGGGCTTCCAGCTCATGACCCAGGTGGCGGGGCGCGCCGGCCGAAAGCATCGGCGGGGCAAGGTGCTCATCCAAGCCTTCCGGGTGGATCACCCCGTCTTGCGGGAGGTGCTCGAAGGAGATTACCGAAGCTTTTTCCAGCGCGAAATACAGGAGCGGCAGGCCTTTCAATACCCGCCTTTCCGGCGGCTCATCCAGTTGACCCTGAAACACAAAGACCCACAGGTATTGAACCAGGCCATGAAACTGGTGGCGGAACGGCTGAAGGCTGGGCTCGGGGGGCGGGTGCTGGGACCGGGCATTCCGCCCGTCGGGCGGGTGCGGGGCCAATACCTGCTCGAGCTCCTCCTCAAACTCGAACCGCGAACCCCTGTGCTCCGCAAGGCCAAAAGCCTCCTCCTGGAATCCTTGCAGGAAATGCACCAGACGCCCGGCTTCGGAACCGTCCGTGCCATCGTGGATGTGGACCCCAATTAGGGTGGGGGTGAGCGGTTTGGGGGCGGGCGTTCAATTGCAAACTCATGTGCGACACTTTCGTCATCCGAGGCCGCTGGACGGCGGACGGTGCCACCATCCTGGGCAAAAACTCCGACCGGGAGCCGAACGAAGCTCAGGCGGTGGAGCGCATCCCCGCCCAACGGCACCGCCGGCCCGCGCTTCGTTGCACCTACATCGAGGTGCCGCAAGTGGAGCGCACTTTCGAGGTCGTGCTGAGCCGGCCCTTTCACATGTGGGGCGCCGAAATGGGCGTCAACGAACACGGCTTGGCCATTGGAAACGAAGCAGTTTTTACGCGCATCCCCTTTCGGCGGAAAAACGACGGGCTGACGGGCATGGACCTGCTGCGCCTGGCGCTCGAGCGCTGCCAAACCGCCGAGGAGGCGCTGGAGTGCATCACCGGGCTGCTCGAACGATACGGGCAGGACGCTTGCGGAGGCTATCAAAATCGCCGCTTTTTCTACCACAACAGTTTTCTGCTGGCCGACCCCGAGGATGCCTGGGTGCTGGAGACCGCTGGCCGGCATTGGGCTGCCCGCCGCGTGACGGATTTTGCCGCCATCAGCAACGTGCTCACCATCGGAGAGGATTTCGACCGCATCAGCAGCCGGGCGGTGAACTTCGCCCGTGAAAAAGGCTGGGCCAAGCGGGGCCGTCCCTTCCACTTCGCAAAGGCATTTTCCGACCGGTTTTACACGCGGCTGGCGCGGGGCAAGGCCCGGCGGGCCACTTCTCTGGCTTGCCTGCGCGGCAGTGCCGGTCGGTTTACGCTCCGGGAAGCCTTCGAGCTTTTGCGTTCCCACCATCCGGCGGGGGAGCGGTTTCGACCGGGGCGCAGCAGCACGGCCTCCCTTTGCATGCATCCCACCGGCTTGCTCAACCCCAGCCAAACGACCGGCAGCATGGTGGCTCAGTTGCGCCCTCAGAAGCGCAGCGTCGTTTGGCTGACGGGCACCTCCATGCCCTGCCTGTCGGCGTTCAAGCCGTTTTTTCTGCGCGCGGCCGATTGCCCTTTGTTTGCCCTCTCCGCTCCCGGCCCCACACCCGATGACAGCCTGTGGTGGCGGGCCGAAGGCCTTCTGCGGAAAATGTGCCTGGATTACAGGGGAGCGCAGGAGCTGGTTGGACCAACCGTGAGAGGGTGGGAGCAATCCTGGAGGGGGCGGGCAGCCGAGGAATCGGCGGCGCTTTCCCGAAGCGCGCTGGAGGCGCACCTGCAAGGGTTAGTGGAGTGGGGGAAGATGTTTCAGCCTCCCCGAAAAAGAACGAGCCAGGTACCCTTCACCTACGCGTGGTACCTGGCTCGCATCAGCCGTTCGGCGGGTCTCAGGCTGCTCTGAGCAACTCCAACTTGGACTTGCTGAGCTTTTCGCGCACGTAGTTGCGCGTAACCCGGAACTCCCCAATGTCTTTCTTGGAGGGCAATTCGAACATGGCATCCGTCATGACGGCTTCGCAAATGGAGCGCAAACCGCGCGCGCCCAAGCCGTATTCGAGGGCCTTTTCCGCAATGAAGTCGATGGCCCCATCGGTGAACGCCAGCTGAATGCCTTCCAGCTCGAAGAGCTTGGTGTACTGCTTGATGAGGGCGTTCTTGGGCTCGGTGAGGATGGCGCGCAGGGCTTTCAGGTCCAGGGGCTCCAGGTAGGCGAGCACGGGCAGGCGGCCGATGAGTTCGGGGATGAGGCCGTAGCGCTTGAGGTCTTGGTGGGAAACGTATTGCAGCATGTTGTCCTTGTCCACGGCCTCGCGCTGTTTGCGGTCGTAGCCGATGACCTGAGTGTTCATGCGGCGGGCGATGATGTTCTCGATGCCGTCGAAGGCGCCGCCACAAATGAAGAGAATGTTCTGGGTGTTGACCTTGATGAGCTTTTGTTCGGGGTGTTTTCGACCGCCATGGGGAGGCACGTTGACATCGGTGCCTTCGAGGAGTTTGAGCAGGCCCTGTTGCACTCCTTCTCCGGAGACATCGCGCGTGATGGAGGGGTTGTCGCTCTTGCGCGCGATTTTGTCAATTTCGTCGATGTACACGATGCCCTTTTCGGCAGCGGATACGTTGTAATCGCACACTTGCAGCAGCCGGCTGAGAATGCTTTCCACGTCTTCACCCACGTAGCCGGCCTCGGTGAAGACGGTGGCGTCCACGATGGTGAAGGGGACGTTCAAAAAGCGGGCGATGGTTTTGGCCATCAGCGTTTTGCCCGTCCCGGTGGGGCCGACGAAGAGCACGTTGGACTTTTCAATCTCCACATCGTCGTTCTTCGGCTGCCGCAGACGCTTGTAATGGTTGTACACCGCCACGGAAAGCACGCGCTTGGCGGTGTCTTGCCCGATGACGTATTGGTCCAGGAAGGCTTTGATTTCCTTGGGGGTGATGTTGTCGGGGAGCAGATAATCACTCTTCGGGGATTCGGCGCCGCGCCGTCCCCCGTACAATTCCTCCTCGATGATTTCGACCGCTTGGTCCACACACACTTCGCAGATGTGCCCTTCGATGCCGGCAATCAGGATGAGTGCTTCGGATTTGTCTCTGCCGCAAAACGAGCAGCGGTAATCTTGTTTGTTCCTGCGCATGAGTGGAGTTTATAATTGGATATCCCTTCGGCCAAGATAGGAAAAATGCCGCCGGCGCCGGATTACTCTTTTTCCGGGGTGCGGGTCAGCACTTCGTCAATCAGACCATACTCCTTGGCTTCGAAGGCGGTCATCCAGTTATCGCGGTCGCAATCCTCTTCGATTTTTTCGTAGGGTTGCCCGGTGTGGGCGCTGAGGATTTCGTACAGTTCTTTTTGCATGCTCTTGATGAGGCGGTAGGAAATCTCCATATCGGAGACCTGGCCTTGCATGCCGCCCATCGGCTGGTGAATCATGACGCGGCTGTGGTGCAGGCAGGTGCGCTTGCCCTTTTTGCCGGCGGCGAGCAAGACGGCGCCCATGGAGGCCGCCAAACCCGTGCAGATGGTGCCCACGTCGGGGGAGACGTATTGCATGGTGTCGTAGATGCCCAAACCCGCGATGACCGAGCCCCCGGGGCTGTTGATGTACATTTGGATGTCGCGTTTGGGGTCGGTCGAATCCAGGAACAACAGCTGCGCTTGCACCACATTGGCCACATAGTCGTTCACGGGAACTCCCAGAAAGATGATGCGGTCCATCATCAGGCGCGAGAACACATCCATCTGAACCATGTTCAGCTGGCGCTCTTCGATGACGGCGGGGGTAAACCCCTGGATGGGCGGCACCCGCGGGGTGGTTTTTTCCAGGTACTCCTCCACGTGCATGCGGCTCAAACCGAGGTGCTTGGTGGCGTATTTCAAAAACTCGTCTTTGTTGTACATAATCGCTATGGATTTGGGTTCGGGAATGCAAATGGGGGGCGAAGGGCCCGGAAAGCACATTAGAAAACACCCTCGGGCAATCGAAGTTGAACGCTCGAGGGAGTGTTTCACTCTTCTTCCTCTTCGGCCCGGGCTTTCGGGCTGTCCTCCTCTTTGGCCTGCCGGACCATGTCATCGAAGGTTTCTTCTGGCACTTCCTTCTCCTCGATGGTGATGACTTCCTTCAACTTATCAATTATCTTGCCTTCCAGGATGCGCTCTCTCAAGCGATTCACCTCCGACGGCACGGAAATCAATTGCCTGGTAATTTTCAAAATGAGCTCCCGTTCGGGGGGGTAGTTGTTCCGAACCAGGTAACTCACGACCTCCTGCTGGGCCGCTTGAAGGATTTCTTCATTTTCAACCTCGAGAGCGAATTGTTTTGCAATGCGATTGCTGAGCACATCCCATCGGATGTCCTCTTCGAAGCGCTCGAATCGTTCGCTTCCGATGTCAAAGAAATCATCACCTACCTGGTCCTTCATGAAACGATGGAGGTATTCCCGCGGCAATTCCAGATGCGCCCGATTGGCCTCGACGAGTTTCTTTCTCAAGTCCCGAGCGAAGAGGAAATCGGATTCCGATTGCCGACTTTGGCGCAGCATTTCCCGGACGGCATCGAGGGCCTCCGCGGTGTCCTTCACCTCCTTGTTCGGGAAAGCCTTTTTGAAAAAATCCTCATTGGGCTCGGCGGGGAGGCTGCGCTTGATTTGCGTGATTTGAGCCAGGAAGCGGTCTCCAACCTCAGCATCCTCATTCACTCCAAGGATATACCGTTTCGTTAATTTCTCTTCATGGGGCAACGCTTCGAACGGCTCGATGATGAACGAGTCGCCTTTGCGTTTGCCGAGCAGTATATTTTTCCATTCTTCGGTGAAGGCCGACGGCCCAAAAGTCCGCGTGACGTCCACCCCGCCCTCCTTGATCACATCACCCTCCAATTCTTGTAAGCGGAGGGAAAAAAAGCATTCCTCCTCCTCAATGGCATCGAGGTCCACCTGTTCTCCGTGTTCCTTCAACAGGGTGTTCCACTCTTTCTCCAGCCTTTCCTCGCTGATCTGCGGCACAAAATATTCCACCACCGTTTCCTTGCTCAAACCCTGGACCTCGAAAGCGGGGACCACGCCCAAATCGAAGCGGAAGACGTAGTTTTTCAGCTCCCGTGCATCGAAGTCGGGTTTGTCGGAGCCCTCCACGGGGAGGGGGCGCCCCACATAGATGTGTTTGTCGTCATTTTCGATAAAGAGGTCAACTTCCCGCTCGAGCAAATCAGTGACGACTTCGGCCAATACGTTTTTGCCGAAAGCCTTCCTCAACCAACTTTCGGGCACTTTTCCCTTGCGGAAACCCCGGAAGTTGCCCTCCTTGCGGTACTTTTTCAGTTCTTCCCGGAAGCGGGCCTCGTAATCCTTCTTTTCGATGGTGACGGTCAGGCGTAATTGTTGGGAGGGGAGCTCCTCGGTAACAACTTTTGGCATGATTTGTTACGATTATGTAAAAACCCCTGGCGAATAAGTGAGTATAAAGAATCAGAATAGTCACTGAAACGCCGGTAAACGAGTGGGGGGGCATGGCCCAGCCCTCGAGTGCGGGTGGAGGGACTCGAACCCCCACGAGCGAAAGCCCACCAGATCCTAAGTCTGGCGCGTCTACCAATTCCGCCACACCCGCCGAAGCGAAAATGTCATAGGGGAGAACAGACCGCGCGCCGGGTTGAACCCCTTGAAAACCAAAGCGTAACCCTTCAAAAAAGCGGCACTTTCGTCAAAAGCGGTGCAAAGATAACAGCTTTTTCCTATTGGGCTGCGGGGCTGAAAAGCCCGCCCCTTCCCGGGGGAAGGATTGGTTGGGGGGCGGGTTGGCACGCGTCCTGGGTTGGCAGATAAATTCATTAGCTTTGTAAGCTCCAACGAAACGGGGAGCCGAGAATCGGAGGTTCTTATGTCGGAAAAACATTCTCAAGGTCAGTACATGTCGGTATCCTTGCCCCATCCGGAAGAGGAAAAGCGGCTGATTCAGCGCGCCTACAGGCGGCTGCTGCGTTCGTTTTCGCAACCCCTGAAGCCGGAAGACAAAAAACTCATCCGCAAGGCGTATGAGGTGGCCGTTCAGGCGCACGCCAAACAGCGCCGCAAAAGTGGAGAGCCCTACATCCTGCACCCCATCGAGGTGGCGCGCATCTGCGCCGAAGAAATCGGACTGGGCCCGACCGCCATCGTCGCAGCCCTGCTCCACGACGTGGTGGAAGACACCCACATCACCCTGGAGGAAATCGAAGCGCAGTTCGGCAAGGTCATTGCCAAAATGGTCGACGGCCTAACCAAACTGGATGCCACCTACGACTCGGAAAGCCCCCAGGCCGAGAATTTCAAAAAGGTACTCTCCACCCTCGTGGAGGATACGCGCGTGGTGCTCATCAAAATGGCCGACCGCCTGCACAACATGCGCACCCTCGATTCCATGCCCCACCACAAGCAGCTCAAAATCGCTGCCGAAACCGATTACATTTACGCCCCTCTGGCGCATCGCCTCGGTCTGTACAACCTCAAAACCGAGTTCGAGGACCTCTGCCTCAAAGTCACCGACCCCGACACCTACCACGAAATCGCCCAAAAACTCAATGCCACCAAGCGCGAGCGCACCCGCTACATCAACGAGTTCATCAAACCCCTCACCGCCCGCCTCGACGAGCTCGGCTACCCCTACCGCATTACCGGCCGCCCCAAGAGCATCTACTCCATCGTCAATAAGATTCGCACCAAAAAGGTGCCCTTCGAGGAAATCTACGACCTGTTCGCCATCCGCATCATCGTGGACGTGCCCCCCGAAAAGGAAAAAGCCGTCTGTTGGCAGGTGTACACCATCGTCACGGATGTGTATCGCACCATCCCCCAGCGCTTGAAAGACTACATCACCGTGCCCAAATCCAACGGGTACATGTCTTTGCATGCTACGGCCATCGGGCCCAAAGGCCGCTACGTGGAGGTTCAGATTCGCAGCGAACGGATGGACGAAATCGCCGAGCGCGGCTATGCCGCCCATTGGAAATACAAGGGGCTCAGCGATCAGCCCAGCGTGTACGAAACCTGGCTGGACGGCGTGCGCGAAATCCTCGAAAGCTCGGACAGCAGCGCCCTGGAATTCATCAATGACTTCAAAACCAACCTCTTCGCCGAAGAGGTCTACGTCACCACCCCCAAAGGGGACATCGTGACCCTGCCCAAAGGAGCCACCGCCCTGGACTTCGCCTTCCATATCCATACTGAAATCGGCTATCACGCCAAAGCCATCCATGTGAACAATCGGGTGGTGCCCATGGGCTACAAACTCCAAAACGGCGACCAGGTCTCCGTCACCACCGACAAAAAACAAAAGCCCTCGGAGGACTGGCTCAAATGGGTCGTCACCGGAAAAGCCCGCTCCCGCATCCGTTCCGCCATGAAGGAAGAGCGCAGAAAGGTGGGGGAAATCGGGCGGGAGGCCCTGGAGCGCAAGTTCCGACACTTGAAAGTGGCGGACTACCAAAAAAGCGTGGAAGAACTCTGCCGCTTCCTGAGGATGAAGTCGCACGTGGATTTGTACTACGCCATAGCCACCGAGGACCTCAACCTGAACGAAGTGTTGAAAGAGTTCGAGGTGAAAGACCATCGCCTCGTCCTCAAGCCGCGCCCCGCAACAGAAGCAGAGCCCAGGGAAGAATCGCGCACCCAACGCTTTTTTACCAAACGCCCCCCCAAACTCCTCATCGGCGGGGAGCCGGCCAACCAGTACCAGTACAGTTTGGCCACCTGCTGCAATCCCGTTCAGGGGGACGATGTCTTTGCCTACGTCACCAAAAAGGGCGGTATAAAAATTCACCGCAGCAACTGCCCCAACGCCAAACACCTGCTGGCCAACTTCAGCTACCGCGTCATGCCGGCCGAGTGGATAACCTCCACCGATACGACCTTCGTGGCCCATTTGCTTATCGAAGGCATTGACGACGGGCCCGGCGTCATCGAAAAGCTCTCGCACGAAATTTCCAGCCGGCTGGGGGTCAATATCCGTTCCTTCAACATCTCCGGCAACGAGGGCTACTTCGAAGGCCGCATGAGCCTGATGGTGGCCAACAAGGACCAACTGAACCTGGCCATCCGGACCTTGCTCAAGCTGGAAAACGTGACGAACGTCACCCGAATCGAGTGAGGGAAGGCGCTATCTTTGGGACATTGCCCAAGTCCAGCCTAAAATCAATAGCCATGCATTACCACTGTCTCGGTCAGGTGCCGCCCAAACGGCACACCCAGTTCCGCAAACCCAATGGCGAACTCTATCACGAAGAGCTCTTCTCCACAGAAGGGTTCAGCAACATGTACTCCCTGCTGTACCATTGTCACCCGCCCACGCAAATCGTGCAGGTGGGCAAGCCCTACAGCATCGCCCCCAAGGTGGTGAAAGACGAGCAGCTCAAACCCCGCAGCCTCAAGGGCTTTCAGGTGAGCCCCGAAGACGACTACCTGAAAAGCCGCAAGCCCGTGTTGGTCAATGACGATTGCAAAATCATCCTGGCGGCGCCGCGCAAAGGCAACGCCGATTACTTCTTCAAAAACGCCGATGCCGATGAGGTGATATTCATCCACAAGGGTTCCGGGCGCCTGCGCACCATGTACGGCACCCTGAACTTCGAATACGGGGACTACGTCGTCGTTCCGCGGGGAACCACCTACCAGATTGAATTCGACGGAGAGGACAACCGCTTGCTCATTGTCGAATCGCATGGCCCCATCATCACCCCCAAGCGCTACCGCAACGCTTTCGGGCAGTTGGCCGAGCACGCCCCCTTCTGCGAGCGAGACATCCGCAAACCCACCGAGCTGGAGACCCACGACGAACAGGGCGAATTCCTCTTTTACATCAAAAAGCGGGACCTCATCTACCCGTACTACTACCTCAACCATCCCTTCGACCTCGTAGGCTGGGACGGCTTCGTCTATCCCTTCGCCTTTTCCATTCACAACTTCGAACCCATCACGGGGCGCGTGCACCAGCCGCCACCCGTGCATCAAACCTTCGAGGGCAAGAATTTCGTCATCTGTTCCTTCGTGCCGCGGCTGTACGACTATCACCCCCTTGCCATACCCGCTCCCTACAACCACAGCAACATCGACAGCGACGAGGTGCTCTACTACGTGGACGGGGAGTTCATGAGCCGCAAGCACGTCGAAAAGGGCATGATCACGCTCCATCCCGGCGGCATCCCCCACGGACCCCACCCCGGAACGGTGGAAAAGAGCATCGGAGCCAAAGAAACCCGCGAGCTGGCCGTCATGGTGGACACCTTCAACCCCCTGTACATCACCGAACACGGCGCCCAAATCGAAGACCCGGACTATTACAAAAGCTGGCTGAACGGAAAAGTCGCCGGAAATGGCGTGAAAACGAAAGTTTGACTGCTATCCCCCTAACTTTGAAAATCAAATCGCTCAACCATGCAAACCCTGACCCATCAAAAGTCTGCTGAAACCCAGGACTCTTTCCCCATCAATGGCACCGACCACATCGAATTTTACGTAGGCAATGCCAAGCAAGCGGCCCTGTACTACCAGGCCGCCTTCGGCTTCGAGTGGATTGCTTACCGCGGGCCCGAAACGGGCTGCCGCGACAAGGTCAGCTACGTCCTCCGTCAGGGCAAGGTAACCCTGGTGCTCACCGCCGCCCTCGGCCCCGAGCACGAAGTGGCCCGGCACGTCCACCTGCACGGCGATGGGGTCAAGGTGCTCGCCCTCTGGGTGGACGACGCCGAAAAAGCTTTCCAGACCGCCGTGGAGCGGGGCGCTCAACCCGCCGCCGAACCCCTCACCCTCGAAGACGAATTCGGAGTCGTGAAAACCGCCTCCATCCACACCTACGGAGAAACCCTCCACACCTTCGTGGAGCGCAAGGACTACCGCGGCGCCTTCATGCCCGGCTTCGAAGCCCGCAAGAGCGTCTATCCCGTGAAGCCCGTCGGCTTCAAGTACGTGGACCACTGCGTGGGCAACGTCGAGCTGGGCGCCATGAACAAGTGGGTGAAATTCTACCAGGACGTCATGGGCTTCAAGCTGCTCATCACCTTCGACGACAAAGACATTTCCACCAAGTACACCGCCCTGATGAGCAAAGTCGTCGCCAACGGCAACGGCTACATCAAGTTCCCCATCAACGAACCCGCCAAGGGCCTGAAAAAATCTCAAATCGACGAATACCTCGAGTTCTACCGCGGCCCCGGCGTGCAACACATCGCCCTGGCCACCGACGACATCATCTATACGGTCGAGCAATTGCGCAAAAACGGCGTGGACTTCCTCTATGTGCCCGAAACCTACTACGAGGACGTGCTCGACCGGGTGGGCAAAATCGACGAAGACCTCGAAGACCTCAAACGCCTCAATATCCTGGTGGACCGCGATGAGGAGGGCTACCTGCTCCAGCTGTTCACCAAACCCGTCCAGGACCGCCCCACGGTGTTCTACGAAATCATTCAGCGCAAAGGGGCCAAGTCCTTCGGCAAAGGCAATTTCAAAGCCCTGTTCGAAGCCATCGAGCGCGAGCAAGCCCTGCGCGGCACCCTCTGAGGGTGGGCAAGGCGGTGTGCGGGGAGGGGGCCCACTCCCTCCAACCGCCCCACCCGAACCCTTATCCGACCAACCCCTGCCGAAATCGGATGAAGGGGAATGCTTTTCCGCTTCCGGAAGCGTTGCTACATTGTGCGGCCGCGCGGCCCAATTCCAGGTCCATGAAAAACAAAAACCTTGCGGGCATATTGGCTTTGATGTTCGGGGGCTTTGGCGTCCACCGGTTCTACCTGGGGCAGCGCGCCCTGGGGTTTTGCTATCTGGGCTTGCTCTTTTTCTCCCTCCTCATCAAAGCACCCATCGTTTGGATCATCGCCTTCATCGACGCCATCATTTTCTTTTCCATGGATCGGGATGAATTCGACGTCAAATTCAATCGCCGGCACCTGAAAAAGCTCCGCAAGAAGCGTTTCGACACCGACTTCGACCGACCCTATACCCCCGAGGAGGAAGTTCGACATCGAGAGCACAGAAGGAACCGCCATCACGGAGCCGGCAGGCGGGCACGCAAAAGCTTTGACAACCCGCACAAACAGCGCGGCATTCAGAAATACCGCGACTTCGATTACGAAGGAGCCATCGAAGAATTCCTCAAGGCCCTCGAAACCCATCCCAACGATATCCCCACCCACTTCAACCTCGCCTGCGCCTATTCGCTGACGGAGCAGAAAGAACAGGCTTTCTACCACCTGGACCGCGCCGTAGCCCTGGGGTTCAAGGACTTCGAGAAAATCGACACCCACGATGCCCTGGCCTTCCTGCGCATCCAGCCCGAATTCGAGGAGTTCAAGGCAGCAGGCTACCGCCGCAGGCCCCAACCCGCCCTGCCTGCCGAAGAAGAAAACCTGTTGGATGCCTCCCCCGACCTCCTCGACCAACTCAAAAAGCTCAGCGAACTCCGCGAGCGGGGGTTCCTCACTCAAGAAGAATTCGACTTGCAGAAAAGAAAATTGCTTGAATAGTTGGAATTTGAATAAGTTTTTTGGAATATTGATGCAAGCGAATTTCCCCCCGTACATGATGGACGCTCTTTGGCGAGAATTTTGACTTTTTCTCGGCCCGCCATGTATTGCTCTTCGGGGTGTGGGCTTTTAACTTTACCTTGACCGCGTTCCTGCCAACGGATTGAGTATTCAAACGTTCTTAAACTGTGCCACCAGCTGTGCGCCCTTGCTTTTCAGGGGAACGCGGGCAGGTAAAAATCAAACACTATGGTTGCTGAAAAAATCATATCCACGGCAATCTTGCCCCTGAAAACTTCCGACACGGGCAACGATGCGCTGACCATCATGGAGGACTTCTTCGTCCGACACCTGCCCATCGTGAATGACAAACAGCTTTTGGGGGTCATCTCCGAAGACGATATCCTCATTCACAACATCGAGGACCCGGTGGGCTCCTATGCCCTGAGCCTGGTCAAGCCTTATGTTCGGGGCAATGACCACATCTACGAAGTGATGCGCGTTTTGGCCGAGCAGAAGCTCACCGTCATCCCCGTAGTGGACGAGGAGGGCAACTATCTGGGAATGATTTCCCAGGAAGACGTTTTGAATTATTTCGCCAAAACGGCTTGCTTCAGTGAGATGGGGAGCATCATCGTCCTGGAAGTGTCCAGCCGGGATTACTCCCTGGCGGAAATCGCCCGAATCGTCGAATCCGAAGGGGCTTCCATCCTCAGTTCTTTTCTCACCTCCCATAAGGAGAGCACCCGCGTGGAGGTGACCTTGAAAATCAACCGCCAGAACGTCCAGTCCATCTTGGCCACGTTCCGTCGATTCGATTACGAAATCAAGGCCGCCTTCAACGAATCGGATTACCTCGAATCCCTGCAGGAGCGCTACGATGCTCTGATGAACTTTTTGAATGTATGAGGGGCGCGCTCTAATTTTTTCCCGCTTAAAGGTTGGGACGAAAAGCCCCCTGCAAAGAATGCTTTCATCTTCGCAGGGGGCTTTTTAGGTTCGGTGATTCAGGTTGCATGGATTTCATGCTTGTAGACGTGACATCGTGACGGGTAACTTTTTCGGTTCCTCAAAATCCTCTTGGATTGACCAAGCTCGGGCGGAGCGGGAAGCTCCACCCGAGCACCCACGGTCGGGTGCACCTTTGCGGTGCGCCCGACCTTTGTGCCGTTCCCTCCTAACCAAGGGGCGCGTCGCGCTGCGCCGCCGGATATTTCCCCATCGAACCGCTACCA
>CAZBYX010000003.1:0-5831 GCA_964496055.1 uncultured Saprospiraceae bacterium
GCCGGCCACCTGCGCCTGCTCGTTCCCGACAACCCCGCCGCCCTCCTGGTGGTGGACCTTGTGCAGGGGCAGGTTCGCGGCCGACGCACCCTCGCCCTGGCCGGCCCTTCCGATGAAAGCATCCGCAGCTTGCTCGTGGAATCGGACTCCACCGTTTTGGTCGGCACTTCGAGGCGCTTGCTTCGTTGCCACACCAACCGTTCGGCAACCGAAACGCTGGGCTCTTTCGCGCCGGCGAGGGTGGTCGGCCTGCAGGCGGTGGATGAGCACACCCTGCTGGTGGCTACCGATACGGCCGGCATCTTTTTTTTCGACAAACGCGGAAAAAAAGCAACCGGCACCCTGCAATGGAAAAGCGGCGGCGCCGTGCGGCCCTTCCGCCCCCCCATCGAACGCATGACCCTGACCCCGGACGGCACGGTGTGGGTTTCGGTGCAGGGCGAAGGTGTGTATTACACCAACCTGCGCAAGCCGAAGTTCCGGACGGCGCTGCAGCCGCGCAACGGCACCGGGATGGGAGGCTCTTTCGTTCGGGGGCTTTGCCGCGACAGCCGGGGCCGGATGTGGGTGTTGACGCGCGGAGGCGTGTGGGTGTTGAATGCCGACTTCGAACCGCTTCCCGGGTTCGATGCTTATCGGGGCGCCGGCCGGCCGCCTGGGGGCGAGCCCCTGGATATCCACTGCGATGACCAAGACCAGATTTGGGTCTGTACCAACGCGGGCTTGTTTTGTCTGCGCGATTCGGGTGGCCGCTTCGAGCGGGTTTCGGCTCCGGGGCTTCGCATGGAGGGGGTGTCGCGGGTAGCGCCTCTGCCGGGGGGGCGGCACTTGCTGGTGGCTTCCTTTGCCGACGGCCTCTTCGTGGTGGACCCTCAGGCGGCGGAGTTCCGCCGTCGTTCCCTGCCCGGCTGGGACAGCGGGGGCTATTCCATGACCTACACCGCCCCGAGCGGGCGGGTCTGGTTGCACCATCAGCAAACCCGCTTGCTGGGCTGCCGCTGGACGGGAAGCACCCTGCAGGAGGAATGGGAGGTGCCCTTCGGCTCCCTGATAACGGGCCTGGCGGAGAGCCCCGGCGGCGACAGCCTCTGGATTGCCTCCGACGCCGGGCTGCATTTGCTCCTCCTCCAACCCGACACCCCCCGCCTCCAACCCGTCCCTCAACTGGCCCATGCGGGGCTGGCGGGCCTGCTCCTCGATGCGGCGGGGCGCCTCTGGCTCAGCAGCAACAAGGGGCTTTGGCGCTACGACCCCCCTTCCGGGGAGCTCCTGCAATACGATGAAGCCGACGGGCTTCAGGGGCTGGAATTCAACTTCTGGGCGGCGGAAGCGCCCTTCCCGGGTTGTTTCGTCTTCGGGGGGGTAAGCGGTCTGAATTTTTTCAACCCCCTCGAACTGGAGGCCCGCACGCCGCCCGCCCGCCCGGTCATCACTTCCATTCTGCTCAATGATGTCTTGCCCCCCGGGCCCTTCACCCGCACGGAGGCCACCGCCCCCTCCGCCATTCGGGCCTTGCACCTTCCCTACCGCTACAACACCCTCTCGGTGCACTTCGCCGCCCTGGAGTTCAGCCAACCCGCCGCCTGTCGGTTTCGCTATCGCATGGAGGGGTTGGACGAGGACTGGGTCGAAGCCGGCACCCACAACTTCGCCCGCTATCCCAATCTGCGGGAGGGCCGCTATCGCTTCCTGGTGGACGCCACCAACTCCGACGGTCGGTGGTCGGGCCGGCCGGCGGTGCTGGAGCTGAGCGTCGCTCCGCCCTGGTGGCGCACCCCGCTTTTCTATCTGGGGTGCTTGCTGCTGGTGGGCACGCTGGCCTACGGAGCTTACCGCATTCGCATTGCCCAAATTCGAAAGGAGGCGGCGTTCAAGCTGCGCCAGGCGGAGACCCAAACCGCCATCCTGCGCCTGCAGATGAACCCCCATTTCCTGTTCAACAGCATGAACAGTATCAACAGCTACCTGCTGAAAAAGGACGTGGCCACGGCCAGCGACTATCTGGGGCGGTTCGCGCGCCTGATGCGCAAAATCCTCAAGTTCGCCGCCAAGGACTACATCAGCGTTTCGGAGGAAATCGAAATCCTGGAGGAGTATCTGCGCACCGAGATGATGCGCTTCGAGAAGAAATTCGAATTCGAGTTCGATTTGGACGAAAACCTCGACCCCGACGAAGTGCTCCTGCCCACGATGCTGTTGCAACCCTTCGTGGAAAATGCCGTCTGGCACGGCCTGACCCGGAAGGAAGGCATGGGCCGCATCCGCATCCGCTTTGGCATCGACAACGGGCAGCTCGTGTGCGAAGTGGAGGACAACGGCGTGGGGCGGGCGCGGGCGCAGGCCGGCGGCAAAAAGCACGAATCCCGGGCGCTGGATATCACCCGCAGCCGCCTCCAATTGCTGGAGGAGCGCCATGGCAAGCCCGCCGAGCTCCAAATCGAAGACCTGATGAAGGACGGCCAACCCGCCGGAACCCGCGTCCGGGTTCGTTTGCCCCTCTTGTAGCTTCCTTCATCCATTCGGGGTCTTCCCTCACCCAGCCCCTCCCCTCGTACCCTCGCCCTTGAATCCTCTTATTTCTTGCAATACCTTGCAGAAAATACCCTTCCTTTTATCCTACCCTGCTACCGTTCTCCCGAATTCCTCACGGCTTATTTAACCCCAAGTTCCGTCGTAATCTTCCACCCTTCTCACAACACGGAGGTAGTCGGGATTTTCCTGGCTACCTTTTTTTCAAACCCCTAACCTCCAACCCCATGAAAACCAAACTCTTCCTGTTCATATGCCTCCTGTCGGGGTCCTGCATGCCCCGGTCCTACTGGCTCGGTGCTCCCGATTTGTACCATCCGGCTCCTCTGGAGGAACCGGACAGCCGTTCCGACCCCCTGCCGTCGGATTGGCTGGACGACCCCCCGTACCCGGAGAATGCCCAAGCCCGCAACTGGAAAATCGAGCGCATTCCGAGTGGCTCCCCCGGCGCCGGCGCCGGCTCGGGCTACGCCTGCCACGAGCGCATTTCGTTCTGGTCGAAGCACTTCATGGGAACGGCGAACCGGACTTGCCAGGTGCAGGTCTTCGAGATGGAGTGTTGGGAGCAGGGGCAGTTGGTCTATTCGCTGGTCATCGTCTATCCGTCCAGTCGGCGTTGCAGGGTGCCCCAGGAGCATTGAATCCCCCCGTAACTCTGAAAAACCAAAGGCAAGCGTGAGGTTTCTGAGGAAACCGATTGGGACCGCCCCCTGGGCGGTCTTTTTTTTTTCAGCTGAAGTCGATTTCGGTGTTGTCGCCGATGTTGAGGCTCTGGCGCAGGCCGGTGATGGCGGTGTCGTTTCCGATGACGGAATGCATCAGGACGACCTCCTTGAGGGAGGCGAAATTGCCGATGATGCTGTCGCGCACGATGGAGCTTTCGATGCGGGTGTTGTTGCCGATGGTGACGTGGGGCCCGACGATGGAATTGGAAATCTCGCAGTCCTTGCCGATGCTGACGGGGTGGATGATGATGGAGTTGAAGTAGTCGGGCAAGTCGGCCGAGGCGTAGCCTTCCTTGTCGAGCAGGATGGCGTTGGTTTCGAGCAGGACGTCTTTTTTGCCGCAGTCGAACCAGTTATCCACGGTGTAGGTGCTGAAGCGGACGCCCTGTTCGATGAGGCGCATCAGGGCATCGGTCAGGGGGAATTCGCCGTCGGTGCGCAGGTCGTGTTGGATGTTGTAGTCGAGGGCCTCGACGAGGGCCTGGGCTTCGCGGATGATGTAGAAGCCCACCATGGCCAGGTTGCTTTTGGGGATGCGGGGTTTTTCCACCACCCGCACCACCTCCCCCTGTTCGTTCAGCTCGACCACTCCGAATTCGCGGGGGTCCTGCACTTTTTTGACGGCCAGCACGCTGCCGGGCAGGTCGAGGACGGCCTGGAAGTCCATTTCGAGGATGGTGTCGCCGAAGAAGATGAGGAGCTCGTCCTGGGGGTGGATGTGTTCGCGGGCCGTCCAGATGGCATGGCCGGAGCCCACGCGTTGCTCCTGCACGACGAAATGCTTTCGGATGTGGGGATACTCCTGCTCGACGTACATTTTGATTTTCTCCCCCAGGTACCCGATGACGAAAACGAAGTCTTCGACGCCGAGGGCCAGCAACTGGTCCAGGATGAGGGAAATGATGGGCTTGCCGGCCACCGGAATCAGCGGTTTGGGCTGGGTGTAGGTCAGGGGGCGGAGGTTGGTGCCCACCCCGGCAACTGGAATGATGGCTTTCATGGGCAGGTGGCGTAGCGCCGGCCGCCGCACCCCCACCCGGCGAGGTTCGGGGCGGGCGGGCCGCGCCCGGAAAGATAGCAAGATTCCCACGGCTTGCCTGGGCAAGCTGCCGGATAAGGGGTACTTTCGGGGCCGGAAATTACGGGTGCGCAACCTCCCGGTCATGAATAAGAAGAAAATCTTCAACGACCCGGTGTACGGGTTCATCTCCATCCCCTTCGAGCTGGTCTTCGACCTCATCGAGCACCCCTATGTGCAGCGCTTGCGCCGCATCAAGCAAGTGAGCCTGACGCACTACGTCTATCCGGGGGCGCTGCACACGCGCTTCCACCATGCCCTCGGCGCCCTCCACCTCATGACGCAGGCCCTGGAAGTGCTGCGCAGCAAAGGCACCCCCATCAGCGAAGCCGAAGCCGAAGCCGCCTGCGCCGCCATCCTGCTGCACGACATCGGCCACGGGCCCTTCAGCCACACCCTCGAACGCACCCTCATCAACGTACCCCACGAAACCCTCTCCCTGCTCTTCATGGAGCGCCTCAATGAAGAGTTCGCCGGCCGGCTCGACCTGGCCATCCAAATTTTCCGCGACGAATACCCGCGCAAATTCTTCCACCAGCTCGTTTCCGGGCAGCTCGACATGGACCGCCTCGATTACCTGACCCGCGACAGCTTCTTCACCGGCGTGTACGAAGGGGTGGTGGGGTACGACCGCATCATCAAAATGCTGGCCGTGCAAGACGACGAGCTCGTCGTCGAGGAGAAGGGCATCTACTCCATCGAGAAATTCCTCATCGCCCGGCGCCTCATGTACTGGCAGGTCTATCTGCACAAGACCGTCCTTTCCGTCGAGCAAATGCTCGTCAAAACCCTCGAACGCGCCAAAGCCCTGTGCCAAACCCAAACGCCCCTGCCCCTGCCCCCCGCCCTCGACTTCTTCCTGCGGAACCCCGTGCGGGCGGAGGATTTCGCCCAAGACCGCGACCACCTGCTCGAGCAATTCGCCCGCCTCGACGATTTCGACATCGTCTTCGCCCTGAAAAGTTTCGCCGAACACGAAGACCCCCTGCTCGCCTATCTGGCAAGCAGCATCCTCCATCGGCGGCTTTTCAAGGTCGTTTTGCGCAACCAGCCTTTTTCCCCGGAGGAGCGCCGTGCCGTCATGCAGCGCCTGCAGGGCGCAGGCGAATTCAGCTCCGAAGAGCTGGACTTCCTGGTCTTCTTCGGCGAGGAGTCCAACAGCACGTACCTGACCAGCAAAGACGAAATCAAAATCCTGTACAAATCGGGCGAAGTGCGTCCCATGTCCGAAAACCCCGACCACGAAGTGCAGGCCGTCACCCGCAGAAAGTACTACCTCTGCTATCCGAAGTACGACCGCAAAGGACAAAGACTGGGCGGGTAGTCGGCGGTTGGCTCCTGGCTGGAAGCAGGGAGTGGGAAGGGGCATGGGTTTGGAACCCCCACGAGAAGCAGCGTGCGAACGAAGCAAACGAAACCCACCCCCAAACCCTCCCCCACTGCCCACTGCCCACTGCTCACTGCCCACTGCTCACTGCCCACTGCTCACTGCCCACTGC
>CAZBYX010000003.1:5931-37989 GCA_964496055.1 uncultured Saprospiraceae bacterium
CACTGCCCACTGCTCACTGCCCACTGCTCACTGCCCACTGCTCACTGCCCACTGCCCACTGCCCACTGCCCACTGCCCACTGCCCACTATTCCGGGGGGAGGGGGGGGATTACCAATCCAGGCCAGTCGCGGGCTTGCAGCTCAGGCTTCCACGGTTTCCATACCCACGTAGGGGTGGAGAGCCGCCGGCAGGCGGATGCCTTCGGGTTGCTGGTTGTTTTCGAGCAGGGCGGCCACGATGCGGGCCAGGGCCAGGGCACTGCCGTTGAGGGTGTGTGCCAGGCGCATTTTGCCGTCCTCTTTGAAGCGCACTTTCAGGCGGTTGCTTTGGTAGGTTTCGAAATTGGACACGGAGCTGACCTCGAGCCAGCGTTTTTGGGCGGCCGAATAGACTTCGAAGTCATAGGTCAGGGCGGCGGTGAAGCCCAGGTCGCCGCCGCAAAGCTGGACGATGCGGTAGGGCAGCTCGAGCTTTTGCAACAGCCCCTCCACATGGGCGACCATCTCGTCGAGGGCCTGGTAGGAAAGGTCCGGGTGGGCGATTTGCACGATTTCCACCTTGTCGAACTGGTGCACGCGGTTGAGCCCGCGCACGTGGGCGCCGTAGGAGCCCGCTTCGCGCCGGAAGCAGGGGGTGTAACCCATGAGCTTGAGGGGCAAGTCTTCGGGGGAGACGATGGTGTCCCGATAGATGTTGGTGATGGGCACCTCGGCGGTGGGGATGAGGTAGAGGCCGTCTTTTTCGATGTGGTACATCTGGCCCTCTTTGTCGGGCAGTTGGCCGGTGGCTTTGGCGGTGTCTGCATTGACGAGCAGGGGGGGCAGCACTTCCTGGTAGCCGGCCCGGTCGCCCTCATCGAGGAAGAACTGAATCAGGCCGCGCACCAGGCGCGCCCCGTTGCGCCAGAACAGGGGAAACCCCGAGCCGGTTAGCTTGGCGCCCGTTTCGAGGGAGAAGATTTTGAAGCGCTCGGCCAGCTCCCAGTGTGGCAGGGCCTGCTCGGGCAATTCGGGCAGGGGCTGGGGCCAGTCTTTGTGGATGCGGTTGTCGGCCTCGGTGGAGCCGGCCGGCACGCTGGGGTGGGGCAAGTTGGGCACCTGCAACAGCAGTTCTTCCAATTGCTGGGTGGTTTCGTCCAGGCGGGTTTCCAGGGCTTTGGCGCGCTCCTTCATGGCCAGCACGCGCTCGCGCAGGGCCTGCCCTTCTTCCCGCTTGCCCGATTGCATCAATTGGCCGATGTGTTTGGAGAGCTTTTTGGATTCGGCAAGGTTATTGTCGAGTTCTACTTGCGTGGTGCGTCGCACCTCGTCGAGCTCGATGATTTGGTCCACGATTTTCAGGTCTTCCTCCGAAAAATTGCGCTTGCGCAAACCTTCGACGATGCGTTCTTTTTGGGTTCGAAATAAGGCGAGTTCGAGCATGAGCTAAGGGCTTGATGAAGAAATAGAGCGACCGGTCGTCGGCAGCGGAGCGCAAATTTGAGAAAACTCCCCCAAAAAAAGCCCGAACCGACAAGCGGGAAGCATTCCTTCCCTCCGGGACACCCCTTTCGGGGGGGCAAGCGGGCAGAAGCCGCGAAAAATTGGTTCACATTCTCTGAATATTAATTTTTCGGCCTATTTTTGCGCAGTCACTTGTCGACACCACCTGCTTTACAACACCCTTGCGGGTGTTCCAATTCCGGCTCCTGTTTCGCAATTCCCGCTTCAAAGTTTAAGCTGTCATCCCGTCACCAAATAGTTGGTTGAGGAGGAAGGTTGAGACGAGGGCTACTTGGGTCGAAGCATTGGTTGAGAATTATTGCCCCCGGGCAAACCCATATCCCAAACGACTCATTTGAACCGGTGGATCTTTCTGGTGTTAATCTTCGAGAGGTCTTCCAATCCAACACATTCCTGAAGCTACCATTCCGGGATTCCCCAACGGCGCTGCTCCGGCAGGCCTCCCACCCGGAAGGCGACTCAGCACCTTTCAAAACCTTTCTTCTCCCACTCTGAATTGTAAAACCCACTTCCAAACAAGCGGCTGCTGAGCGGCACGAGCCCGGCTCCCGGCTCGACCTCAGGGCCGAAGCTTCACCAGACCACACATTCACTAATCAAACTTCTCAAAGGTCTTATGTACGATATTTTGCAACTGAACGATATGTTGGTGCCCGAGCTGCGCGAAGTGGCCGAGCGTATCGGCTTGAAGGGATACAAGCGGCTGACCAAGCAAGAACTCATCTACAAAATTCTGGACCACCAGGCCACGGCCGGTGAAACCAAAAATGCGACTGCCCAGGAAGGCAGCGCCGACGCGGCGGGCAGCACCAACGAGGAAAGCGCCCCCCGCCCTCAAAACCGGCGCTCCCAGGGCGGCCAACACCAGAACGGGCGCGGCCGGCGCACGCGCATCAAGCTGGAAGACATCCCGCTGGAAGAACCCGCCCCCAAAAGCGAAAGCACCGACACCGAACCCAGCAAAGACGCTCCTATGGAACCCACTTCCGAACCTCCCGTCAGCCCTCCGACGGCTGAAACCACCCCCCCTCCCCCTGCGGTGCCGGCCGAAGAAAAACGACCCACCCGCAAATTCGACATCGACCTCGACGGGGTCATCGAAGGGGAAGGCATTTTGGAAATGATGCCCGATGGGTATGGCTTCCTGCGCTCCTCCGACTACAACTACCTCACTTCGCCCGACGACATTTACGTCTCCCCCTCCCAGATCAAGCTCTTCGGGCTGCGCACCGGCGACACCGTGCGCGGGGCCATCCGCCCCCCGAAAGAAGGGGAAAAGTACTTCGCCTTGCTGCGGGTGTCCAAAATCAACGGGCTGGACCCGAAGGACATTCGCGACCGCATCCCCTTCGACTACCTGACGCCCCTGTTCCCCAACGAAAAGTTCAACCTCTGCACCTCGCCCACCGGGCGGGATTACAGCACCCGCATCATTGACCTGTTCACGCCCATCGGGAAGGGCCAGCGGGGGCTCATCGTCGCCCAGCCCAAGACGGGTAAGACCTGGTTGCTCAAGGATGTGGCCAACGCCATTGCCAAGAACCACCCCGAGTGCTACCTCCTGGTCTTGCTCATCGACGAGCGCCCCGAAGAAGTGACCGACATGCGGCGCAGCGTCAATGCCGAGGTGGTCTCCTCCACCTTCGACGAACCGGCCGACAACCACGTGCGCGTGGCGGGCATCGTGCTCGAGAAAGCCAAGCGCCTGGTCGAGTGCGGGCACGATGTGGTCATCTTGCTGGACTCCATCACCCGCCTGGCGCGGGCCTACAACACCGTCGCCCCTGCCAGCGGCAAAGTCCTCTCCGGCGGTGTGGAAGCCAACGCCCTGCACAAACCCAAGAAGTTCTTCGGCGCCGCCCGCAACATCGAAGGCGGCGGCTCATTGACCATCCTCGCCACCGCCCTGATCGACACCGGCTCCAAAATGGACGGCGTCATCTTCGAAGAATTCAAGGGCACCGGCAACATGGAGCTGCAACTCGACCGCAACCTGGCCAACAAGCGCATCTTCCCGGCCATCGACCTGACCAAGTCGAGCACCCGCCGCGAAGACCTCCTGCTGGACAAAGACACCCTGCAGCGCATGTTCATCCTGCGCAATCACCTGGCCGACATGAAGCCCGAAGAAGCCATGGAGTTCATCCTCAAGCACATCCGCAACACCAGCAGCAACGAGGAATTCCTGGCTTCCATGAACGGATAAAAGCCAATTCACGTTTTTTCAGTTTTCAAACGAGCAGCCCTTTCGGGGGTCTGCTCGTTTCTTTTTGCCCCATCCCCCGGAGAAAAGTTATTTTTGGGGACTCGATTGCTCCCAATCGCGCCCCTTCGCTCCGTGGGGGGTGAGCCGGCGGGCGGTTTGATGTTCGCCTCTCGAAAGCTTCCCTTTCTTCCCTCGAACCCGAAATGGTTTCCCAAACCTTTGAGCTATGCTGAATTTTCTGGTGGCAGCACTTTTCCAGAGCGGGTTGCTCTTCCCGCCAACCGCGTGCCCTCCCCCGGGTTTGGGGGAGGCGAAGCTCCTTTGCCGCATGCAGCAATGCGAGCGCGTGGACAGCCTTTTCCTCTTCGAATTCGACGGCGTGGTCTTCAACCGCGTTCAGGCGGCGCCCAAACAAGCGGGCCAACGCTTCGAGTTTACTTTGAAATTGGATGGGCCCCGCTTCTATTACGTGGGCATGGGCGGGAACAACGTGCAGCCCATCATTCTGGCTCCGGGGGAGGAAGTGGTTTTCGAATCGAATTGCAACAAGATTCGCCTGGGGCGGGTGGTGGCATCCCCCCTGAATGCGGCCTACCAGCAGCTCAAGCAGGAAATGAACCGCCTGAAGGGAGAGCGCAACCGCCTGTTGCGCAGCTATCAGCTCAACCGCCGCAACCCCGCCCTGCTCGAGCAGCTGGTCGAACAAATGGCGGCCAACGACCGGGCCCAGCTCCATCTGCTCGACAGCCTGCAACGCACCCAGCCTTACCTGGCCAAAATCGCCGCCCTGAACACCTACCTCAGCTACTTCAACCACCCCGAAGGATACGATAACGAAATCGACTATTTCCTCAACGAGTACTTCCGCTTCGCCCAATGGGACGACCCCGACTATGCCTACCTGGCCTGGGTCTTCGAGGGGGTGAAAGCCTATGCCGGCGCCCTGTTCAACATCGGCTTCACCGACGAGCGCCGCCGGCAGGAGCTGGAAAAATTGCTGGCCCGAATGCCGCAGGGCTCCCGCACCCACCAGCTCGCCCTGGGCGGCGTGCTGGCCGCCTTGCAACAGAAAAACAGCCCGCTCTACCTGCCCTTCGGGGAGCAATTCGTCGAATTGTTCGGCGAGCGAGCCCCGGCGGGCGCCCGGGTGGTGCGGGAACAAATGCAGCGCCTGGCTGCCTTCCAAATCGGCGCTCCCGCCCCGGATTTCACCCTGCCGGCCCCCGACGGCACCCCCCTCCGCCTCAGCGACCTGCGCGGCAAGTTCGTCCTGGTGGACTTCTGGGCCAGTTGGTGCGGCCCCTGCCGACGGGAGAACCCCAACGTGGTGCGCCTCTACGAGCGCTTCCACGACAAGGGCTTTGAAATCCTCGGCGTCAGCCTCGACAAGCGCCGCGAACCCTGGCTGCAGGCCATCGAAAAAGACCGCCTGACCTGGAAGCACGTCTCCGACTTGAAAGGGTGGGAGAACGAGGCCGCCCGCCTCTACGGCGTCCGCTCCATCCCCCACACCGTCCTGCTCGACCCCGAGGGCCGAATCCTGGCGCGCAACCTGCGCGGCCCGGCCCTGGAAGCCAAGCTGGAAGAAATTTTCAACCGGTAATCCGGGGGCGGTCGGTTGGAGGGCGAGGGGGAAGCGAGGCGCCGCTTGCGGCGCCTCGGCGACCATTCGAACCATTCATTTAAAAACCGTTCCTTCGAACCGCGCGAAGCGGCTCGGCGGAATGGAAACCTGAAAACACGCTCCCCGATGAAAAAAACAGCTTCACTTTTCGCCCTCCTGCTTGCCGGACAACTGGTGCTGGCCCAGATAACGGTCACCAACGCCACTTTCCCCCAAATCGGCGACACCCTGTACGTCGCGGTGGACGATTCGCCCCCCGACGTGGACCTGCTGCCTCCCGGCGGGCCCTACCACTGGGACTTCTCCGACCTGGACGTGGTCTTCAGCGACGTCATCCTCTATCGCCCCGCCATCGAGGGCTCCGTCGGGGCCGAAATCCCCCAGGCGGAAATCTTCGCCGAAATCGCCTTCCAAACCGAAGGCTATTACCGCACCGACGGCACCCTGTTTGAGATGGTGGCCGTTCACGGCACGGACCCCGCCCTGTTCGGCATCGAAACCACCGCCCGCTTCGACCCGCCCGTGGTGGACCGCCGCGCCCCTATGAACTACGGCGAGACCTTCCAATCCAACTCCCAGTTTGCCGTGGCCATGGCCACCGAAGACCTTCCCCCCGAACTCATCGACAGCCTAGGCTTGCCCATCGTGCCCGACTCCATCCGCATCCGATTCACCAGCCAACGCAGCGACACCGTAGACGCCTACGGCACCCTCACTCTGCCCGTCGGCACCTTTGAGGTCTTGCGCGAAAAACGGGTGGACCGCCGCGAAACCCGCATTGACCTGCTCTTCAGTGTCGGGGGCTGGCAGGACTGGACCGATGTCATCGCCCTCATCCCGCCCTTCGACCAATTCCTGGGGCCGCGCACCCTCATCACCTATTACTTCTTCAACGACGTGGAGAAAGAGGTCATCCTGCAATACCTCTTCGACCTGGAAGGCATTCAGGCGCCCCGGGCCACCTTCAAAACCGAGGAGTTTTTAAGCTCCTCGAAAGAGCGGCCCACCCTCGAGGGGCGGGTGCAACCCTCGCCCAACCCCGCACGGGGGGTGGTGCAGTTCGAGATGAGCGGTTTGCCGGCCGGCCGCTACGCCCTCTCCATTCTCGAGGTGGGTGGAAAAACGCTTCTTCGCCGGGAGCTGCATCTGCAGGGCGAGCAGGTGGAAACCCTGGACTTGAGCCACCTGCCCGCCGGCACCTACCTGTACCGACTGGAGCCGTTGGAGGGGCGGGGTGTCCTGGGGGGGCGTCTGGTGCTGCGCCCGCGATGAGGGAGCTTCCGGGGGGCTTCGTACCTTGGCCGGGCAAATCGCTCAGCTTATGGCAACCCCTGCATTCGTTCCCTATCGCCGCACCGAGCTGCCTGCGGACGAGGTGCTGCGCCGCAGCGCCGAGTTTCGCGCGTTCATGGACGAGCGCCGCACGGTGCGGGACTTTTCCGACCGCCCCGTACCGCGTGCGGTCATCGAAAACCTGTTGATGACCGCTTCCACGGCCCCTTCGGGCGCCCACAAGCAGCCCTGGACCTTCTGCGCCGTGAGTGACCCGGCCCTGAAGGCCGAGATTCGCAAAGCCGCCGAAAAGGAAGAGTACGAAAACTACCACGGCCGCATGAGCCCGGAATGGCTGGAAGACCTCGCGCCCCTGGGTACCGACTGGCACAAACCCTTCCTCGAAACCGCCCCCTGGCTCATCGTCGTTTTCAAGAAGGCCTACGACCTGGTGGACGGCCGAAAGAAGAAGAACTACTACGTCAACGAGTCCGTCGGCCTGGCGACGGGCTTTTTGCTCGCCGCCATTCATCATTGCGGGTTGGTGGCCCTGACGCATACCCCCAGCCCCATGAACTTCCTGCAGAAAATCCTGAAGCGCCCCGAAAACGAGCGCCCCTTCCTGCTCATTCCCGTGGGCTACCCCGCCGAAGACGCCCGCGTGCCCGACTTGCAGCGCAAACCCGCCGAACGAGTCATCGCCTGGTACGAGGGAGCCCCGGAAGAACGGGAAGCCGCTTGCGACCAATAAACCGCCGCTATGTGTACCGTCACCTATCTGCCCCGCGAGGATGGATTCGTGCTCTGCTCGAACCGGGACGAGAGCCCTTCGAGGGGTGTGCCCGAGCTCAGCCGGGAAGTTCGGGGGCAGCAGGAATTGCTCTACCCCAGGGACCCGCTGCGCGGCGGCACCTGGCTGGCGCTGAGCTCCTCGGGTCGGGTGGCTTGTGTGCTCAACGGCGCCTTCGTCAGGCACCGCCACCGGCCGCCCTATCGGAAGAGCCGGGGGTTGGTCGTGCTGGAAAGTTTCGATTACCTGCGGTTGGAGGAATTCTTTCAGGGCTACAATCTGCAAGGCATCGAGCCCTTCACCCTGATTTGTGTGGAGAGGGGGCGGCTTTGGGAATTCCGTTGGGATGGTCGGCGGCGCCACCTGAAAGCCCGCGATGCCGAAGCGCCGGCCATCTGGTCTTCCGCCACTCTTTACCCCCCCGAAATTCAGGCGCGCCGGGAGGCTTGGTTCCGCGACTGGCTCCGGGGGCGAACCGATTTCAGTGCCGGGGCGGTGCGCCACTTCCACAAGCACGGCGGGGAGCCCGACCCCTGGAACGGCTTCGTCATGAACCGCCACGACCGGGTGCGCACCGTCAGCATCTCCTGCATCGAAGCCGGGCCGAAAGGCGCCACCTTCCATTACGAAGACCTGCTGCAAGGGCAGGTGCAAGTCCTCAGCCTGGATTTCCGCACCCCCGTCACGGCCTAACCCCCACCCGCCATGCGTTTCGAAGAAGTGACCCTCCACACCAATCGCCTCCGGGAGCTGGAGGTCTTCTACGGGGGGGTGCTGGGCTTCGAAATCCTTTCTTCATCGGGTGGTGGTTTGACCCTTCGCACCGGTCGGAGCTTGCTTCACTTTCGGGCCTCCGAGACGCCCGCCTATTACCACTTCGCCTTCAACATTCCCTCCTTCGACGAGCGGCGTGCCCTGGAGTGGCTGCGGGAGCGCGTCGAAATCCTGCCCGATGAGCAGGGCCGCCCCGTGGTGGATTTCGTCAACTGGAATGCAAAAGCCCTCTATTTTTTCGACCCGGCCGAAAACGTCGTCGAGTTCATCGCCCGGCGGAATTTGAACCTGCCTTCCGGGCCCGCTTTCGGGTCCGAGTCCATCCAGAGCATCAGCGAGCTGGGGTTGCCCGTCGAGTCGCCCGAAGGGGCGCACCGGCAAATCGAACACTTCCTACAGGAGCAAGACTCCGCACTGGCGCTGTCTCGCTTCTGGGGCGACTACGACGAATTCGGCGCCAGCGGCGATGAAGAAGGCCTGTTCATCCTCGTCGACCGGAGGCGCAAACTCTGGTACCCCACCACCAAACCGGCTCGCCCCTTCCCCCTGTCGGCCAAATGCCGCATGGCAAATCGCAGCTTTTTCCTGCAATTCGATGGGGCTCGATTGCTGTTGGGTTAATATTTTTTTCTACCTTGCACTACTTAGTAAGCATATACTAAACGCCCCGGACAAGGTCGCAGGCAAAATGGAAAGATGAAGGATACCAGGCAGACCATCATCGATGTCACCATCGAGTTGTTCAACAAGCACGGAGTCGGTCGAGTCACGCAGAGCAAGATAGCTGAAGCGTTGGGCATCAGCCTGGGCAACCTCACCTACCATTTCCCCAGGCGCGAAGACCTGGTGCTGGCCATCTATGCCCAGCTGAAGACTGAAATGCGGGAGTTCCTGGCCAAATGGCAGGAGAACCCCGATTTCTGGACCATCCACAACATCGTCCACGATTTTTACTTCTTCCAGCAGAGTTTCAAGTTCTTTTACGCGGACATGCTGACCCTGGAGCGCGAGTACCCGCAACTGCAGGTGGTGCACCGCAATTTCATCAGCACCCTCATCCGCGATATCCTGCGCATTTTGAACTTCAACGTGGAGCTGGGCTTGCTGCGCCCGGAGCCGGAGCAGGGCGATTACACCCGCATGGCGGAAGTGCTGTGGAGCACCATGGCTCTGTGGTGCGTGCAGGCGGAAATCCGCAACCTGCCCAAAGACCACCCGCGCCCGCTGGTGGAAACCATCTGGACCCTGCTCAAGCCCTTCTTCACCCCGAACGGCTGGGCGGTGTACCGGCAGGTCATCAATCAGGGGCCGGCTTATTCCGATTCGTGAAAGAACTTGCCGGGCTGAGCGCCAGGGACCGTGAGGGGCGTTTCGTTTTCGCATGGACAGCATGGAAGCCATCTTCGACTACATCATCATTGGGGCGGGTTCGGCGGGCTGTGTGTTGGCCAACCGCCTGAGCGCCGACGCGGGCTGCCAGGTGCTGCTGCTGGAAGCCGGCCCCCGCACCCGCCGCATGGAGGTGCGCATGCCGGCGGCCTTTTCGAAACTTTTCAAGAGCGAACTGGACTGGGATTTCAGCACGGTGCCGCAGCAGCAGCTCGAGGGGCGCTGCCTGTATCAACCGCGCGGAAAGCTCGTCGGGGGGTGCAGCAGCATCAACGCCATGATTTACGTGCGGGGCCACCCGCTCGATTACGACCACTGGGCAGAGCTGGGCAACGCGGGCTGGTCCTGGCAGGAAGTGCTGCCCTATTTCCTGCGCTCCGAAGACAACGCCGAGCTGGGTGGCCCGCTGCATCATCGGGGCGGGGAGCTTTCCGTCTGCCGCCTGCGGCACATCCACCCGCTGGCGCGCAAGCTGCTCGAAGCCGCCCGCGCCGCCGGGTATCCCGCCAATGAAGACTTCAACGGCCCGACACAGGAAGGCTTCGGCTTCTACCAGGTGACGCAACGCCGCGGTCGTCGCTGCAGCGCCGCCGATGCCTTCCTCGAACCCGCCCTCCAACGCCCAAACCTCCAGCTTCGAACGGGCGCCCAGGTGCAGCGCATCCTCTTCAAAGGGCGCCGGGCCGTCGGGGTGGAGTTCCGTCAAGGGGGGCGGGTGGTGCAGGTGGGGGCTCGGGCGGAGGTGGTTTTGTGTGCCGGGGCCTTCGGCAGCCCTCAATTGCTCCTGCTGTCGGGCATCGGGCCGGGGGAGCAGCTCCGCGAAATGGGCATTGAGGTCGTGCACCCGCTTCCGGGGGTGGGCCGCAACCTCCAGGACCACCTCATCGTGGGGGTCATCATGAAGGCAAGGGTGCCCACCCTGGACGACGCCGAGCGGTTTCCCCGCGTCCTGGGCAATCTGGCGCGCTTTCTTCTTTTCGGCAGGGGCCCCCTGACGAGCAACGTGGCCGAATTCGGGGGCTTTCTCAAATCCTCCCCCACAGAGCCGGCGCCCGACCTGCAATACCACGGAGCGGCTGCCTATTACGAAAACCACGGTCTGAATCCCCCGCCGGGGGTGCGGGCCTACGGGTTGGGGGTGGTGGTGCTCAACCCCGACAGCCGGGGCACCCTCAGCCTGAGCAGCCCCGACCCGGCCGCCCCCCCGCGCATCGACCCCAATTACCTGGCCGAAGAACGCGACTGGCAGCGCCTGCTGAAAGGCTTCCGCATCGCCCAGGACATTTGCTGGTCGGACAGCCTGAAGCCCTTCCAGGGCGGCGCCTATTTCCCCGAAGAAAAACTGGAGGAGGAGGCCGCCATGCGCGCCTTCATCCGGCAGCAAGCCCAAACCCTCTACCACCCGGTGGGCACCTGCAAGATGGGAACGGACGACGAGGCGGTGGTGGACCCCCAGCTGCGCGTGCACGGCGTGCAGGGCTTGCGCATTGCCGATGCCTCCATCATGCCCACCCTCGTGCGGGGCAATACCAACGCCCCCGTCATCATGATTGCCGAAAAGGCCGCGGATTTGATTCGGGGAGGATGAAGATTGAAGTGGAGAGTTTAAAAAAGTGGAGAGTGGAGAGTTTGGAGTTTAGAGTTGGGGTGGGGGGGAGTGTGGGTGTGGGGAGTTGGAGGGCTTAGAGTGGGGGTTTGCTGGTCGGGAGTTTTCCGGTGCTCCGGTGCGAACGCTTATCTTTGGCTCCGAACCCTTGCGGAAGGAGCCATTGGGGGGAGGCGCAGAAAAAATTCAAGTCTTATGGTAGCCACACAAGTTCGGGAGCAGCATCAACGGAAAGACATCGAGCAGGTTTTCGAGCTTCAGCGGGGGCATCACCTCGTCATGGGGGCCACCTCCGTGTCGGAACGCCGGAAGCGCCTGAAGCGCCTGCTGGAGGCCATCCTGCGCTTTCGCCCCGCCTTTCAGGAGGCGGTCTGGAAAGACCTGCGCAAACCGGCCCTGGAATTCGATTTGACGGAAATCCACGTCCTGGTGGAGGAAATCCGGCACGTCCGGCGGCATCTGCGGCGCTGGATGCGCCCCCAACCCGTGCCCACCCCTCTGACGCTGTTCGGTTCGCGTTCCTGGATTCACTACGAGCCCAAAGGGGTGGTGCTCATCATCGCCCCGTGGAATTACCCGGTCAGTCTCATGCTGGGACCGCTGGTTTCGGCCATCGCCGGGGGCAATTGCGCCATCCTCAAACCCTCCGAACACACGCCGCACACCTCGGCGGTCTTGCGGCAACTGGTGGAAGAGACCTTCCCGCCCGAGGAGGTGGCCCTGTTCGAGGGCGGCATCGAAACGGCGCAACGCTTGCTGGGTCTGCCTTTCCACCACATCTATTTCACGGGGGCGCCGTCGGTGGGGAAAATCGTCATGGAAGCCGCTTCCAGACACCTGGCGTCCGTCACCTTGGAGCTCGGCGGCAAATCGCCCACCATCATCGACGAGAGTGCCGACCTGAAAGCCGCCGCGCGCCGCACCGCCCTGGGCAAGTTCATCAACAACGGGCAGACCTGCATCGCCCCGGACTACCTGCTGGTGCACGAAAGCCGGGTGGAAGCCTTCAAGGAGCTCTTGAAGCAAGAAGTGGCCGCCATGTACGGCGATGCCGCCCGCAGTGAACATTACGGCTGCATCGTGAACGAGCGGCACTTCCAGCGGGTGAAGGCCTGGCTGGACGAAGCCCTCGAACGCGGGGCCCGGGTGGTGTTCGGGGGAGGGGTGGAGGAAAGTCGGCGCTTCGTGGCGCCCACCCTCTTGCAAGAGGTGCCCCTGGATTGCCGCCTCATGCGGGAGGAAATATTCGCGCCCCTGCTGCCCCTGATTCCCTTCCGGGAGCTCCGGGAGGCGGTCGATTTCATCAATCGGGGCGAGAAGCCGCTGGCGCTGTACATCTTCAGCCGCAGCCGCAAGAACATCCGCTACATCCTGCAGCACACCCGCGCCGGCGGCACGGCCATAAACCACGCCGGCCTGCAGTTTTTCAACCCCTACCTGCCGTTCGGGGGCTCCAACAACAGCGGCATCGGCAAGGGCCACGGCTGGCACGGCTTCCGCGAGCTGACCAACGCCCGCGCGGTGTACAAACAGGTCTTGCCCACCGCCATCGACTGGTTGCGCCCGCCCTACACCGCCTGGAAGCAAAAAATTGTGGACTTCGTCATCAACTGGTTGTAAATGAAAACGCCCGTCCTCATCATCGGCGCAGGGCCTGCCGGGCTGGCCACCGCGGGTCGTCTGCGCAAAAAAGGCATCCCCTTCACCATTCTGGAGCAAAGCCGACGCATCGCCAACGCCTGGCACGAGCACTACGAGCGGCTTCATTTGCACACGGTAAAGGAATACTCCAACCTCCCGCATTTGCCCTTTCCGGAGCACTATCCGCGCTACATTCCCCGCAAGCTCCTGCTCGAATATTTCGAAGACTACGCGCGCCACTTCGACATCCAGCCCGTCTTCGGGGAGGAGGTGGTGCGGGTGGAGCGGGAGGGGCAGGGGTGGCAGGTGCGTACCGCCGCCGGCAACCGTTACGAAAGCCAGGCGGTGGTGGTGTGCACCGGCTTCAACCGCTGCCCCGTCGTGCCGCAGTGGCCCGGTCAGGAGGCCTTCGAGGGGGAAATCCTGCACAGCCGCTCCTACAAGACGGGCAAGCCCTACGCGGGCAAGAAAGTCCTCGTGGTGGGCATGGGCAACACCGGCGCCGAAATCGCCCTCGATTTGTGGGAGCAAGGGGCCGAGCCCTGGATTTGCGTGCGCGGGCCGGTCAACATCGTCCCCCGGGACTTCCGGGGCCGGCCTACGCAAATCACCGCCATGCTGCTGGGCCGACTGCCCCACTGGCTGGGCGACCCCATCGGCGTGCTGCTGCGCAAGATTACCATCGGCGACCTGTCGAAGTACGGCATCCGGGCGCCCAAAATCCCGCCGGCCAAACAACTGCGCCTCTACGGCAAGACCCCCGTCATCGACGTCGGTACGGTGGCTCAGATAAAGGCAGGCAACATCCGGGTCGTGCCGGGCATCGAGCGCTTCGGACAGCGCGAAGTGCACTTCGTGGACGGCCGGAGCCTGCCCTTCGAGACCGTCATCCTCGCCACCGGCTACCAAGCCCGGGTGGAGCAATTCCTCGCCGACACGAGCGGCCTGCTCAACGAGCACGGGGTGCCCGCCCAAGCCATCGCCCCGCCCCCCCACCAGGGGCTTTACTTCGTGGGCTTCGACGCCTATTCTTCGGGCATCTTGCTGAGCATCCACGCCGATTCCGAGAAAGTGGCCGAAGCCCTCGCCAGGCAATTGGCCGACACCCGCCTGCCAGCTTTTCCCGCCGAACTCTAACCCCGCCCCCCTCCCCCGATGGGGTGAAGTCTACCCGCATCGAGTGATTTTGCGGAATCACCCCTTCGGGGGTTGCCCCGCGAATGCTTCTCCTTCATTTTTGGTGAAAAGGTGCCCCCTCTTTTTCACGCATCCTCCAGACCATGAAATCGAACAAGTCCATCCTGAATCTATTCATCGTGGGGGTAGGGTTGCTCCTGGCGCTGAGTTCTTGCGGCCCGGCGCTGTACGTTCCCAACTCCATCAACGCGCCTCTGCTGGCCGAGAAAGGAGACTACAGGATTGCCGGTGCCTATTTCCCGCGCTACTTGCGATGGAACATGGACATCCAGGGTGCCACGGCAGTTTCCGATCACGCGCTCCTAACGGGTTCTCTCCTGACCAATACGGGCGTTTTCAATTCCAGGAACCACATCGTCTTCCTGGAAATGGGTGGTGGATGGTACGGAGCCGGCAAATCGGACCGCCACGGCAATCCATGGCTCCGTGCCGAGATTCTGGGCAATTTTGGCCTCGGTACCGGTTTGAATTGTAAGAACTCGAAATGCTCCAACCGATACAAGGGAGGCTATCAACGCCTGAGCTTTCAACCGGGCATCGGGGTGCGCTCCCGCTATGTGGAGTTCTCTTTGCACGGGCGCCTTTCCCAGGTTTTTTACAGCAGTTTTCGGCACTACGAAAACGACCGCCTGGTGGAAAGGAAAAAATTCAATTTCAGCACCTTCGAGCCCGTCGTTTCCTTGGCTGCGGGCGCCGACCCGGTAAAGTTCTTCATCCAATTCAACTCTCTTCGAGTACTGAAAAATCGGGAAGGATATGCCCTGGTCACCTCGGATATTTTAGAATTATCCCGAGTCTCGGGGACCGCGTATTTCACTTTTGGAGTCGTCGTGCGACCCAAGGAGCTCTCCACTTTCGGGCAATGAGGGCTTGGCTCCGGCGAAGCCTTCCATCCGTCCCTCAGCAGCCGGCGGCACGCTTCGTGCCGCCGGCGCTTCGTTTTTTGCCCCCTGAGGATGCGCGTTCCGCACCTGCTTTCGAGAGCCCCTTTGAGGCATGTTGAAAATTTCTGGGCGAAAATTCACCTGTTTTTCAATCGGTTATGAGGGCGGCTTTCGGAAAATTCCTTCCGGGAGGTTGGTAAATCAACCCCGGAAACTTACCTTTGCAGCCGCTTTGAAAAAAGGGTTACGGCCCTGGATGCATTGCTTCACCTCAAATCGAAAAAACCGTGGACACTCTGAGCTATAAAACGGAGTCGGCGAAGAAAGAAACCATCGAGCGGAAGTGGTACGTGGTGGATGCCGAAGGCGAAGTCGTGGGGCGTCTGTGCAGCCGCATCGCCCACGTGCTGCGCGGCAAACACAAGCCCAGCTACACCCCCCACGTGGACTGCGGCGATTACGTCATCGTCATCAACGCCGACAAGGTGCGCTTCACCGGCCAAAAGATGGACAAGAAAGAGTACATCCGCCACTCGGGCTATCCGGGCGGGCAGCGCCGCAAGACGCCCCGGCAGATGCTGGAGAAGAAACCCGAGTTCATCGTGGAGAAGGCCGTCAAGGGCATGTTGCCCAAGAACCGCCTGGGGCGGCGCATGTTCAAGAAGCTGTTCGTGTACGCCGGTGCGGAGCACCCCCACAAAGCCCAGAAACCCGAACCCTTCCAGTTCTAACCCGCTGAAAATTCCCAATCATGGAGATGATAAATGCCATTGGACGACGCAAGGAGGCGGTAGCCCGGATTTACCTGCGCAAAGGCTCCGGCAAGATTGTGGTCAATGGTCGTGACTTCAAAGCCTACTTCCCTCAGGTGCACATTCAGAACAAAGTCCTCGAGCCTTTCGAGGTGACGGGTGTGGAGAAAATCTACGACCTGAAAATCAATGTGCGGGGCGGTGGTTTCAAGGGTCAGGCCGAAGCCATTCGCATGGGCATTGCCCGTGCCCTGGTGAAGCTGAACGAGGAATTCCGCAAGCCCCTCAAGGCGCAGAAGCTGTTGACGCGCGACGCCCGCGTGGTGGAACGCAAGAAATACGGCAAGCCCAAAGCCCGCAAGAGCTTCCAATTCTCCAAACGCTAACACCGGCTGCTTTCCGGGGGGTGTGCCTGTGCGGCTCCCGGTCAGCCCCATCCGAGTTCGAAAATGGAAAAGCTTACCTATAAAGATCTGCTGGATGCCGGGGTGCATTTCGGGCATCAGCGCAAGAAGTGGAACCCCAAGATGGCGCCCTACATTTTCATGGAGCGCAAGGGCATTCACATCATCGACCTGAACCGCACCCTGGAATGCCTGGAGGAGGCCGCCAAAGCCATGAAAGCCATGGCCAAAGCCGGCAAGAAAATCATGTTCGTCGCCACCAAGAAGCAAGCCCGCGACATCGTGGCCGATGCGGCGCGTTCCGTCGGCATGCCCTACGTCACCGACCGTTGGCTCGGCGGCATGATGACCAACTTCGCCACCATCCGGCGCAGCATCCGCAAGATGCAGAACATCGAGCGCATGCTCACCGACGGAAGCCTGGCCAGCGTCACCAAAAAGGAACGCCTGACCCTGGAGCGGGAGAAAAACAAGATGGAAAAGGTGCTGGGCGGCATCGCCAACCTCAACCGCCTGCCCCATGCCCTCTACATCGTGGACATCGTCAACGAGCACATCGCCCTGTCCGAAGCTCAGAAACTGGGCATCCGCACCTTCGCCATCGTGGACACCAACGCCGACCCCAACCAGGTGGACTTCCCCATCCCCGGCAACGACGACGCCTCCAAGTCCGTGGCCCTCATCACCAATTACCTCACGGCCGCCATCCGCGAAGGGCTGGAGGAACGCAAGCAGGCCAAGGCGGAAGCCACCGCTTCGGAAAGCGCCTGAGCGCTTCGACAACCCCGCTGAAACCGATTTCGTAAAACCCTTTTAAATTTCACCAACCCATGGTCAATATCTCCGCCTCCGATGTCAAGAAGCTCCGGGAAATGACCGGCGCCGGCATGATGGATTGCAAAAAAGCCCTCACCGAAGCCGAGGGCGACTTCGATAAAGCCGTCGAAATTCTGCGCAAAAAAGGCCAGAAACTCTCCGCCAAGCGCGCCGACCGCGAAGCCCGCGAGGGCGTGGTGCTCGCGCTGGTTTCCGAAGACCGCACGCGCGGCGTCATCGTCCGCCTCAGCTGCGAGACGGACTTTGTGGCGAAAAACGAAGACTTCGTCAAGCTCACCCGGCAAATCGCCGAAATCGCCCTCCAAAACGGCCCCCAGAGCCTCGAGGAGCTGAAAGGCCTGACCTTCAACGGCATCACCGTTCAGGACCGCGTCCTGGAAGAAGTGGCCAAAATCGGTGAGAAGATCGAGCTGTCCGCCTACGAATGGCTCAAAGCCGAAATGGTGTGCCCCTACATCCACATGGGCAACCGCGCCGGCGTGCTCGTGGGGCTGAACAAAGCCGATGAGCGCTTCTACGAGCCCGGCCGCAGCGTCGCCATGCAAATCGCTGCCATGCGCCCCATCGCCCTGGACAAAGACGACGTGGACCCCGCCATCGTGGAGAAGGAAATCGAAATCGGCAAGGAGCAAGCCCGGCAGGAAGGCAAACCCGAAGCCATTCTGGAAAAAATCGCCATGGGCAAGCTCAAGAAATTCTTCCAGGAAAACACCCTGCTCAACCAGCAGTTCGTCAAGGACGGCAGCATGACCGTTCGGGACTACCTCAAGAGCCTGGACCCCGAGCTGACCGTCACGGGCTTCCGGCACGTGGAGCTCGGCTGATGCTCCTGGCGAAAGGCGAATTACCCGGTAATTCGCCTTTTTTTCGGCCCATGCGCCACCACTCTTCAAACCCTTCCGTTCATGGCCCTGAAGTACAAGCGAATCCTGTTGAAGTTAAGCGGCGAGTCTTTGCTGGGGCGGCAGTCCTTCGGCATCGAGCCCGAAATGCTGAACCACTATGCCGCTCAAATCAAGGAACTGGTGGACATCGGGGTGCAGGTGGCGGTCGTCATCGGAGGGGGGAACATCTTTCGGGGCTTGCAGGCCCACAAGTCGGGTATCGAGCGGGTGCAAGGCGACTACATGGGCATGCTGGCTACGGTCATCAACGGGATGGCCTTGCAAAGTGCGCTGGAGAGCAAGGGCGTGTACACCCGGCTGGTGTCCGCCATCGAGATGAAGGAAATCGCCGAGCCCTACATCCGGCGCCGTGCCATCCGCCACCTCGAAAAAGGGCGCGTGGTCATCTTCTCGGCCGGAACGGGCAGCCCCTACTTCACCACCGACTCGGCTGCCGCTCTGCGCGCCAGTGAAATCAATGCCGACGTCATCCTCAAGGGCACCCGCGTGGACGGCGTGTACAGCGCCGACCCCGAAAAAGACCCCTCCGCCACCAAGTTCGAACGCATCTCCTTTGCCAAGGTCATCGCCCTGGGCCTCAACGTCATGGACATGACGGCCTTCACCATCTGCCGGGAGAACAACCTGCCCATCATCGTTTTCGACATCAACCAGAAGGAGAACCTGCGCCGCATCATCCAAGGCGAACACATCGGCACCATCGTCGAAGGTTGAGCCTTCGAAGTGTTCTTCCTCAACCTCCAGGCTCGTATCTTCGTTCTCTCCTCGGGCCGGGGCCTCCCCAGGGTGGGGATGTGCCCTTGCGCCCCGCAAATTTGCCGTCATGAAAAATCTCCTTGCCTTTTTGCTATGGGGAGGGCTGAGCTGCCTGCCCCTCGGGGCCCAGTCCCAAACCCTCCCCGCCGAGGAAGCCCTCCTGCCCCGCGAAAAGGCGCTTCTGTGGAAAATCTCGGGCGCCGATCTGCCTCAGCCCTCCTATCTCTACGGAACCATTCACCTCATCGGGAAAGAGGATTTCCACCTTTCCGATTCGCTGCTTGCGGCCCTGGACAGCGCGCAGGAGGTGGTCTTCGAGGTGGACCTGGAGCAAATCAACAACCTGCCCGCTCAAATGGGGTTGCTCATGAAGACCTTCATGGAGGGGGACCTCACCCTGCGCGATTTGCTTTCGGAGGAAGACTATGCCCTGGTGGAGGCCCATTTTCGGAAGATGGGCTTGCCCCTGTTCCTCTTCGAGCGCATGAAGCCCCTGTTCCTGTCGGTGTTTGCCTCAGCGGACCTCTCCCCCGAAGGGCTCAGTCTCGGCGAGGCGGTCTCCTATGAGTTCGAGCTGATGGATTTGGCCCGCGCCAAAGGAAAACGGATGGGCGGGCTGGAAACCATCGAGTTCCAGATGAGCATCTTCGACAGCATACCCTACCAGGAGCAGGCGCAGATGCTGGTGGAAACCATCCGCAGCGGCGGGGGTGAGGGGGGCGAGTTGGAGAAGATGGTCCAGTTGTACAAAGACCAGGACATCCAGGCCATGGTGGAGCTCATGGGCGGGGAAGAAGCCGGGGGCTTCCAGGACTACGAACACCTCCTGCTTACCCTACGCAACCGCAACTGGATTCCCATCATGGAAGAAAAGATGCGCCAGGGGCCCGTCCTGTTTGCCGTGGGGGCCGGGCATCTGGCCGGAGCGGAGGGGGTCATCGCCCTTTTGCGCCGGCAGGGCTACACCGTTCAGGCCATCGCCCCGCGCACAAAACCCTGAGGCGTGGGCAAACCCGCCACCGATGGGGCGGCTGCGTCGGTTTGCGACTTTCCCTACATTCAACCCGAGCCATGAAAGAGCATACTGAACGGCCGGTTTTGCGCCCCCATGCCGAAGAGCAGTGGGCGGAGGAGCTGGCCCTGTTGCGCAAGGAAGACCAGGCGCCGCGGCCGCCCGGCTGGCAGTTGTCGCCGCCGGCGGTGGTCACCTACCTGATGGGAGGGCGGCTGCCCAGCGGAGCCGTCATCGAGCCCAAGTATTTCGGCAAGCGGCAACTCATCGAGCTGGCCGTAGCCACCCTGGTGACCGACCGGGCCCTGCTGCTGGTGGGCTTGCCCGGAACGGCCAAAACCTGGGTCTCGGAGCACCTGGCCGCCGCCATCAGCGGCGACAGCACCCTGTTGGTGCAGGGCACCTCCGGCCTCGGCGAAGAAGCCCTGCGCTACGGCTGGAACTACGCCCTGCTCATTGCCCGCGGCCCTTCCCCCGAAGCGCTGGTGCCCAGCCCCGTCATGAAAGCCATGCAGGACGGCAAAATCGTGCGGGTGGAAGAGCTGACCCGCATCACCCCCGAAGTGCAGGACGCCCTCATCACCCTGCTGAGCGAAAAAGTGCTGCCCATCCCCGAGCTCAACAGCGAAGTCAAAGCGCGCAAGGGCTTCAACCTCATCGCGACCGCCAACGACCGCGACCGCGGCGTGCACGAGCTTTCCGGCGCCCTGCGGCGGCGCTTCAACACCATCGTCATGCCCTTCCCGGCCTCCCTCAAGGAGGAAGTGCACATCGTCAAGACGCGGGTGGAAGCCCTTGGCAAAACCCTCGACCTGCCGCCCGCCACCCTGCCCCTGAAGGAAATCACCCGGCTGGTCACCATCTTCCGGGAGCTGCGCGCCGGGCAAACCGAAGACGGGAAGCTGAAGCTCAAAAGCCCCACCGCCACGCTCAGCACCGCCGAAGCCATCTCCGTCCTGAATCAAGGCTGGGCGCTGGCGGCTCATTTCGGCTCGGGCCGATTGGGCGCCCCCGAACTGGCGGCCGCCCTGCCCGGCGCCCTGCTCAAAGACCCCCAACGCGATGCGCCCGTCTGGAGCGAATACCTCGAGACGGTGGTCAAGCAACGAAAGGGCTGGGAAGACCTCTATGCGGCCTGTCGGGCGGCACACCCCCCCTCCAACCCGGACGCATAGGAGGGCGGGGGAGGCGGTTGGGGGGCGAAGGCTCAGGCCTGAGCCGGTTGGCGGCTCACCTTTTCCAGGAATCGTTCCAGGTGTTTGTTGAATTCATCCGGGTGCTCCATCATGGGCGCGTGGCCGCAGCGGTCGATGAAAACCAGCTCGCTGTTGGGGAGCAATTCGTGAAATTTCTCGGCCACGAACGGCGGGGTGACTTTGTCTTGCAGCCCCCAAATGAGGAGGGTGGGGGCGAGGATGGTGTGCAGCTTGTCGCCTAAGTTGTGCCGGATGGCGGACTTGGCCGTGGCGATGACGCGGATGGCTTTGTTGCGGTCGTTGACGATGTCGAACACTTCGTCCACCAGTTCTTTGGTGGCGGTGGCGGGGTCGAAGAAGGTGTCTTCGGTTTTCTTGCGGATGTAGTCGTAGTCGCCCCGCTTTGGGAAGGTGGAGCCCATGGCGCTCTCGAAAAGGCCGGAACTGCCCGTCAGGGTGATGCTGGCCGTGCTTTCGGGCTTGGCCAGCGCGAAGAGCAAGGCCAGATGCCCCCCGAGCGAATTGCCCAGCACATGGACGTCTCGCAGGCCTTTGAACTCCGTGAATTGGACGAGGTGATCCACCAGGCCCTTCAGCGAGACCTTTCGCAGGGGCAGCTCGAAAATGGGCAGGATGGGCACCAGCACATTGTAGCGCCGCCCGAAATAGCGGATGATGCCCTCGAAATTGCTGAGGGCTCCGAAAAGCCCATGCAGCAGCATCAGGTTCAGCTCTCCGCCGCCGGTTTCCAGATAAGTGAATTTGCCTTCTTGCTTGAGCTTGTAATCCATGATTCCGCTCCAATGGGCCCCGCCTGTGTGGAGGGCCGTCCATCAGTCCAGGAGGTGATTCGGGGTCCGGGTGCAAAAATGGCGAATCCTCAGCAGGGAAGGAAACGCACCGCCCGGCGGCCAAGGTAAGCCGGGGAAACCTTTTCTGCATTTCAAAGTAGGAATTAGCAGGTGCAGGCCTGAAAAATATGCGCCTGAGAGCCTTCCTTGCCTGTGGCCATGCAAGACCTTTTGCGGCAAATTGCGACAGCTACCTAACAATTCCCTGAAAAACCCAGAGGAGGAAATGGGGAAAATGGGTGCCGGGATTCTCCGACTACTGAAAAGTTTTTTTACTTTGCATGGAAATGAACCCCCAAGAGGCAAGCGGCGGAGGAAGAAGGATGCCTTTTTAGGGTGTTCCTCGGTCGATTTAGGCAATAACAGACACTATGAGAAAATGGAACGGCCCCCACAGCTGCATTCCCTTTAAGCCCATCTCCCTGATTCCCTGACACCCAAGTCTTGGCAATCCTTCGTCCTTCGGTGTATTGTTGAACCCTAAAAGAACATATCTTGAAAACGAAACAGCGACGCATCCACTGCTTGTGGGTTATGGGATGGCTTTTCCTTGCTTCAGTGCTTCAGGGGCAAGACATTCACTTTTCCCAATTCTACAACGCTCCCTTGAGTATCAACCCGGGCCTGACCGGCATCTTCGGGGGGGATGTTCGTTTGGCCGCCACCTACCGCAACCAATGGAGCGCCGCCTCCGTCCCCTTCGTCACCTACCATTTGAGCGTGGACGGCAAAATCTTCAACCCCCGCAATGAGAAAGGGTTTTTCAGCTGGGGCCTGACCTTGTTCCACGACGAAGCCGGGGATATCAGCCTGACCAACTCCCAGGTCAATGGGAGTTTTTCCTATACCCTCCAACTCGACCCCCAGAACTACCTCACCCTGGGTCTTCTGGCGGGGCTGGCCTACAATCGCCTGGGTACCAATGGCACCACCACCGACCAGCAGTACGTGGACGGGCGCTTCGTGCCGACGGCCGCCACCGGCGAACAGTTTTCCAACGACGATTTGCTGTATCCCGATTTCGGGGTCGGGCTGAACTGGCACGGGCAGTTGCCCGGCAAGCGCTCCCGCCTGAACGTGGGCGCCGGCCTGTTCCACCTCAACCGCCCCGACCAAAACTTCATGGCCGACGACGAGGCGCCCCTGCCCATGCGTCTCAGCCTCTACTTCCTGCCCACGGTCCAGTTGTCCAATCGGACCGATTTGTTGCTCACGGGGTCGGCCCAGGTGCAAGACAATTACGTGGAAGCCCTGGCGGGGCTCGGGCTGCGCATTTTTCTGAAAAACGAGCCTTCCCGCGAAGTGGCCTTGCAGTTCAGCGGGGCTGTGCGCTTCAACGAATTCAGCGACGCCATCATTCCCGGCTTGGAATTGCAACACCGCTACTGGGCCCTGGGAGCCACTTTCGACATCAACGTTTCCGATTTTCGGGTGGCGACCAACCGCAACGGCGGCCCGGAAATCCACTTCCGATACCTCATTCACAAAGTCAGGCCTTTGAAATTTTTCAAGAATTGCCCCCTGATATGACCTGAACGTTCCGGGAGGCATCCCGGCACTGCTCAAAAGCTCTAAAAGTCACAAATCGCTCGGAGCTCTTTTCCAAAGCCGAAGCTCACACACGGGTCGTTTTTCCCCTCGTTCACCCCCCCACCCATGCCCAAACGGGCGGGAATCGGGTTGGAAGGGAAGGAGGGAGCGGGCTGCGCAGGCGTTTCGCCCGACGGTGGAGACGCCCCCCGAAATTCAAACCGAACTTTGTCATGCCATTATTTTCGAATCCAACTCGATACGTCATAGGTGCTCTCCTGCTGCTGTTGCCGGCGGGGCTCGTCGTTCCGCTTGCCGCCCAGTCCAGTGCTCTGCTCACCGAGTCCCGGCCGTCCTTTCGGGCCCTTGTGAAAGCCGGTGACAACGCCTTCGCCCAGAAGGACTATTTCACCGCCATGAAGTACTTCGAGATGGCTACGCAGGTGGAGCCCGATAACCTGGACGGGCTTTACAAATATGCCCAGAGCGCCCGCCTGTTCAATGCCTTCACCCTGGCGGATTCGGCTTATACCGCAGCACTGGAAAGGGACACCACCGGGCAATTGCCAGAGCTGGCTTTCTGGGCCGGCGAAGTCAAAAAGCAGCTCGGGCAGTACGACGAAGCCATCGTCCTGTTCCAGTCTTTTTTGGAAAAACACGGCGCCGGACTTCCCGAGCTTGCCGAACGAGCCCGCCACGAACTCGAAGCCTGCAACTGGGCACTCGATATGCTGGCCGCCCAAGACCCGGACGTGGACATCCACCCCCTCGACGACGAAGTGAATACGCCCTATGCCGAGTTTGGCGCGCTGCGCCTCGGGGATACCCTCTATTTCTCGTCCTACAGCTTCACCCAGAAGGAAAAGAAACAGTATCCACCGCGGCAATTTTCGAAGCTGCTGATGCGCGTCGGCGACCAGCCCCCCGTCTTGGTCTCCTTCAACGACGAAAAGGAGCACACCGCCTACCTGACCTTCACCCCCGATCGCAGCCGGGCTTTCTTCAACATTTGCCGATACGTGACGGCCGCTTCCATCCGCTGCGAGCTTTACGCCCTGGAGGTGCATGACGGCCAACCCTACGGCACCCCCATGCGTCTGCCCACTCCGCTGAATTTGGAAGGCTTCACCAGTACCCAACCCCACGTGGGTTACGACCCCCAGACCGGTGAGCAAGGCCTCTTCTTCGTCTCCGACCGGCCCGAAGGGAAAGGCGGCCTGGACATCTGGTACGCCCCCCTCGATTCCATGGGGCTGCCCGGGGAACCCCTCAACCTGGCGGAGGTGAACACCCCGGGGAACGACGTCACGCCTTTCTTCGATTCCGAAATGCGCCGGCTCTACTTCAGCTCAAACGGCCGCCGAAGCATGGGCGGTTACGACGTCTTTCGGGCCGACAAGACCGACAACGGGTGGGGCGAAGTGGTCAATATCGGCCCGCCCATCAACGGCAGTTTCGACGAAACCCATTTCGTGGTGGAACCCGGCGGGGCCGGGGGGTTCTTCGCCTCCAATCGCCTGGGCTCCAAATTCCTGGCCCCCGAATACGAAGCTTGCTGCAGCGACCTCTACGCCTTCCAATACAAGGCCCTCCAACTCAACCTCTTCACCTACAACCACCAAACCCGCGACCCCCTCTCCGGGGTGGCCATCAACCTCTACGAGCTGAAGCCGAACGGCGAGCTGCACCTGGTGACCAGTGCGGACAACCCCGACGCCAACGATTTCCGCTTCCCCCTGGAGCGCAACAAAAAATACGTGATCGTCGCCTCCCGCCCCGGCTTCCTCGATCATACCGACACCCTCGACATGCGCGCCCCTGAATTTCGCGGCAAACGCCAGGTGGATTACCCCGTCTATCTCCAGCCCAAACAGCTCGAATTGCTCGTCAAGGTCTTCAATGCCAAAAGCGGGCGCCCCCTCAAAGGGGCCGAGGTGCGGGTGGCGGAAAGCGGCCAGGAAGTGGCCTTCCAGGAAGATGAGCAAAAAACCGAATACAAATTCACCCTCGAACGGGGCAAGAAATACGAAATCATCGGCAACAAAGTCGCTTTCAACCCCGACACCATACGCCTGGACTTGACCGACACCCGCAACCCCGTTTATTCGCTGGAGGAAAAACTCTTCCTCGACCCCAAGGAAATCGAAGACTTTCCGCCGTTGGTCCTCTACTTCGACAACGACCAACCCGACCCGGACTCCTGGAAAGCCACCACCGACAAGACCTACGAAGAAACCTACCGCGCCTACATGGCCCGCAAAGACCTCTTCGTGCGGGAGTACGTAAAAGTGTTGGAGGGGCGGGACAGTTTTCTGGCAGCCAACCGATTGGCGGCCTTTTTCGACCGGGAGGTGCGCAACGGCTACGAGAGCCTGTTGGTTTTCTCCGACAACCTGCTGCGTGTTTTGCAGCAAGGGTTCAAGGTCGAGTTGGAAATCCAGGGTTTCACCAGCCCGCGGGCGCGGGAAAACTACAACGAACGGTTGTCGAAGCGCCGGGCCAACTGTTTGAAAAACCACTTCCTGACTTACAAGAACGGCGCCCTGAAGCCCTACATCGAAAACGGGCAACTCGTTCTGAAAGAAATTGGATTCGGGGAGAAACTGGCTCCCCAATACATCAGTGACCGACTCGATGACGAACGCGGCTCCATTTACAGCCTGGCGGCCTCTGCCGAGCGGAAAGTCGCCATCATCGGGGCGACGGTCTTTCCCGGAAATTGAATGCCAAACCCCAGGGCACCCCGAAGTGCCGAACCAGATCAAATCATTAGAACATGAAACGGTTTATCCCTGCGAAACAGAGCAATACAGTGGGCTGGTTGAAAAGCCTGTGGGTTTTCGTCGTGCTGTGCAGCGTGCCCCTGCAAGCGCTGGCCACTCACATCATCGGTGGGGAGATCTATTACCGATACGTCGGAAACAACCAATACGAGATTACGCTGGACGTTTACCGAGACTGTTTCTACGGGCAAGCTGGCTTTGACGACCCCGCACACATTGCCATTTTTTATGCAGGGGGGGATTCGGTGATTCAACTGAATTTGAACCCCATATCCATCGACACCCTGGACCCCACGATGGGTGACCCATGTTTTCAGGTACCCGACGATGTGTGTGTCGATTGGGCGCGGTATCGAACCGTCGTCACCCTGCCCTTCCGAGCCGGCGGCTATGACATCGTTTATCAGCGCTGCTGCCGCAACCACACCATCGCCAACCTCGTTCGCCCCGATACGACCGGAGCCACCTACTCCATTCACATCAGCGAAAAGGGGCTCACCGAACACAACAGCAGCCCGCGGTTCAATTTCTTGCCGCCGGCCTTCACCTGCATCAACAAACCCATCGAATTTCAGCATTCCGCCATCGATGAGGACGGAGACTCGCTGGTGTATCGCCTTTGCCGGCCCCTGCACGGTGCTTCCATCGACCGGCCGCAGCCCAACACCCCCGAGCCGCCCCCCTTCGACTCCGTCATCTGGCAACCGGGCTACAGTGTGAACAACCTGTTAGCGCCTGCTCCCGACCCCGACCCCCTCACCATAAACCCCCAAACCGGCCTGCTCACCGGCTTCCCGCATTTGCAGGGGCAGTTTGTGGTGGGGGTGTGTGTGGAGGAATACCGCGACGGGGAGTTGCTCTCCGTGCTGCGCCGAGACTTTCAGTACAACGTGGGCCCCTGCAAAGAGGTGGAGGCCCTGGCCATCATCCCGGAAGCCCAGTGCGACAACCTCACGGTGAACTTCACCAATACCAGCACCCTGGCCGAATCCTTCCTCTGGTACCCCGAGTGGCCGAACATGGGCGTGGTTTCCACCGCCACCAACCTCACGCACACCTACCCCGATACGGGCACCTACACCGTGGTGCTCATCGCTGAACCCAATTCCTCCTGTGCCGACACCCTTTTCGAGGAAATTTTCCTCCAGTTCAATTCCCTGGAAGCCGACATGCTCGTCCAGACCCAGGAATGCGACGGCAGCGCCCTGCTCATTCTCCAAGACCAGTCGGTGGACCCCGTTTCGCCCGTCGTGAGCTGGGAGTGGGTCGTCACCCACCAGGCCGGCGCCGACACTTCTTTCGAGCAGAACCCGGTATTCGTGGTGCCCAACCCCTCCTCCGGGACGGTGGTGCTCACCGCCACCACCCAAAACGGCTGTGTGGACAGCAAGACCCTCCTCTACACCGCCGGCGGGAACAACCCCGCCGACCAGATAGACCTCAATGTGGAGGTATGCCTGGGCGACAGCATCGCCCTGAACCCCAACGCAGATCCCGCGGCGGGCTACACCTACCAGTGGGAGCCCGCCACCGCCTTCCCCGACCCCACCACCCCGAACCCCGTCGTGGCGCCTACCACCGATGCCTCCTACTCCGTCACCATTTCGGGTTTCAACAACCTGTGCCAATCTGTGCGGGAAATCAACGTGGCGGTGAAACCCTTGCCGGAGTTGGATTTTCGAGACAGCTCGGCCTGCGACGGGCTGACGGTTCATTTCGAAAACCTCAGCCAGAACGCCGATGCCTTCCTCTGGAATTTCGGAGACCCCCAAAACCCCGGCGCCTTCAGCGCCCAAACCTCCCCGACCTACACCTATCCCTCCATCGGCACCTATACCGTCACCTTGCAAACCGGGCCGAGTGAACTGTGCCAGGACACGCTCCAGCGCGAAATCACCCTGGTGGAGAAGGAACTCCAGGCGGATTTCGATTACGAGTACCTCGATTGCTCGGAAGAGGAGGTGGTGATTCAGTTCTACGATGCCTCCGTCAACAGTTTGAACAACACGGCTTCCTGGCATTGGACTTTCAGCAACGGCCAAAGCAGCAACGAACCCAATCCGGTGGTGACGATCACCCATACCCAAACCCTCCTCGTCACCCTGAGCATCGAAACCGAGGAGGGTTGCGGCTCCACCAAAGCCGAGGCCCTGTTCATCGAACTGATCCAGTACGATTACCCCGATTCGGTGCTGCTGTGCCACAATGAGGCCCTGATGCTCAATCCAAACGGCAACCCCAGCTACCAGTACCTCTGGTCGCCCTCTACTTTTCTGAACGACCCCACCCTGCCGAATCCCACCGTCACGAACCCCACCGAACCCACCCTCTACACCGTACAGATTACGAACGTCAGCGCCGATACCTGCACCATCGAGAAACAAGTCTTGGTGTACGTGCCTCCGGCCATCGATTTGGCCACCAGCGATGATGTGCTCACCTGTGACGCAGAAGTGACGTTGACGGCTTCCACCCAGGTTCCTGCCGACCTGGTCTGGTACGACGAGGCGCCCTCCGCCATCGGGTCAGGGCCCACCCTGACGGTGCCCGTTTCGGGTTCCAACGTCTATACGGTGGTGGCCACCGATGCCTTCGATTGCGAGGAGCGGGAAAGCGTCGTGGTCGCCGGCGGCCCGGTGGACATCGAAGCCTTCGGCGACGGGGATGCCTGCACGGATGAAAACATCCAGGTTTGGGTGGAAAACCACGACCCCAACGACCAGCTCACCTATCAATGGGAGCCCGAAGAGCTCTTCCTCGGACCGACGAACGTGCCCAATCCCATGCTCAAACGCGAGCCCGGGACCCACACCCTCACCGTGACCGCCACCAGCCAATACGGCTGCAGCACCACGGATACGGTGCAGGTCAACCTCGTGGACAGCGACATCAGCCTGGACTTCGACCATCAGGTGGCTTGCTCCGGCTTCACCGTCCAGTTTTTCAATCAGAGTCAGAACGCCTTCAACTACGTCTGGAATTTCGGCGACCCCACCACCGATGACGACATCTCCTACGAGGTCAACCCCACCTACACCTACTCCGATACGGGCACCTACGAGGTACTGCTCACCGTGGACTTCGACGCCGCCTGCGTGGACACCATCCGCAAAACCGTCGTCATCGATGAGCCGCTGTTCATCCCCGACTTCGACTTCGAATACGAAACCTGCACCAGCGACAGCATCGTCATTCAGTTCTACGACACCTCCATCAACTTTTTGAACAACACCTCCTCCTGGAACTGGGTCTTCGACACCCTGGGCACTGCCCAGGAACCCAACCCCGTGCTCGTCGTTTACGACAATGTGGATTTGGAGGTGACCCTTGCGATCGGAACGCCGAACGGCTGCGTGGACAGCGTGACCAGAACCCTGAAAATCGAGTTCATCGAGTGGGATTTCCCCGACAGCGTGCGCCTTTGCCGGGGCGACACCGTCCAGCTCAACCCCGACGGCATTCCCTACGAGGTGGTCTGGACGCCGGGGGACCACCTGAGCGACCCCAACGTCTTCAACCCCTTTGCCTCCCCCCCTCAAACCACCACCTACACCGCCCAGATAACGCACATCACCTCCGATACCTGCACCATCGAGCAGCGGGTGAAGGTGTTCGTGCCCGAAGAAATCGAGCTGTCGGCCACGGCCGACACCACATCCTGCGGCAGCCCCATTCTGCTGGAAGCCGCCGCCAACGTGCCTGTGGATTTGAAGTGGTTCGAGTTGCCGGGTGGCTTGCCCGTGGGCACGGGCAGTCCAATCCCCGTCGACCCCGACTCGGTGGGGCTCTTTGTGGTGGTCGCCACCGACGTGTACGATTGCAGCGCTTTCGATACCGTGCGGGTGAAGAACGAGTCCCTGGCGGTGGAGTTGGCGGAGCAGCTCGAAGCCTGCCCGGACGACACCATCCAGCTGGAAGTGACCAATCACATCCTGGACCATCAACTCAACTATAGTTGGACCACCACCCCACCGGGTCAGATATTGGCCGGGGGTGATACCCCGACACCCACTGTTCTGACGGCACCGGCCGGCGGTTCGGCGGTGTATTCCGTGCAGGTAGGCAACCAGTTCGGCTGCTCGCAGCAGCTTGAAGTGACGGTGCAATCCTTCGATTTCGTGCCGACGGTATTGCCCCGCGATACCGCCTGCTATGGCGTTCCCACCGAACTCAACGCCGGTGCCGACCCCACGATGACCTACAGCTGGTCGCCCGACAGCGTGCTGGTGGGGGCAGGCACCCCCAACCCCACCGCCACCCTCACCCAAACCACGGTGTTCACCGTTCAGGTGAGCCAGGAAATCCAGGGGCAGGAGTGCAGCGCCGAGCGAACCATGGAAGTTTTCGTTCCGGAAAAAATCGAAATCGAGGCGGTGAGCGATACCTTGACCTGCGGGGAACCCATCACCCTCAGCGCTTCCACCAATGTGCCCGTGAACCTCCTTGCCTGGTTCGACGAACAGATGAACAACATCGGCATCGGACCTGCCATCGCTGTGGATCCCGAGCTGGAGGCTACCTATTTCGTCGTGGCGGAGGATGCCTTCGGTTGTCGGGGGCTGGACAGTATCCACGTTTTGAACCAGCAAATCGACGTGGAGATCGAGGGGCAGGGTTTCATCGCCGTCTGCCCGCGCGACTTCATCCAGGTGTGTGTCAGCAACCTCGACCCGAACGACACGCTCAGCTATCAGTGGACGGTACTGAGCGGAGCGGGGGTCATTCTCGGAGGGGACACCACCGCCTGCCCATTGGTGAGCACCGAGCCCGGAACCACGGTTTTGCAGGTGACGGCGACGAACCAGTTCGGTTGTGATGCAACCACCACGCTGGAAATCCTCACCTACGAGTTCAATGCCTCCATTTTGGATACGGTGCGGGTGTGCAAAAACGTGCCCACTCCCATCAACCCGATCGCGAACAACCTGCTGAACTATCACTGGACGCCGGAAGAGCTGTTCGTGGACCCCAACGTGCCTAACCCCATCATCATCACCGATGTGGACACCACCGTCTTCGCCACCATCATGGGCTTCCAGGGCGGCGACACCTGCATGGCGATTCAGGAGGTGCGCATTCTGGTCAACCCCGACATCGAGCTGGAGGCCCTGGCCTCCGACACCGTCCAGTGTGCCCTGGGTGAGGTGACCCTCTCGGCGGAGGGCGCCGTGCAGCTCGATTCGGTCGTTTGGAGCACGGACCCCACATTCGGCACCGTGCTCGGCACCACCCCGACCCTGACGGTGACGCCGCCTATGGGTAGCAACGACTACTACCTGTTGGCCTTCGACGACCTGGGTTGCCGCGATTCCGCCCAGGTCCGCGTGGAGACCTTCCCCCTGCAAATCAGCCTGGCCGACGAGACCATCTTCTGCCGCGAAGCGGGCAGCGTGACCCTGGAGGTGCAGAACAACGACCCCAACCAGGTGCTGAGCTACTTCTGGTATCCGGAGGAGTTCATCCTCGGGTCCAATACGGTGAATCCCGTCACCGTAGCCCCCGACGGCAATACGGTCTTCTTCGTGGATGTGCGCAACCAGTTCGGGTGTGAAACCACCGACTCGGCCAGGGTGCTCTTCTTCGACCTCGCCGCCGAGGTGGACATCACCATCGTGGGGGATACCGTCCTCATTTTCGGGGCGGGGGAATCCTCCCAATTGGTCGCCACCTTCGACCCGACCTATACCTACGATTGGTTCCCGCCGGAGGGGCTCGACGACCCCACCGTCTTCGACCCCTTCGCCTCGCCGGATGAAACGACCACCTACACCGTCAAGGTGACCAATGCCTTCGGCTGTATGGCCACCGATACGGCTACCATCCGGGTCATCAACCCCGAATGCGAGGAGCCCTTCGTCTTCGTGCCCAACACCTTCACCCCGAACGGGGATGGGGTCAACGATGTGCTGCGGGTGCGCGGCGAGCACATCGACGAATTGGAGTTTGCGGTGTTCAGCCGTTGGGGGCAGCTCATCTTCCTGACCAACGACCCGAACAGCGGCTGGGACGGCACCTTCCGCGGCGAGCCGGTGCCTCCCGAAACCTATGGCTTCTATGTGAAGGCCAAGTGCTTCAACGGTTTCGAGTTCTTCAAGAAGGGGTCGGTTCGGCTCGTGCGCTGACGGCCCTCCCCCCCACCTCTCGCC
>CAZBYX010000004.1:0-1813 GCA_964496055.1 uncultured Saprospiraceae bacterium
CCCGAAAAGATGGCACCCGCGACGAAGTAGGGCGGGAAGATGGTGGTGTGCCAGCCCGGAATGACGGAGGTGGCGAAGTCGAAACTCACGATGGTGTGAACGGAAAGCACCAGCGGAGTGGCCAGACCGGCGAGCACCAGCGAGAGGGATTCATGGCGCTGCCAATGCTTGGCGGCACCCGTCCAGCCCATGCTGAAGAAGTTGTAGATGCGCTTGCGCAGCCCTTTGGCCCGGTCGCGAACGCTGGCCAGGTCAGGCACCAAACCCGTGTACCAGAACAGCAAGGACACGGTGAAGTAAGTCGAGATGGCGAACAGGTCCCACAGCAGCGGCGAGTTGAAGTTCACCCAGAGCGGCCCGCGCGTGTTGGGGTAGGGGAACATGAAGAAGTCGAACCAGGGGCGACCGGTGTGGGTGGCGGGGAAGAGCCCGGCGCACATCACCGCGAAGATGGTCATGGCCTCGGCGGCGCGGTTCACCCCGGTGCGCCACTTCTGCCGGAACAGCAGGAGGATGGCGGAAATGAGGGTTCCGGCGTGACCGATACCGATCCACCAGACGAAGTTGGTGATGTCGTAGCCCCAGTTGATGGTCCGGTTCAGGTTCCAGGAGCCGATGCCCACCCAGAAAGTCCAGATGAGGCAGAAGACCCCGAAGCCCAACAAGGTTACGGCCAAAAGGAAGGCGATGACCCAGGCCAGATTAGGCGCCTTTTCCGTGGGCCCCACCAGGTCTTCGGTGATGTCGTGGTAGGTCTTCGAGCCCTGAATAAGCGGTTCGCGGATGGGAGATACTGCTGCGCTCATTTCGTTTGAATTCGTTCTGCGTTGATCGTTGTCGGTTGGAGGAAAGGGGTTGTCATCCCGTGCAAGGGGCTTCAGGCCAACTCTTCATCGCGGTTGTGGACGCGCGCCTGGTACGTGACGCAGGAGCGAACGTCGATTTCCTCCAGAGCGACGTAATTGAGCGGGTTCTTGAGTTTCTGATTGAGCTGGCTGTTGGGGTCGTTGAAATCACCGAAGGTGATGGCGCCGGTGGGGCAGGCGGTCATGCAGGCGGTTTTGACTTCGCCGTCCTGGAGCTTGCGCCCTTCGCGTTTGGCGGCCAACTTGCCCTCCTGAATGCGCTGCACGCAGAAGGAGCACTTCTCCATGACCCCGCGGGAGCGCACCGTCACATCGGGGTTGAGCACCATGCGGGTCAGGTTGTCGGTCAGGTAGTAAGCCGGTTCGTCGGCGCCTTCGCGGTGTTTGTTGAGGTCCACCTCGTTGATGGGGAAGAGGTCGGCGCTGGTGTAGTCCAGCCAGTTGAAGCGGCGCACCTTGTAGGGGCAGTTGTTGGCGCAATAGCGGGTGCCGATGCAGCGGTTGTAAGCCATCTGGTTGAGCCCCTCGCTGCTGTGCACGGTGGCCGACACGGGGCAAACGTTTTCGCAGGGCGCGTTGTCGCAGTGCTGGCACATCATGGGCTGATAGACCGTGTTGGGGTTTTCGTAATCCCCGTAGAAGTAGCGGTCAATGCGCAGCCAGGTCATTTCGTGATGGCGCCACACTTCGTGCTTGCCCACGATGGGCACGTTGTTCTCGGCGATGCAAGCCACCTGGCAGGCCCCGCAGCCGATGCAGGCGTTCAGGTCGATGTGCATGCCCCAGTGGTGCCCCTGGTCGTAGAGTTTTTCCTTGTATTCCTCGTAGGGGTAAAGGCTTTGCTGGTTGAGGTGTTCGGCGTGCTCGCGGTCGTGGTGGATTTCTTCGGCGAGCTGCTCCACTTCATCCACGTGCCCCTGATAGATGATGGTGCGGTCGGTCAGGGC
>CAZBYX010000004.1:1913-14138 GCA_964496055.1 uncultured Saprospiraceae bacterium
GCTGCTCCACTTCATCCACGTGCCCCTGATAGATGATGGTGCGGTCGGTCAGGGCCCCTTCGTAGCCGCGGCTGATGGTGGAGATGGCCAGCTCGTCCACATTGACTTTCCGGTCGAAGCCTTCGGCCTCACCCTGAACCCCCATGGTGTGGTGGTATTGGACGCAGGCGAACTCTTTCTCCTCGCCCACCTTGCCGTTGTATTGCACATCCGTGGCAAAGTACTGGGTATTGCCGTCGGCGTCGATGCTGAGCCAGGGGAAGACGTTGGTTCCCACCCGCTTGCCGGTGGGACCGGCCACCTGGCGACCATAGCCCAGCGCCATGGCCACCGTGCCGCGCATCTGGCCGAACTGGCGAACGGTGGTGACCGTTTGAGCGGTGCCGTTCACCGTCAATTGCACCCGGTCGGCGGCACCGTAGATTTCATTGCGGTTCAAACCGGCGAAGGGGCCGTCGCCGTCGAAGTGGCGTTTGCCGTCGAAAACGATGGGGATGGCCAGGTAGTTGCCCCAGACGCAGCGCGTCACCGGGTCGGGCATTTCCTGCAGCCAGGGGTTGTCGGCGTATTGGCCGGCGCCCATGTTCACGGTTTCGAAGAAGCTGATTTCCAGGGTGCTGTTCGAAGGCTTGGTGATGCGGGCCGCCGCCTGAATGACATCGCCGGCGAAATCGAAGGTGTCGGGCGTTTCATCGGGGATTTCGAAGACCCCGTCGTGCAGGGCGCTGTCCCAGAAGGCCTGGAAGCTGACGAACTTGCTTTGTTTGGGGAAGAGGTCTTCCTTCCAGACGAAGCGGAGGTATTCGTAGTAGGGTTGCTCGGCGTCGAGGGGGAGGTTGGGGCTGCCGGCCCAGCGCAGCAGGCTCTCTTCGGCCTGCCGGGTGTCGAACAGCGGGCGGATGGTGGGTTGCATCAGGCTGTAGTGCCCGCGCTTGGGCTGGGCGTCGCCCCAGCTTTCGAGGTAGTGGTGGGCGGGCGCGACGAAGTCGCACAGGTCGGTGGTGTCGTCGTTGCTGCCGGCGAAGGAAACCTTGAGCCCCACCTTTTGCATGGCTTCGGCGAAAGCGCCGGCATTGGGCAGGTCGAAGGCGGGGTTGGCCCCCCAGACGAAGAGGGCGTCCACCTGGCCGGCATTCATGTCTTTGATGAGCTGCTGCACGTCGGCGTCGATGCCCTGGCGTTGCAGCGAAGCGTTGCGGAAACCGAGGGTCTTGCCGTAGTTGCCCAGCAGGTGGTTGATGGCATTGACGAGGATTTGCTCACCGGTGTTGTTCGTACCGCTGACCACCAGGCAACGCCCCTGGCGGTTCACCAACTCCCGCCCCAACTTCTCGAGGGCGGCTTGCGCCCGCTCGTTCACCTTGGGGGTCGAAACGGTGGGGGCGCCCATGGCTTTGGCGACCGCATTGTACAGGGCGGCAATGGCGGCCCCTGTTTCGGAAGGCTTGACGAGGATGCGGTTGTCGGCGTTGGAGCCGGTCAGCGTCATGGCGCTTTCCACCTGCACGTGGTGGCTGATTTTGGCGCCCTTGAGGTCCTTTATCTTGCGCCCTTCGGCGTACTGGGCGGCGTATTCGATGGGGGAAATCCAGGTGCCGAGGAAATCGGCCCCGAAGCTGACGATGGTTTCGGCTTTGTCGAAGCGATAATCGGGAACCAGCCGCTGCCCGAAGCAGGCTTCGTTGGCCTGCAGCAGGGCCGAAGCGGAAACGGGGTCGTAGGTGACCACCTCCGCGTTGGGATATTTCTGCTTGAACTCCTCCAGGGCGCGGTGGGCAGCAGGGCTCAGCAGGGTGTTGGTCAGAATGCGGATGCGGGCGTTGGCGGTCAGTTTGCCGCCCACGGCCTTGTCCAGCTCGGCCCAGGATGTGGCGACCCACTCGCCGTCTTCCTTCTTTTGGGGGCCGCTGAATCGGTTGGTGTCGTAGAGGCTGAGCACGCTGGCCTGCGCCCGGGCGCTGGTTCCCCCTTTCGTCACGGGCGACAGGTCGTTGCCCTCGATTTTGATGGGACGCCCCTCGCGCGTCTTGACCAGCACGGCGCAGTAGTCGCCTCCCTGCACGAAGGAGGAAGCATAGTACGTGGCAACCCCCGGAACGATGTCATCGGGTTTTTCCACGTAGGGGATGGCCTTGCGCACCGGGATGTCGCAGCCGGCCGCCACGGTGGCGGCCCCCAGCCCGAAGCCCAGGTATTTCAGGAAGTCCCGGCGGTTGGCTTTCACTTCCAGGGCGCGCTCGTCTTTCAATTGCTCGGCAAGCGGCAACTGCACGAACTCATCCTGAACGGCCTTCGCGTATGCCGGGTCGTTCTCCAATTGTTCGACGCCTACCCAGAGGTTTTGCTTTTTTTCCTTCATTCTGTTCGAGTTGGTCGGTGTTCGAAGGTTTGCGGTTTCGGGGTCGTGTGGGTTGGGGGGGGATTAACCACAAAGTCAACAGAGTGGCCACAGAGTAAGCAGAAGGCCGCTCCCCAAACCCCAACTCCCACCCATCGATTTTACGATTTTACGATTGGGCGATTTGACTCATCAGTAGTGACACTTCTGGCACTCGATGCCGCCGATGTCCTCAACGGTGACTTTTTCGCGTTCGCCCGTGGCGAGCTGCTTGTGGTACAGCTCGTAGGACTCGTAGTATTCGTTGCCGGCAAACTGGACTTCGGTCTTGCGGTGGCAATTGATACACCAACCCATGGACAGGGGGCTGTACTGCTCCACCACTTCCATGGCTTCCACTTTGCCGTGGCAGGTCTGGCATTCGATTTTCCCGACGGTGACGTGCTGGGCATGACTGAAGTACACGTGGTCGGGCAGATTGTGGATGCGCACCCATTCGATGGGCCCGGCGATTTTGTCGTCGCCGGTTTTGGGGTCGGTCAGAGCCTCGACGATGCCGTTCCACTGCTCCTCGATGAGGCGTTCGCCTTCGTCGTCCAGGGTGCCCGTTTCGCTGACGTACTGGTCGGCGATCCATTTCTTGTAGATGCGCTCGATTTCCTCGCGGCTGAGGTTTTCGTAGTTCTCGATGTACTTGTCGGTGGAGGGGTCGTACCCCACCGAGGCGAAGATTTTGGTCAGCTCGGCGGTGCCGTACTTGGAGCCGGTCTTGATGGCGCGGTGGCAGTTCATGCAGGTGTTGGCGGCGGGGATGATGCTGTGCTTGCTGCGGCGGGCGCCGTCGTGGCAGTAGTTGCAGTCGATTTTGTGCAGGCCGGCGTGGGTGGCATGCGAAAACTTGATGGGCTGCTCGGGGGCATAGCCCTGCTGCCGCCCCAGATTGATGGCATTGTTCACCGTCTTGAACCCGCCGATGACCACCAGGGCGAAGATGACCCAGGTGACCACCCCTTTACTGGTCAGGATTTCCACCAGCGTCTTGCGGCGCGGCGGCTCCTGCCCCGCTTTCACCTGGGCCATGTAGTTCAGGTTGCTGATGATGCGCGCCAGAACGATAGCCAGCAAGCCCAGAATGAAAAACAGCGTGAGATAGAGCGCGGTGTTGTCCTCTTTCTCCACCTCAACCGGCACCTCCGGCCCGGTGGTGTCCACTGGCTTGTCCAGAGCACCGGAATGCACCGCTTCTATATAGGCCAGCAGGTTTTCGATTTCCTGGTCGGTCAGGTTGGGGAAGGGGTTCATCACCGTGGGCTTCCACTCATTCCACAGCTCGACGGCCCTGGGGTGCCCTTCGGCGATCAATGCCTGGGAGTTGCGAATCCAGGCGTAGAGGTCTTCCCGCGGGTAGTCGGCCCAGCGCTCTTCCACGCCGCCCAGGGCCGGCCCCGTCATCTTGTCCTTCATGTTCTTGTTGTGGCAGGCGGCGCACTGGTTGCGGAAGAGGACTTTGCCGGCCTCGATGTCGGGTTCGGAGAGGGCTTCCTGCGCGATGAGGAGGGTGGGGAGGAGGGAAAAGGTGAGAATCAACGCCCTGAAAAACAGTGATTTATAGGTCATCTCAAAGGTCGTTTTTTCAATTGTTTCTGACAAAAAAATGACACCCCCTTTTTTTGTCGGCGCAAAGATAGCATTCGGGCAATTTTGAGGGCAATAATTTTATTTGGCACCTCCTATTTAGATGGGGTCTAAACAAGTTAAAACAATGTTAAAATGAAAGGGGGTAAAAATTCCTTTTGACCAATGATGAAGGCGAGAATGAATGTTTGTCGAATTGACTTTCAGGGGAATGAATAATCTTATCCTTGAATTGAAGGGTGAAAAGGCTCCCGAAATAATATTTTGCTACTGGCGCCGATGCCCGTCCTTTGGCCTTTGGTTGGGGGTTTGCGGTTCGAAAGGGAGGGTGGGGAGCCCGTGCTGGAAGCCGGAAAACCCGTTCGGGGGTCGGGCGTTCGAGCCCTTTTTCCAAATAAAATTTTTCCCCTTGCATTCGGAGGGTACGAAGAGGGGAAAGAAAAAGGCTGCAAACCGGGAACGGTTTGCAGCCTCCGACCAGGGTTTGTCGGCGCACTCAGACGTGCATGATGGTCGTCACGGGGCTGACGGGCTGGCACCAGCCCCATTTGTCTTCGATGCGTCCGGCCCGGATGCCGTTGATGGTATCCTTGGCGAACTCGCCCACCTTCCGCTCCTCGATTGGTGGGAGTTCCATCAGGTAGTCTTTGTACTGGATGGCTTCTACATGAGCGACGACGGCGGCGGTACCGCTGCCAAAGGCTTCCTTCAGGGTGCCGTTCTTGTGGGCTTCCACCACTTCGTCGATGGTGATGGGGCGCTCCTCGACGTCGTAGCCGTTGTCGCGCAGGATTTTCAGGATGGAGTCCCGCGTGATGCCCTTGAGGATGGTACCCGAGGTGGCCGGGGTGATGACTTTGTCCCCGATGACGAAGAAGATGTTCATGGTGCCCACCTCCTGGATGTAGCGGAACTCGCGGGCGTCGAGCCACATGACCTGATCGAAGCCCTTTTCCTGGGCCAGCCGGGCGGGCAGCAGGGCCCCGCCGTAATTGCCGGCGGCTTTGGCTTCGCCCGTTCCTCCCTGCGCAGCGCGGATGTACTTGGTTTCCGCCAGCAGACGCACGGGCTTGGGGTAGTACGGCCCGACGGGTCCGGTGAAAATGATGAAGCGATAGGTCAGGGAAGGCTTCACCCCGATGAACTCGTCGTTGGCGAACATGATGGGGCGGATGTACAGAGCGCTGCCCTCCTTCGGCGGGATCCACTCGTGGTCCAGCCCCACCAACAGATGAAGGGCCTCGAGGAACAAGTCTTCTGGAAAAGGCGGCATGCACATGCGCTCGGCCGAGCGGTTCAGGCGCTGGGCGTGCATTTCCGGGCGGAACAGGAGTGGGGTGCCGTCGCGGCGCTTGGTGGCTTTCATACCCTCGAAAATCTCCTGCCCGTAGTGCAGGGCCATCGCCGCCGGGTGGATGGGGAAAGGCCCGAAAGGCACGATGCGCGGGTTGTGCCACTGGCCGTCCTTGTAGTCAGCTATGAACATGTGGTCGGAAAAAACCCGGCCGAAGGGAATGTTGTCGAAATCGACTTCGTTCAGACGGCTCTGATGGGTTTTCGTAATGGTGATTTCCTGTTTCATTATCCCGAATTTTTGATGCCAAAATTAATAACTTTACTCAAAAATTTTAAAAAGCCACAAATTGGAGGGCTTTTTTTGAGTTTTATTTTGAGTGGATATGAGTTTGCAAAATGAAATGTTGAATTTCAGGCTCGAGCGTTTTCGCGTCTATTCCTTCCCTCTAACGCTTCCACCCCCCGAACGGGTTGCAGAGTCGATTTTGGTGGTGGGGCTCCGGGAGGAGGTGGGTGAGGCTGAAACGGCCTTTCTGGGAAAGGTTCTGGGGGCGGTTCGGAAAGATATGCAAAAGGATGCCAAGTTGCTACTTTTGGCACCCCGCGAGTGCTTCAAATTTTCCGAATGGGTGAGGCAGGGGGCAATCCGGCAGGTTTTGTTTTTCGGGGTGGGGCCCGAAAGCGCTCAGCTGAACCTCGAAGCTCCATTTTTCCGCGTCCTCGAACTCTGCGGTGCAAAGTTGCTTTTTGCCCCCTCCCCGAAGCGCCTCCAGGCGGACAAAGCCTTGAAAAGCGCCCTGTGGAAGGCTCTGCAGGAGATGTTCGAATTGAAAAAGTGAGGCCGGGCCGCCTGCCGTTCAAATCTCCCAAGCATGAAAAAGCTGGTTTTCGCCACGGGCAACCCCCACAAAATCGCCGAAGTGAATCGTCTGCTGGGCGGCCGCTATCACATCCTCGGCCTGCAGGACATCGGCTGCACCGAAGAGCTGCCCGAAACCCAGCCCACCATCCAGGGCAACGCCCTCCAAAAAGCCCGATACGTCTATAATAAATATGGTGTGAATTGCTTCGCCGAGGACACGGGCCTGGAAATCGATGCCCTCGGCGGCGAGCCCGGCGTCCATACCGCTCGCTACGCAGGCGATTCCAAAGACCCCGATGCCAACATGAACAAGGTGCTCCGCCTGCTCAAAGGGCGCACCGACCGCAGGGCCCGCTTCCGCACCGTCATCGCCCTCATTCTCGACGGCGAGGAGCATCTCTTCGAAGGCGTCGCCGAAGGCACCATCCTGAGCGAAAAAACCGGCGAGCAGGGCTTCGGCTACGACCCCATCTTCCAGCCCCTCGGATACGACCGCTCCTTCGCCCAGATGACTCCGGAGGAGAAAAACGCCATCAGCCACCGCGGCAAAGCCGTGCGCAAACTCATCGAATTCCTGGGCTGAGGTCTCCTCCCCCCCCTCGCCTCCAACTCACTCCCTCCTTCTCCATTCGACAGGAACCCTGGCGCATCCCTTTGTTTTTCAAGGGGTTCAGGGGGTGTGTGATTTTGTAACTAAAAAATACGTTACATTTTTTAAAAAATAGTTGCGCGACTAAATGATTCGATTTACCTTTGTCTCACCCGTTCAAAGACTCCTGGATGGAAAGGGAGTCTCCTCGTCCCCTCGAAGGGCAGGGGGGCGTGTCGGGAAATGGAATCGAAGTCAAACTAAGAATCATGCAACGATTGACGAAAGCCGAAGAGGAAGTGATGCAGGTCATCTGGCGCAAGGAGCGCTGCCTGGTGAGCGACATTCTGGACGAAATGGAACAAAAGTCGGGGAAACGGCCACCGCATAGCACCATTTCCTCCATCGTGCGCATCCTGGAGAAGAAGGGCTTCGTGGGGCACAAAGCCTACGGCCGCACCTACGAGTATTTTCCGCTGGTGAGCAAAGGCGACTACAGCCGGCGCAGCCTGCACAAACTGGTGAAAGACTACTTCGACGGCTCGGTCAACAAGCTGGTTTCCTTCCTGGTGCGGGAGGAGAAGCTGAGCCCCGACGAGCTGGCAGATTTGCTGGATCGCCTGAAGGAAAAGGAATGAGCCCGGCGGCTGCAGGGCTTTGATTTTGAACAAACCGGGAAGTCATGACGACCTATATGCTCGAGGTAAGCCTCATCTGGGCTGTGTTTTATCTGTTCTACCTGGCGTTTCTGAGTCGGGAAACCTATTTCGAGTGGAACCGCGCCTACCTGTTGGGGACGCTCCTTTTCGGGCTGGTGCTGCCCTTGCTTCCCGAGATGCCGGCTGCCCTCCCCGCCACCCCCACCCATTGGCTGGAGCCGGTGGTCGTGGGTTTGGGAGCCCTCGAAGGGACGTTGACCACCGTGCCGGGCGGCGCCCCCTCGGGCGGGGCAGGAGTGGATTGGCTGGTCGTGGGGTACCTGCTGGGGGCGGGAGTGAGCCTGGCGGCTTTCCTGCGGGGCTTGTGGGACCTGCGGCGCCTGCGCCGATGCAGCGAGGTGCGGCGTCGGTTCGGGGTCGAGTGGGTGCTGACCCCGCGCTACCATCTGCCCTTCACCTTTTGGCGCAGCCTGTTCTGGAGCCGGGAATACCACCTGAGCCCGGAAGATTTCCGCAGGGTCGTTCGCCACGAGCTGGCGCACATTCGCCAGGGGCACACCTTCGACGTGCTCTTCCTGGAGGTGTTGCGCGTCGCGTTCTGGTGGAACCCCGTGATTCATCTATACCGCAGTGCGCTCGGTCTGCAGCACGAATACCTGGCCGACCGGGAGGTGCTGCGCTCCACGCGAAAGCAACCGTATGGCCATCTGTTGCTGCGGCAAAGCATGTCCGGACCGCGCTTTGCCCTTGCCAACAACCTTTTTCCTTCACATTTGAAAAAACGTATCGTTATGATGACTCGAAACCAATCCGGCAAGGCAGCCTGGTTGAAACTGTTGCTCGTGCTGCCCCTGATGGCTTTGCTTTTTTATTCTTTCACCCGGGAAAGCGCTCCCCAACCCTTGCCCCCAACCCCGGAATGGGTGACCGACACCTTGCCCGATAAAATTTTTCGGGTCGTGGAGGAAATGCCCCGTTTTCCGGGGTGTGAGGACTCCGGTTTGAGCGGGAAGGACCTGGAGCGATGCAGCCAGAAGAAGATGATCGAATTCCTCATGGCGCGTTTGAAGTACCCCCGCGAAGCCGTGGAGCAAGGCCTGGAAGGCCTGGTGGTCATCAAATTCGTGGTGGACAAGAGCGGGGAGGTCCGCACTCCCGAACTGGTCCGCAGTGTGCACCCCCTTCTGGATGCCGAAGCCTTGCGCATCGTCGACCTGATGCCCGAATGGGTGCCCGGCAAGCAGGGCGGCAAGCCGGTGAGCGTGCAGTACATGCTGCCGGTGAAATTCGTCTTGCCCAAACAACTGCCCGGCGATGAGGTGCAGGCCCGCTCCTCGGACGAGAAAGCCGCCACCCTGGAGGTGGAGCGCTTTCAGGTCGGGCCCAACCCCGCCGGCGACCGCCTCTTCGTGGAGCTCGAAGCCCCGGCCGGCGACTATCAGCTGGGTTTGTTCGATACCAACGGCCAGGTCCTTGCCGTCAAGGCCCTGTCGGGATACGACGGGCAGCGCCTGAAAATGGAAGCCTTCGACCTGAGCCGCTTCCCGGTGGGAACTTACCTGGTCCAGTTGCGTGCCCTGGACAGCGGGCGGCAAATCGTGCGCAAGGTGGTGCGCCAATGAGCCCGGAGCCGTCGGCGGGGGCTCGCCCCCGCCGATGTTCCAAATCCGCCGTACCTTTGCAAAGGGCTTCGCCCTGCTTTGAACGACTTCGCCCCTTGCCATGAATTCGGAAAATTTCCAAGACTTTCTCAAGGATCCCGCCCAGCTGTATCGCATCGGGTACCAGGAGTTGAAGAGCCTCGTCCTGCAATATCCCTATAGCCACAACCTCCGGGTCTTGCTGCTGTGGAAAAGCCTGCAAGACCAACACCCCGAATGGCAACGCAACCTGGAGCTGGCCGCCACCTATGCCATCGACCGCAAGTATTTGTTGCAGCGCCTCCAGGAAGAGCAATTGCTGGAATGGTCTCCCGAGGGCTTCCGCATTCCCATGGAAGTGTTGGAGCTGAAAAACCTGGATACCCTGGAGGCGGTGCTGGCCGCCGCCCCCGAATCCGAATCCGCCGAGAAGCCTCGCCCCCTGGAGCTCACCCTCGAAGATTTGCCCGACGAGCCCGAAGCGCTGCCTTCGGCGCAGGAACCCGAGGAAAAGTTCGAATTCCTGGAAGCACTGGCGGCCGAACCCCCACCCCCCTCGGGGAAGGAGGAGGGGGAGGAGCGCCAACCCCAACCGCCCACCCTGGAAGCCGCGCAAACCACCCCGCAACCCGAATGGAATTGGGTGGACGTCCTTCCGGATGTCCTTGCCTGGGGGGCTTTGATGAACACCTGGTTCGCCGAGATGGAACCGGATTCCCTCGAAATCGAGGGGGATATTCCGCTGGAAATCGTCAACCCCGAACAGGTGCAGCAGACCTCCGATGAAAAGGAGGAGCCCCAACCTTTGCCCAAAACCTCCTTCGGCAGTTGGCTGGAGCGCTTCGAGCCCCCCCATCCCCGCCTGGAGCTGGAGCAGCACCTGAAAAAAGCCGACGAAGCCCGCAAGCGAAAGAAAAAAGCGAAGAAAGCCGGGAAAAAAGAAGACCCCGCCGATGCCCTGGCCCGCCGCAGCCTCGAGGAGCACGAAGACCTCGCCAGCGAAACCCTGGCCGCCCTGTTGGAAAAGCAGGGCCATTACGATCGGGCCATCGCCATGTACGAACGCCTGCGCTTGTCGATTCCTGAAAAAAGTGGTTTCTTTGCGCGCAAAATCGAGGAGCTCAGGCAAAAGCGCTGATGGGTTCGGCCGCTTCTCGAAGAGTCTGAAAAAAAGCTTCTTTCATGGTATTCATGACGGTATTGATCGCGCTGGTAGCCATCCTCCTCATGGGGGCGGTCCTCATCCAGAACCCCAAAGGCGGTGGGGTGGACTCCACCTTCGGTGGGACGCAAGCCAACCAAATGTTCGGAGCGGCCAAGTCCGCCGATTTCATCGAGAAATTGACCTGGGGATTGGCCATCACCCTGTTCGTGCTGTGCATCATCACGGCGCTGATGGTCGGCGGCCCCGGAGGCTCGGAAATTCCGCTGCAATCCCAGTGAGCCGGCAGGCTTTCCGCGCCGAAAGACCTGGCAGCCGCACGGCGCTGTCAGGTCTTTTTCGTTCCGAGGGCTTGCGCCTGCGTTCGAAGGGCATCCGTTAACTTTGCATCAAACCCGCGAGCAGTTTTGGTTTTCAACATCGATCGGCACGAGCGCGAAATCTTTCAGCTCATTTCCCAGGCGGGAAAGCGGCTGGGCTTCCCCGTTTACATCGTGGGCGGCTATGTGCGCGACCGCTTGCTGGGCAACCCCTCCAAAGACATTGACATCGTGTGCGTGGGCAGCGGCATTCGCCTGGCCCAGGAAGTGGCCGGCATGTTGCGCCCCATCCCCCGCGTGACGGTGTACAAGCGGTTCGGCACGGCCATGCTCAAGCACCACGACCTGGAAATCGAGTTCGTCGGTGCCCGGAAGGAGTCCTACCGCCACGATTCGCGCAAACCCAGCGTGGAGGAAGGCACCCTCGAAGATGACCAAAACCGCCGCGACTTCACCATCAACGCCCTGGCCGTCAGCCTCAACGAAGAAGATTTCGGTGCGCTCATCGACCCCTTTGACGGGCTGGAACACCTGGAGCAGAAAATCATCAAAACGCCGCTGGAGCCTTCCAAGACCTTCAGCGATGACCCCCTGCGCATGCTGCGCGCCATCCGCTTCGCCACCCAGCTCCATTTCACCATCGAGCCCGAGACCCTCCATGCCATCGAGCAATGCCGCAACCGCATTCGCATCGTGTCGCGGGAGCGCATCGCCGGAGAGCTGAACAAAATCCTCGCCGCCGACCAGCCCTCCATCGGTTTCAAATTGCTGTTCGATACGGGGCTGTTGAAAATCATCCTGCCGGAGCTGGCCGCCCTGCACGGCGTCGAATACCGGGACGGCAAAGGGCACAAGGACAATTTCTACCACACCCTCGAAGTGGTGGACAACGTAGCCCGCAAATCCAACAACCTCTGGCTGCGCTGGGCCGCCCTGCTGCACGACATCGCCAAACCCCCCACCAAGCGCTTCGACCCCCAACAGGGCTGGACCTTCCACGGCCACGACGCCCTCGGAGCCGCCATGGTGCCTCGCATCTTCCGCAAACTGCGCCTGCCCCTGGACAACAAGATGAAGTACGTGCAAAAGCTCGTACGCCTGCACTTGCGGCCCATCAGCCTGACCCAGGAAAACATCACCGACTCCGCTATTCGCCGCCTCCTTTTCGATGCCGGGGACGATCTCGAAGACCTCATGCTCCTTTGCGAAGCGGATATCACCTCCAAGAACCCCCAGAAGGTGCAGCGCTACCTGGCCAATTACGAGCTGGTGCGCAGGCGCCTGGCCGAAGTGGAGGAAAAAGACCGCATCCGCAACTGGCAACCCCCCATTTCCGGCGAGGTCATCATGAATACCTTCGGCATCCCTCCCGGGCCGGAGGTGGGCCGCATCAAAAACGCCATCCGCGAAGCCATCCTTGACGGAGAGATTCCCAACGACTACGACGCCGCCTACGCCTTCATGCTCCGGAAGGGCCGGGAGCTCGGCCTCGAACCGGTGGCCAAAATTCCCTGAGATTGGCGCGATTCGGCGCTGCCAGGGGGCTGGCCGAACCCTTCGCCTCGGCTTCTTGCCCGGGAATGTCCAGGTGGGTCTTTCATTTGGCTGCGCCTTTTTATCTTGCAGGCTGCTGGAAAATGCAGCCGAACTTCTTCCCCTACCCCTTCCGGGGGACCGTTGCACGCTTCTCTGCGTTCAATTTTCTGCCCCAACGTTGATACGAA
>CAZBYX010000004.1:14238-23236 GCA_964496055.1 uncultured Saprospiraceae bacterium
CCTTCAGCTCATGGCTCAAGACCGCATCACCGGCAAGCCCTTTGCCACCCGTTCGGAGGTCATCGCCCGCAACGGCATGGCTTGCACCAGCCAGCCCTTGGCCACGCAGGTCGCCCTCGACATCCTGAAGCGGGGAGGCAATGCCATGGATGCCGCCATCGCCGCCAACGCCGCCTTGGGCCTCATGGAACCCACCGGCTGCGGCATCGGTGGCGACTTGTTCGCCCTCATCTGGGACGCCGAAACCCAAAAACTCTATGGGCTGAACGCCAGCGGCCGCTCCCCCAAATCCCTCACCCTCGAGTGGTTCCGCGAGCAGGGCTACGAGCGGATTCCCTCCTATGGGCCCCTGCCCGTCAGCGTGCCCGGCTGCGTGGACGGCTGGTTCGAAATCCACGAGCGCTTCGGTTCCCTGCCGATGGAGGAAATCCTCGCCCCGGCCACCCAGTATGCAGAGGAGGGCTTTCCCGTGTCCGAACTGATTGCCTACTACCTGCAGCTCTCCGTGCCCCGATATGCCGAGCGCTTTCCCAACGTCCTCGAAACCTACACCATCGAGGGGCGGGTGCCGGGCAAGGGCGATGTGTTTCGCAATCCCTCTCTGGCGCAGACTTACCGCAAGATTGCCCGGGGAGGGCGCGAGGCTTTCTACAAAGGAGACATCGCCCGCACCATCGCCGAATTCGTGCAGAGTCAAGGGGGCTTTTTGTCGTACGAAGACCTGGCCGCGCACACCAGCGAGTGGGTGGAGCCGGTGTCCACCACCTACCGCGGATACGAAGTCTGGGAGCTGCCCCCCAACGGCCAGGGCATCGCCGCCCTGCAAATGCTGAACATCCTCGAGGGGTACGACCTGGCGGAATATGGGTTCGGCAGCCCCGAGCACATCCACTATCTGGTGGAAGCCAAAAAGTTGGCCTTCGAGGACCGCGCCCGGTACTATGCCGACATGGATTTTGCCGAGGTGCCCGTGCAGGAGCTCATCTCGAAAGAATATGCCGGGAAGCGCCGCAAGCTCATCCGGGACGACCGCGCCGGCATGTACGACGCGGGGGAAATCAGCGCCGGAGAGACCATCTACCTCACCGTGGCCGACAAGGCGGGCAATATGGTCTCCCTCATCCAGAGCAATTACCGGGGAATGGGCTCGGGGATGGTGCCCCCCAAGTTGGGCTTCATGCTGCAGAACCGGGGCGAGCTCTTCTCGCTGAAACCCGGCCAGGCCAACACCTATGCGCCCGGCAAGCGGCCCTTCCACACCATCATCCCCGCCTTCGTGACCCGAGACGGCAAACCCTGGCTCAGTTTCGGGGTCATGGGGGGTGACTTTCAGCCCCAGGGGCACGTCCAAATCCTGCTCAATCTCATCGACTTCGGAATGAATTTGCAGGAGGCTGGCGACGCTCCCCGAATCAGTCACGCTGGGTCTTCCACCCCTACCGGATTCCTCCGACAGGGGACCGGGGAAGTGAACCTCGAAAGCGGGTTCAGCTACGAAACCATCCGAACCTTGATGGGGATGGGGCACAAAATCGGATTCGCCCGGGGAATTTACGGCGGCTATCAAGCCATCCTGTACGATGCCGAGCGCGGCGTGTACATCGGGGCTTCCGAGTCGCGCAAAGACGGCCAGGCGGCCGGCTATTGAGGAGGGGCCACAAATGGGTATCCCTCAAAAGTGAAACACAAAAACACTTTTGGAATGCATCATTGCTTGGACCTTCGATTCGCCGGGCAAACCCACACCATTGCTGCCTACCTCCTCGAATCCTCCGAAGGCCCCGTTCTCGTGGAAACTGGCCCCTATTCCTGCTTCCCCGTTCTGGAGGAAGCATTGGCTGCTCGGGGCTACTCCCCGCAGGACGTGCGGCACGTCTTCCTCACCCACATCCATCTGGACCACGCCGGCGCCGCCTGGGCCTTTGCCCGGCATGGGGCGAAGATTTACGTCCATCCCAAGGGGGCGCCGCACCTGCACAACCCCGAGCGGCTGTTGCTTTCCGCCCGGCGCATCTATCAAGACCAGATGGAGCAACTCTGGGGAGCCCTGCACGGCATCCCGCAGGATCGGCTGGAGGTGGTGAGCGACGGGCAACGGGTGCGGGTGGGCAATCTGCGTCTCAAAGCCCTTTTCACACCCGGCCATGCTGTGCACCACATCGCCTGGCAATGGGGGGACAGCCTCTTTACCGGCGACGTAGCCGGCATCCGCATTCAAAACGGAATCGTCTTGCCGCCCTGCCCCCCGCCCGACATCGACATCGAAGCCTGGGAGCAATCCCTCGACCGCATCCGCGAAAAACGCTTCCAGCGCCTGTTCCTGGCTCATTTCGGGGAAGTGACCGACGTGCGCGAGCACATCCGCGAATTGCGCGCCCGCCTGCGAAACTGGGCCCTCTGGATGAAGCCCTTCGCCGACGCCGATACTCCGCCCCAGGAAATCATCCCTCGCTTCGAGCGGTATGTTCAAACCCAATTAGCCGCTTTCGGCATCAACGGCGACAGCCTCCACCGCTACAACATGGCCAACCCTCCCTGGATGAGCGTCCTGGGCCTGTTGCGCTACTGGAAGAAAAAACGGGAAAAATCTTCCTCGGGAACCAACGTTTCCCAGGATTCGAAGCTCTCTTAAGCGCGAATTCCTCCCGATAGCCCCTCTTTTTGAGCTGGCCGCTGGAAGAAAATGTTAGGATTTTGTAAATTCCCAAAATTCCGAACCACGAAGCAAACATTTTCGGCGAATTCCCGTTAAGCTCTTGGCATAGTCATTGAAATTAGTCGGTTTCAAGTTTCATACATTAGTGAGAGTAAATAGCGAAGCGGCATTCCCATTTGGGAATGTCGTTTTTTTTGTGCCCGCCGGTACTGGGGAGGTCGAATCGTCAAATCGTGACGGCGTGACGCGTGACGGGGAGGTTGATCGTTGATCGTTGTTCGTTGTTCGTTGGGTGAGGGTGGGGGGTTGGGGGGCCAAACCGCAGTGCTTCGCAGCTTGTTTCGCAGATGACCGCAGTGGGAGGGGGCGCGGGTTTGAGGACAATTTATTTCCACTTGTCTCCAAATATTTCCATTTGTTTCGAGGTCTTTCCCATCGCACACCCTTGAGACCCTGAAACCGTGAAACCTTGAGACCCTGGGACCTTTTATTTCCCTTTGTCTCCACCTATTCCCAGGTATTTCAATGCCTTACCCATCGTAACCCCGCCGTTATTCGCCGAGGCGGACGCTTGATAATTCTCTACTTTTGCTGCTTTCTCCGTCGGCAGAATGCCGGGGGCGCCTTTTGCGCAGGGAGCAGACAATCCAACCTCGATGAACACCACCGATTTGCTGAAAACCATTTTGCAAGAGCGCATTCTCGTCCTGGACGGGGCGATGGGCAGCCTCATCCAAGGCTACGGCCTGACCGATGCCGATTACCGGGGGGAGCGCTTTCGGGACTTCCCCCACGAAGTGAAGGGCAACCACGATTTGCTCAACCTCACCCGCCCCGACGTCATCGGGGAAATCCACCTGCGCTACCTGGAAGCGGGAGCCGACATCATCGAGACGAACACGTTCAATGCGCAGGCCATTTCCCAGGCCGACTACCACCTGCAGGAACACTGCTACGAGATGAACCTCGAAGCCGCCCGCATCGCCCGCCGTGCGGTGGCCCAGTGGAAGGAACGCTGTGGCGAAGCCGCCTGGCAGGCCAAACCCCGATTCGTGGCGGGCTCCATCGGCCCGATGAACCGCACCCTGTCCATTTCCCCCGACGTGAACGACCCCGGCTACCGGGCCGTCACCTTCGACGAGGTCATGCAAGCCTACTACGAGCAGGTGCGCGGGTTGGTGGACGGGGGCGTGGACATCCTGCTGGTGGAAACCATCTTCGACACCCTGAACGCCAAAGCTGCCATCTTCGCCATCGAAACCCTCTTCGAGGAGCGGGGCATCCGCCTTCCCGTCATGATCAGCGGCACCATCACGGATGCTTCGGGGCGCACCCTCACCGGGCAAACCGTTGAAGCTTTCTGGATTTCCATCAAGCACGCGCAGCCCTTCTGCGTGGGGCTCAACTGTTCGCTCGGTGCCCGCGAAATGCGGCCCTACCTGGAGGAGCTTTCCCGCATCGCCGATTGCTTCGTGCACGCCTATCCCAATGCCGGATTGCCCAATGAATTCGGGGAATACGACCAGACTCCCCACGAAATGTGCGACCACATCGACGCTTTCATCGAGGAAGGGCTGGTCAACATCGTCGGCGGGTGCTGCGGCACGACGCCCGAACACATCCGCCACATGGTAGAGCACGTGGAGGGAAAAGCCCCCCGGAAAGTGCCCGAAGTGCCGAAGTACACCATGCTCAGCGGCATGGAAGCCTTCGTCATGCGCCCCGACACCAACTTCGTCAACATCGGGGAGCGCACCAACGTGACCGGCAGCCGCAAATTCGCCCGCCTGATCAAGACCGGCGCCTACGACGAAGCCCTCTCCGTGGCTCGTCAGCAAGTGGAGGGCGGAGCCCAAATCCTCGACGTCAACATGGACGAGGGCCTGCTCGACAGCGCCGAAGCCATGAGCACCTTCCTCCGCCTGCTCATGGCCGAACCCGACATCGCCCGCCTGCCCATCATGATTGACTCCTCGAAGTGGAGCGTCATCGAGGCGGGTTTGAAGTGCGTGCAGGGGCGTTGTGTGGTCAACTCCATCTCCCTGAAAGAGGGCGAGGAAGCCTTCATCCGCCAGGCCAAGCTCGTCAAACGCTACGGGGCCATTCCCCTCGTGATGGCTTTCGACGAAAAAGGCCAGGCCGACACCATCGAGCGCAAGGTGGAAATCTGCGAGCGCGCTTACAAAATCCTCACCGAGCAGGTCGGCTTCGAGGGGCAGGACATCATCTTCGACCCCAACATCTTCGCCGTGGCCACGGGCATCGAGGAGCACAACGAATACGCCATCAACTTCATCGAAGCCACCCGCATCATCAAGCAGCGCTGCCCGGGTGCCAAAATCAGCGGGGGGGTCAGCAACCTCTCTTTCAGCTTCCGGGGGAACAATCGCGTGCGCGAAGCCATGCACTCGGCTTTCCTCTACCACGCCATCCAGGCCGGCATGGACATGGGCATCGTCAATGCGGGCATGATCGAGGTGTACGAAAACATCCCCAAAGACCTGCTCGAACTGGTGGAAGACGTGCTATTCAACCGCCGCCCCGACGCCACCGAGCGCCTCACCGAATACGCCGAGAAAGTCAAGGGCAGCGGCATGGAAGCCCGCAAGCAGGACCTGACCTGGCGGGCCTGGCCCGTGGAGAAACGCCTCGAACACGCCCTCGTCAAAGGCATCGCCGATTTCATCGAAGAGGACGTGGAGGAAGCCCGGCAAAAATATCCCACCCCCCTGCAAATCATCGAAGGCCCCCTGATGGACGGCATGAACGTCGTGGGCGACCTGTTCGGCAGCGGGAAGATGTTCCTGCCCCAGGTCGTCAAGAGTGCCCGCGTGATGAAAAAAGCCGTCGCCTACCTGTTGCCCTACATGGAGGGGGCTCCGGCCCAGCTCCAGGGGGTGGAGGCTGCCGGGGCGGCGGGAAAAACCATCGGCGCCGCCGACATCCCCCTGCAGCAGAGCCGAAACGGCGGAACAACGAGCCGACGCAAGGGCCGCATCCTCCTGGCAACCGTGAAAGGAGACGTGCACGACATCGGCAAGAACATCGTGGGGGTGGTGCTGGGCTGCAATAACTACGAAATCATCGACCTGGGGGTCATGGTTCCTGCGCAGAAAATCCTGGAGGAAGCCCGCAAACACCAGGTGGACATCATCGGACTGAGCGGGCTCATCACTCCCAGCCTCGACGAGATGGTGCACGTGGCACGCGAGCTGGAGCGCGAGGGTTTCCAGGTGCCCCTGCTCATCGGCGGGGCCACCACCAGCAAGACCCACACGGCGGTCAAGGTCGCTCCCGAGTATTCCCATCCCGTCATCCACGTCCTCGATGCCAGCCGCAGCGTCACGGTGGCTTCGACCTTGCTCGGTGAAGATGCCGACGCCCGCCTGGAATTCCTCCGCAGCACCCGCGAAGAATACGAGCGCATCCGTCGGCAGCGCGCCGGGCGGCAATCCGCCAAACGATACCTGAGTCTGGCAAAAGCCCGCGAAAACAAACTCCGCCTCGACTGGGCAAACTATCAACCCCCCAAACCCGCCCTTCTCGGCGTTCGAGCCTTCGAGGATTACCCCCTCGAAACCCTGCGCGAATTCATCGACTGGACGCCCTTCTTCCTTTCCTGGGAAATGCGCGGGCGGTACCCCGCCATTCTGGAAGACCCCGAAATGGGGGAGGCGGCCCGCAAACTCTTCGCCGATGCCAACAGCCTGCTCGATCGCATCATCGCGGAAAAATGGCTGCGCGCCCGTGCCGTCATCGGCCTGTTTCCCGCCCGCACCGTCCACGACGACGACATCGAGGTGCTGAACCCTCAGACCGGCACCCCCCTTGCCCGGCTCCATCACCTGCGCCAACAGGTGATGAAGGCTTCCGGCCAGCCCAACCTCTGCCTCAGCGACTTCCTCGCCCCGGCCGACAGCGGCAAGCAGGATTACCTCGGCGCCTTCGCCGTCACCGTCGGCCATGGCATCGAAACCCACGTGGAGCGCTTCCAGGCCGACCACGACGACTACCGCGCCATCCTGCTCAAAGCCCTGGCCGACCGCCTGGCCGAAGCCTTCGCCGAACACCTCCACCTGCGCGTGCGCCGCGAATTCTGGGGCTACGCCCCCGACGAACGCCTCGACAACGACGCCCTCATCCGCGAGCAATACCGAGGCATCCGGCCCGCTCCCGGTTACCCCGCCTGCCCCGACCACACCGAAAAAGCCACCCTCTGGCAATTGCTCGACGTGGAACGCAACGCCGGCATCTCCCTGACCGACAGCTTCGCCATGTACCCCGCCTCTTCCGTCAGCGGCTGGTACTTCGCTCACCCGGAGTCCAAATACTTCACCGTTAAGGGCATCGGCAAAGACCAGGTCGAAGATTACGCCCGCCGAAAGGGCATGTCGGTCGAAGAAGTGGAACAGTGGCTGGCGTCGGTGTTGAATTATCGGTGAGAGCGTCAAATTGTCAAATTGTCAAATCGTAAAATCGTAAAATCGTAAAATCGCCATGGGGGGGCGTTGATCGTTGTTCGTTGGGTGGGGTGTGATAGAGTGGAGAGTGTAGAGTGGAGAGTTTAGAGTTGGGTGGGGGGGAGTGTCAGTTGTCAGTTGTCAGTTGTCAGTTGCCAGTTGTCAGTTGCCAGTTGCCAGTTGTCAGTTGTCAGTTGTCAGTTGGGTGGGTGGGGATGTGGGTTTGGGGACAATGTGTTTCAATTTGTCTCCACCTATTTCCATTTGTTTCTATGTCTAGCCCTCCCTTCGATTTTACGATTTCACAGTTTTACGATTTTACAGGAAAGGGCGCGGGTTTGAGGACAATTTATTTCCACTTGTCTCCAAATTTTTCCATTTGTTTCGATGTCTTTCCCATCGCGCACCCATCGTAAACCCATTGTGTACCCTCAAAACCTCGAAACCCTGAGACCGTGAAACCTTGAGACCCTGAGACCGTGAAACCTCGAAACCCTGAGACCGTGAAACCGTGAAACCTTTTTAGCCGTATGGCGAGACCCTGGGACCTTTTATTTCAACTTGTCTCAAGGTCTTTCCAGATTTTTCGAGGGCCTGCCCACCGCGCCCCCACCGAAGATTTCCGAGGAGGAGGAAGAGCACCCCGGTGGGTAACAGCAGGGTGCAAGCGAACAGGGATTCGTAATAGGCAGGCAGGAATCCCATGTTGGCCCAGAAGAGGGTGCCCTGCAGGAAAAGCAGCGCTTCGCTGAGGAAAAACCCCGTGAGAAACAGCCCGATCCCCCATTTCGCGAGCCTTCGCTCGATTTGCAACAGCCCGGTTTCGAGGCTCAACCCCAGCAGCCCGGTGGTGATGGTGCCCAGCAACATCAGGTGGATGAAGCCGATGACGTAATTGCGGATGGTATAGGCCACCTTGGCCAGGGCCGGCACCACGACAGCCGCCTGAATGAGCATTTTCAAAACCAGAAAAGCAAAGGCCAACCCCAGCAGCCAGCGAGCCCAGGGGCTGAGCCGGTTGCGAACCTCCCCCAGAACGGGACGCAGCAATTGGATGAGGGCAAACAAGGCTCCCAACTGCAGGGTCACGCCCAGGCTGTTCACGATGAAGACACCGAGGTAAGGCTGGCTCCAGGCTACCGCCAGGGCATAGGTGAGCAAGGCACTGAAGGTGAGCAACCGGAAAAACCGCCGGCCCCAAGCCTCCTGCAACGGCAGCCCCTGATTTTCCATCCAGCGAAAGGCCAGAGCAAGCAAGGCGAAAAGAAACCACCCGTTGAACTGGAAATGCAGAAAGAACTGGACGTCCATGTAATAGAAGGCGCTGCCCTTCAGTTCGAACAGGAAAATGAAGGGCATGGCCCACAAGGCCAGGGTGGAGAGTGCCAGAAAGAGGAGAGCCGCCCGGACGAAACGCCTGGAAAGGGTGGGGGGGTGGGCCTCCAGGGCGTGCCAGAGTCGGTACCCGAACCAGTAAGCCAGCAAGACGTGCGCCGTACTGAAGGCGATGCTGCCGGCCCCATAGCCCCGGAGCAGGAAAAAAACGAACATCCCCAGCACGCTCAACTGGGCAAGCCATAGAAAGGACTGAAAGGGCCTCCCTTCCCACTCCTCCTCTCTGAGAAAGGCCCGCCCCAGCAGGACGAACAGGGCCATGTTCACCCAGCCCATCATGGCCAGATGGGAGTGGCCGTGCAGAAAGTTGTAGTAGTCCAGCCAGGGCAGCTCGCGAACGAATGCGAAGCGCAGCAAAGCCCCTACGCTGGCTGCCACAAATAAATTGCCCAGTGCCACCAAAAGCCATTTCCGGAGCATAGCGATTGTTTTTCTGCCCGCGAGAGCTGCGCCTTGAAGATTTGAGGATCTGAGGAAGCTGCCCGCG
>CAZBYX010000004.1:23336-34945 GCA_964496055.1 uncultured Saprospiraceae bacterium
TTCCTCAAAGCGTCGGCCATAGCGGGCGGCCTCCTCGAATCCTCAAAGCGTTGGCCGTAGCGGGAGGGTTGCCTCATTTTTCCGCCACGGGTTTGCCGTCGTTGAAGTACATGAACTCGAGGACGTCCCGCGCATCTTTTTCCGAGAGGTTTTGGTTGGGCATGCGCACAAGGCATTGCTTGAGCAAGTCTCGGGCGATGGGGTCTTTTTCGAGCATGGCGTCGGGGTCGATGGTCATGTTCATGATCCATTCCGGTTTGCGGCGTTCCGTAATGCCTTTCCAACCCGGTCCGACCACGCGCTGCTCTGTGAGTTTGTGGCAGGCGGCACATTTCATTTCATAGATGCCTTTGCCGGCCTCCACCATGGCGGGGTCGAGGGGGTCGTTCAGGTCCACGTGTTTGATTTTGCCGTAGCCGGTGCCGTCGTCTTCGGGGGTGTCGGCGACCATGCTTTTGGGTTCGGCACCCGCGGTGGATGATTGTTCCGGGGCGTTGCCTCCACAAGCGGTGAAGAACAGCCCCAAAGCGAGCAAAACGATTGCCTCTTTCATGATGCAGGATTTTGTTGGTGGATGATTGCCAATCGGGAAACCGCCGTCGGGGCGGCGTTCAGAGTTTCAGCCCGGTGCGCTTCACCTTTTCGGCGAGCTCCCCGATGGTTTGCTTTTCGAGTTGATAGTTCAGCCCTTCCCGCAGGGCGTATGCCTGGACGTGCAGGGGACAGGGGTTTTCGGAAGAACACACCGGCAAGCCCATGATGCAGCCCTGGAGGGCATCGGGCCCATCGATGCAGTGGATGACGCCGGCCAGGTTGCTTCGCAAGTTCTCGGGGCTCATGAAATAACCCCCGCCCGGGCCCTTGACCGAGGAAATGATGTGGTCTCGTGCCAGCTTTTGCAAAAGCTTGCTCAGGTAGGGCGTAGGAACTTGCAAGGCCCGGGCGATGTCCCGCACGTTCAGGGGGTGCGCTTCTTCGGAGTGAACCGCGAGGTACAGCACCGCCCGGAGGGCATATTGGCATCCTCTGGAGAACATAAGCTGGATTTGGTTTTTCGAATGCCGGAAAAAAGGAGTCAGGATTCTCTTTTTGGGGCAGGGTTATCCCTCCTTTGGATCAGAATGCTGCAAATGTATCGGGGAGCGGGACACTCGCCGGCTGATGAAAATCACCCCCGCGATTGATAAATGTCACCACCTGCCGGGCGGGGCAACCATCAATTTTGCTGGCGATAAACGGATGCATTAATCCATTAATCGTCGAAAAATTATTCACCAACCAAATCCAGCAATTATGAAAAACCGTCCCTTTCACGTCCTGTCGGTGATGGCCGGAGTCGCGCTCTTTGGGGCCATCCTGTTCTGGGGCTGCGGCCAGCAAGGGGGGACTTCCACCTCTGGGGGAGGCGCTCTGGGCAGCGATGCGGCCTCCAAGGTTTACGTTGCCCCCGGCGAGTACGATGAGTTTTATGCTTTCATGTCGGGTGGGTTCAGCGGGCAGGTTTCCGTTCACGGCTTGCCCTCCGGTCGCTTGTTCAAAATCATTCCCGTCTTCTCTGTGGATGGGGAAAAAGGCTGGGGCTTCAACGAGGAGACCAAGCCCATGCTGAACACTTCCCACGGCTTCGTGCCCTGGGATGACGCCCACCACCCCGAGCTGTCTCAGACCAATGGGGAGACCGATGGGCGCTGGTTGTTCATCAACGCCAACAACACCCCGCGCATCGCCCGCATTGACCTCTCGGTGTTCGAAACCACCGAGATCATTGAGATTCCGAACAGCGGCGGCAACCACAGCTCGCCCTTCTGCACCGAAAACACCGAGTACGTCGTAGCCGGTACCCGCTTCGGCGTGCCCTATCCTCAGAAAGACGTAGCCATCGACAGCTACGCCGAGAACTTCAAGGGCATGCTGACCTTCGTCAAAGCCGACGAACCCGGCAACATGGACATCGCCTTCCAGGTCTTGTTGCCCGCCTTCGACTACGACCTGGCTCATGCCGGCAAAGGCAAATCGCACGGCTGGGTCTTCTTCACCACTTACAACACCGAGCAAAAACACTCCCTGCTCGAAGTGACGGCCAGCCAGAATGACAAGGACTTCATCGCCGCCGTCAACTGGAAGAAAGCCGAAGAGTACATCCAGCAGGGCAAGTTCCACGAAGTCCCCGCACGCTATGCACACAACTACTACGATGAGGAATCCCATATCGCTACCAGCACCATCAAGGACAAGGTGCGCGTCCTCATCCCCGAAGAGTGCCCGGGCCTGGTTTACTTCCTGCCCACCCCCAAATCTCCGCACGGCGTGGACGTGGACCCCACCGGCGAATACATCGTGGGGAACGGCAAGCTTTCGGCCGACCTGACCGTCCACTCCTTCACCAAGATGATGCAGGCCATCGAGAACGAGTCCTTTGAAACCGTCATCGAGGGCATTCCCGTGCTCAAGTACGAAGACGTCGTCGCCGGGGTGGTGAAGGAAGCCGGTCTCGGACCCCTCCACACCGAGTTCGACGCCAACGGAAACGCCTACACCTCCTTCTTCATCTCCAGCGAGGTGGTCAAGTGGAAAGTGGGCACCTGGGAGGTGCTCGACCGCGTGCCGACCTACTACTCCATCGGGCACCTGATGATTCCCGGCGGCGACTCGCGCAAGCCCGAAGGCAAGTACCTCGTGGCTCTGAACAAAATCACCAAAGACCGCTACCTGCCCACGGGGCCGGAGCTCTGCCACTCGGCACAGCTCTACGACATCTCCGGCGACAAGATGAAGCTCTTGCTCGATTTCCCGACCATGGGCGAGCCGCACTACGCCCAGGGCATTTCCGCCGCCAAGGTCCTGCCGCGGGTCAAGAAGATTTACCCGCTGGAAGAAAACAAGCACCCCTATCGCGCCATGGGTGAAAAGGATGCCAAAGTCGTGCGTGAAGGCAACGTCGTCCACGTGTACATGACGACCATCCGCAGCCACTTCGCCCCCGACAACATCGAAGGCATCCGCGTGGGCGACAAGGTGTACTTCCACGTGACCAACCTCGAACAAGACTGGGACGTGCCGCACGGCTTCGCCGTCATGGGCGCCAACAACGCCGAGCTGCTCATCATGCCCGGTCAGACGGAAACCCTGCTCTGGGAACCGAAATACGAAGGGGTCTATCCCTTCTACTGCACGGACTTCTGCTCGGCCCTCCACCAGGAAATGCAAGGTTATGTGCGGGTCAGCCCGCGCGGCGCCAACACCGCTCTGAAGTGGAGTCTGGGCGAAGAGGAGCCCGTACAATAAGGCTTCAGTATTGCAACGGGTGTCGCCTTCAGGGGCGGCACCCCTTCTTCCCCTCCTCCGAATGAATCGTCTGCATTGCCCGCTGTTAAAATTTCAATCATGAAAAACTTGCCCCGCATCTTGATGGCCTTTGCAGCCCTGGCGCTCCTCACGCTCTTTCTCTTCCCCATGTGGCGAATCACTTTGGTGGCGCCGCAATACCCCGACGGGGTTACGATGTACATCTACATCAACAAATTAGGCGGTGACAGCCCCGGCACCCTGCAAAATGTAAACATCCTGAACCACTACGTGGGGATGAAAAAAATCGAACCCGAATCCATCCCCGAATTGAAGTACTTTCCCTACGTGGTTTGGGGGATGGTGGTTTTGGGTTTGATAGGGGTGTTCGTCAACCGCTCCTGGTATTTTCTGGGCTGGGGCGTGCTTATGGCTTTGCTGGCAGCCGCCGGCCTGTACGACTTCTATCTTTGGGAGTACGACTACGGGCACAACCTGAGCCCCACGGCGCCCATCAAGATTCCCGGGGCATCCTTTCAACCACCCCTGCTGGGCACGAAAGTCATTTTGAACTTCATCGCCACTTCGCTGCCCCACGTGGGCGGGATTTTCGCCGGTGTGTCCATTTTGCTGGCCCTGGCGGCGGGTTGGTTGAAATCCAAAATCGAGAAGCAACATGAAACGGTATCTGCCCTTCCTGGCAAGCCTCGTTCTGCTGGCATCCTGCGCACCGTCGCCTGAGCCCATCCAGTACGGCACCGACTTTTGCCACTTCTGCAAAATGACCATCGTGGACCGCCAACACGGCGCCGAAGCCGTCACCGACAAGGGCAAGGTGTACAAGTTCGACGCCATCGAGTGCATGGTCCATTATCTGGAGCAGAACCCCGAACAGAATTGGTCCTTTCTGCTGGTCAATTATTTCGAACAGCCGGGCGACTTCATCGCCGCCGAGGATGCCACCTACCTCATCAGCCCCAATTTGCCCAGCCCCATGGGCGCCTATCTGACGGCTTTTGCCTCCGAGGCCGAAGCTCAGGCCGTCCAGGCTGAAAAATCGGGGGACTTGCTGGGATGGCAGGATTTACCCGAAAGACTGCGCACAGGAGAAGCGATGTCCACCATGGAGGAATAGTCGAGCCGCATCGGAAAGTTGGATGCTTCAGGGGGATTGAGGGACGGGACACCCTCCCTCCCAAACCCAGCCCCTCCCACCCCTCCCACCTCACACGCCACCGTTTGCCGGGGTCCAGCTTTTCGGCGAGGGCTCGCGGTTTCGAATCATTCACCAAAAGCTTCGTACCATGAAAGTTCTTCAAAATGCAATGGTCTGGGTGGCGGCATCGGTGCTCTTGTGGGCATGCACCAATACGGCCACCGACGGCCGGCAGGCCGCCCCCACGGATGAGGCGGCTTCCTTTGCCAAAGGGCAGTCGGCCGTTCAGGACGAGGTTTCCAAACCGAACATCCTGCAAATCGCCCTGGATTCCAAAGACCACACGACGCTGGCCCAGGCCGTTCAGGCAGCCGGCCTGGAAGACGTGCTGGTCAACGCCGGGCCGCTGACGGTCTTCGCGCCCACCAACGCAGCGTTCGAGCAACTGCCCGAAGGCACGCTCGATGAATTGCTCAAGCCCGAGAACAAGAACAAGCTGGCGCGCATCATCAAGTTTCACGCCTCGCCGGGCAAATACACCACCAACATGCTGCGCGACGGCATGCAGTTGTTCCAGGCCAGCGGCCACTACATCAAGGTGGAAAAGAAGGGCAACGACACCTATGTGCACGGCGCCAAAATCCTGGGGTCCGTAGAGGCCTCCAACGGCATCATCCACGTGGTTGACAAAGTGCTCTTGCCCCCTGAAGAATGATTGTGGGGCAACGCTCGCAGTCGCCGGGAAGATGCGAAGGCCGGCGACTGTCTTTTTTCCCTTCATCGCACTCAATATCCACGGCATGAAAAAATTACTTCCACTGCCCCTGCTGCTCGGTTTATGGGTGACGGCCCTGAGCCAGAACCGAACCCTGGAGGTGTGCCCTTCCTGCTCCCTGAAATCCTTGCAGGCAGCCATCGCCGAAGCGCAAGCCGGCGATACGATTCTGTTGCATGCGGGCACCTACCGCGAAGGGCAGCTCGTCATCGACAAGCCGCTCACCCTGCGCGGGCTCGATTATCCCGTTCTCGACGGAGAGAACGAGACCGAAGTGCTGACCATCCTGGCCGACGGGGTCACCATCGAAGGCATCGAAGTGCGCAACGTGGGCACGAGCTATCTGGAAGACCGCGCCGGCATCCGCGTGCGCCGCGCCCGCAACTTCACCCTGCGCAACAACCGCCTGACCAATACCTTCTTCGGCATCTATCTCGAAAATTCCTCCGACGGCGTGGTGGAAGACAACCTCATCGTGGGCAATGCCCGGGACGAAGCCTCCTCCGGCAACGCCATCCATGCCTGGTACTGCAAGCGCCTCACCATCCGCAACAACACCGTCCGCCGCCACCGCGACGGCATCTACTTCGAGTTCGTCGACCACAGCACCATCAGCGACAACTACAGCCAGGGCAACCTGCGTTACGGGCTCCACTTCATGTTCTCCAACGACGACGACTACGCCTGCAACACCTTCGAAAAGAACGGCGCCGGCGTGGCCGTGATGTTCTCGCGTCGCATCCGGATGTGGGACAACGACTTCCGCCACAATTGGGGCGAGGCCTCCTTCGGCCTGTTGCTCAAGGAAATTTACGACGCCGAAATCCGCAACAACCGCTTCGTCAAAAACACCGTCGGCATCTTCGTCGAGGGCTCCAACCGCATCACCTACGAATACAACCTGCTGGAACGCAACGGCTGGGCCGTCAAGGTCAACGGCGGGTGCATGGACAACGTCATGCGCGGCAACAACTTCATCCACAACACCTTCAACCTCGCCACCCAGACGGAGGGGGTGAACAACTCCTACGACGGCAACTACTGGAGCGATTACAGCGGCTACGACCTCGACCGCGACGGCATCGGCGACGTGCCCCATCGCCCCGTCAAACTGTTCACCTACGTGGTCAACCGCACCCCCGAAGCCGTGGTGCTGCTGCACAGCCTCTTCGTGGACCTGCTCAACTTCAGCGAAAAGGTCAGCCCCGTGCTGACCCCCGCCAACATCCTCGACCGCCAACCCCGCATGCAACCCGTGGAAGAGGAACCCTCGAAAGCCGACCCTGAACTCCCTGGAATCTGCCAAACTCCTTCGCCATGATTCAGATTAAAGACTTGAGCAAGCGATTCGGAAAAAACCAGGTCTTGAAAGGCATCGACCTGGAAATCAATAAGCGGGGCGCCGTCAGCGCCATCCTGGGGCCGAACGGCTCCGGCAAGACCACCCTCATCAAAACCATCCTGGGGATGGTCTTGCCCGATGAGGGCACCGTTCGGGTGGCCGGGGAGGACGTGCGGGGGCAATGGTCCTACCGCGACCGCATCAGCTACCTGCCGCAAATCGCCCGATTCCCCGACAACCTGCGTTTGCGCGAACTCTTCGCCATGGTCAAAGACCTGCGCAAACGACCCGCCCGGGACGAGGCCCTCATCCGCCTCTTCGAACTGGAGCCCCACCTCGACAAGCCCCTGAGCACCCTGTCGGGCGGCACCCGCCAGAAAGCCAACCTCGTCCTGGCGCTCATGTACGACAACCCCCTCCTCATTCTGGACGAGCCCACCGCCGGGCTGGACCCCGTGGCCATCATTCGCCTCAAAGACCTCCTCGCCGAAGAAGTGGCTCGGGGCAAAATCGTCCTCATCACCACCCACATCATGAGCCTGGTGGAAGAACTCGCCGACGAGGTCATCTTCCTGCTCGACGGCCGCATCCACTTCCGCGGCGGTCTGGAGGAACTGCGCAGCCGCTACGGGGAAACTTCCGTGGAGCGTGCCATCGCCCGCCTGCTGGAGGGCAACCACTCCCGGTTTTCGCAAAACGGAGTGCCCCCGAAAGTCCCGGCCGTCAAGTAAACCTCACAAGCCATCCTCCACAGAAAATCGCATTGCCATGCAAAAGATTCTGAAATACAGCCTGTACGACCTGATTCGCAGCCGTTGGATGTTCTTTTACTTCGGGTTTTACCTGATTTTCACCCTGGGATTGTTCTGGCTGAGCCCGAATCTTTCCAAGGTGGTCATCAGTCTGATGAATGTGGTGCTGGTGCTGGTGCCGCTGATCGCCACGATGTTCGGGGTGATGTACTACTACAACTCGCGGGAATTCACCGAGCTGCTGTTGGCGCAGCCCCTGCGGCGGCGCGATATTTTCCTGGGGCAATACCTGGCGGTGGCGGGCAGTCTGGCGCTTTGCCTGGTGGCGGGAACGGGGCTCCCCTTCCTCTTGTTCGGGGGGCTCGGCTCGGCGGAGATGGGGCACTTTCTCACCCTCCTGGGGGTGGGCGTGGCCTTGTCTTTCGTCTTTTCGGGGCTCGCTTTTTACATCGCCTTGCGCAACGAGAACCGCATCCGCGGCTTCGGCCTGGCCATCCTGTTGTGGCTGGTGCTGGCGGTGGCCTACGACGGGTTTTTCCTGCTCTTGCTTTCCCTGTTCCGGGATTATCCTCTGGAGCAATTCGCCCTCGGGGCCTCTCTGTTCAATCCCATCGACCTGTCGCGCATCCTGGTGGTGTTGCAACTCGATGTGGCGGCGCTCATGGGGCTGACGGGGGCGGTGTTCCAGAAATTTCTGGGCACTTCGCTGGGCATTGCCGTGGCTCTGGGGGTTCTTCTCCTCTGGGTGAGCGTCCCGCTGGGCTCCATCGTACGGGCGGCGGCACGGAAAGACTTTTGATTCGATAACCTCCTGAAAGAACCTATTCCTGATGAATGCAACTGATTTGGCCCACCGGACCGTGGCGGAAACCGTCGCCCGGGATTACCGCACCGCGGAAATTTTCAGAAAGTACGGCATCGACTTTTGTTGCGGCGGCAAGCGCAGCATCGAAGAAGTTTGCCGATCGAAAGGCATCGAGGTGGAACGACTGCTGGACGAGCTCCGGCAGTTGCAATCCGGCAACCCCCAACCGGACCACGACTACCAGAGTTGGTCACCGACATTTCTGGCGGACTACATCGTCCAGGTTCATCACAACTATGTGCGCAGCAAATTGCCCATGCTCCGGCAATACAGCGAAAAGGTGGCTCGCGTGCACGGCGAAGCCAATCCGGAAACCCGCCTCATCGCGGCCTATGTGCAGGAGCTCGAAGAGGAAATGACCGCCCACATGCAAAAGGAAGAGATGATTCTCTTCCCCTACGTCCGCCATCTGGAACAGACCCGGGAACGGGGCAAAAGACCCTTCCCACCCCCCTTCGGCACCGTGCAAAACCCCATCCGCGTCATGGAGCAGGAGCACGACCACGCCGGCGCCCTGATGCGGAAAATGCGGGAGTTGAGTGCCGGCTTCCGCCCCCCGGACCATGCCTGCAACACCTATCGGGTGCTTTACAGCCTGCTGGAAGAATTCGAAAAGGACCTCCACAAGCACGTGCACCTGGAAAACAACATCCTCTTCCCCAAAGCCATCGCCCTGGAAGAAGAACTCGGCGCGGGTAGCTGAGCAATGGATGGATGTACGGACGGTTGGTTTGCAGTTGGTTTGCGACGGGTAATGCACTTGAAACACCTGGAAATAGGTGGAAACAAATGGAAATAAATAGTCCCCAACCCGCGCCCCCCTCCCAACGAACAACGAGCAACGAACAACGAACAACGAACAACCCCACCCATTGTAAAATCGCTGAATCGTAAAACCGTAAAATCGAAGGGAGGGTGTGGGGTTTGGGTTTGGGTTGGTTTGAACCGCAGAGTGAACCATACGGTCAAGCCATAGTTTCCCGCAGAGTGAACAGCACCCTCCCCAACCTCACCCCCCCACTGCCAACTGCGGACAACTGCGAAAAAAGCTGCGAAGTACTGCGGTTCACCCCCCCGAACTAAAACCCCCAACCAACGATCAACAACCCACACCCTCCCTCTCACGCGTCACGTCCGTCACGCGTCACGTCCGTCACGCCGTCACGATTTTACGATTTGACAGCTTCCCGTCACGCGTCACGTCCGTCACGTTGGTCACGGTTAATTGGTAATCCGCGGCGGGCCTTCCGGCAGGATGGCTTTGTACTGGTAGTCGCCTTTGCGTTCGAGGAATTCTTTGCGGATGGCCCGGACCAGATCGGGGTTTTCGTAGAGGTCCACCATGGTCATGGCCAGGGCTTTGGCGGCGTGGAGCATGCCCTTGTGCCCGATGGACATGCCGCCGCAGGCCACCACGGCCCAGGAGTGCCAGGGCACGTCTTTGGGGGCTGTGGTGACGCGCAGGCGGATTTCGGGTACCAGCCAGCTGACGTCGCCCACATCGGTGGAGCCGCCTCCGGGGTGTTCTTTGGTTTCTTCATAGGGGCGGATGTCGGCGTCCATTCCGACGGGGGGCTTGCCCAGGTTCGATTGCAGTTCCTTGGCGAAGGCGATTTCCTCTTCGCTGTATTGAATGGGGCCGAGCAGCTCGAGGTTCTTTTGCATGGCCATGCCCCCCGTGCGGTTGACGAGCACTTCGTGCAAGCCGCTGACGAGGCTGACCTTGTGTTCCACGTTGGCCATGAGGGCGGCGCCTTCGGCGATGTCGAGCACGCGTTCATAGACGGCGAGCATGCCTTCGCGGCGGGTGTCGCGCACGCGGGTCCAGATTTTGGCGTAGTCGGGCACGACGTTGACCACGTCGCCCGCCTGCATGATGTGGTAGTGGATGCGCACGGTGGGTTTGATGTGCTCGCGCAGGTAGTTGATGCCGGTGGTGTAGAGTTCGAGGGCGTCGGCGGCGCTGCGGCCGTTCCAGGGGTCGCTCGAGGCATGAGCCGCCTGCCCGTAGAATTCCACGATGAAGTCGATGAGGGCCAGGGAGCTCTGGGCACCGGCTTTGGTTTCGTCGCCGGGGTGCCAGTCGAGGCAGACGTCGAGGTCGTCGAACAGCCCGGCGCGGGCCATGTAGAGCTTGCCGAAGTACTTCTCCTCGGCGGGGGTGCCGTAAAAGCGCACCGTGCCCTGGATGGCGCCTTGTTCCATGAGCTCTTTGATGGCGATGGCGGCCCCCAGGCTGCCCGGGCCGAAGAGGTTGTGGCCGCAACCGTGCCCGGCGGCGCCGGGTTGCAGGGGTTCTTTTCCGGGCTGAGCCTTCTGGGAAATACCGGGCAGGGCGTCGTACTCGCCCAAAATGCCGATGATGGGGCGGCCGCTGCCGTAGCTGGCGACGAAGGCGGTGGGGAGGTCCGCCACTCCGCGCTCGACGCGGAAGCCCTGCGCTTCGGCGTAGTCGGCCAGGGCTTTGGCGGACTGGTGTTCCTCGAAGGCCGTTTCGGCATAGGCCCAAATCTTGTCGCTCAGCTCGATCAGTTCGGCGCTGTGCCGCTCCACGCTGGCGATGACGGCTGCCTTGTTGGGGGGCAGGGAGGGGGCGGCATCCTGAGCACAGAGGGCCCCTCCTGTCAGGAGCAGGCAAATCAGGGTATGCGTCTTTTTCATGGCGGGTCGATTTGATGGATGGAAGGTGGACGATGGACGACATCCGATGGTCCATCGTCGGGCTGGAAAGATAAGACTCCCCGGGAAATCAGGAGGTTCGGGAGAGGAAGGTTTGCCGGTCGAGGCTGTAATACCGCACCCGGGCGTCGTGGGCGGGAACGAACACTTCCTTGCGGAACTGCAAGCCGATTTTCTCCAAAACGCGAATGGAAGCCACGTTTTCCGTCATGGCGCGCCCCACGATTTCCGGCAGGTTCAGCGTGCGAAAGCCATAATCCAGGCAGGCGGCAGCGGCTTCGGTGGCATAGCCCCGACCCCGGTATCGCCGCAGGAATCGAAAGCCCAGGTCCACCTCTTCCTCTTCGTTGAGTTTCAACCCGCACCAGCCGAGAAAAGCTCCATCGGTTTTCTGAAGTACCGCCCAACGGCCGTAGCCCGTACGGCGGTACTCGGGGTATTCCAACACGAACCGCCGGGCGGCTTCCAATGACGGAAAGGGGGGATCACCCGTAAAGCGCTGGACTTCGGGGTCGTTGTTCAGTTCCAGCAGTCCGGGAGCGTCTTCCGGTAAAAAGGGGCGGAGCAACAAGCGCGGGGTTTCGAATAGAAATCTCATGGGTGGAAATGGTTGAACGGGGGGTAGGGGAGGAGGTTTGAGGGGGTGGGAGGGCGAAATATCTGGAAACAGGTGGAGACAAATGGAAATAAAAGGTCCCAGGGTCTCAAGGTTTCGGGGTTTCGAGGGTACGCAATGGGTTTACAATGGGTGCGTG
>CAZBYX010000005.1:0-18668 GCA_964496055.1 uncultured Saprospiraceae bacterium
CCCCGAAACCCTTTTTGACCAAGTGTCGGCGTGACTCCGAGTCACGCCGACACTAATATTTCCACTTGTCTCCACCTATTTCCATTTGTTTCGATGTCTAGCCCTCCCTTCTCGCCCCACACCCTTCCCGTCACGCGTCACGCCGTCACGCGTCACGTTCGTCACGATTTTACGATTTTACGATTCAACGATTTTACATCCAGGGCATGCCAAGGCGGGAAGGCCTCCATCGCAGAATGAGCGGCATTTTTCTACCTTTGCCCGGCAAATCAGGACACCGCGCACCTTATGGCAATCAATCTGAAAGACCTGGTCATCGTTTCCGGCATGCCGGGCGTTTTCCGCCTGGTGGCCAACCGCAACAACGGCCTCATCGTGGAGGACATGGACAGCGGCAAGCGGCGCTTCGCCCCCGCCCGCGTCCATCAGTTCACGCCCCTGGAATCCATCACCATCTTCACCGAAGACGACGAGGGCATCACCCTGAGCGAAGTCTTCGAAAGCATGCTGAGCAAGCTGGAGGGCACCCCGCCCCCGGAACCCAACTCCGACAACGCCTCCCTGCGAAAATACTTCACCGAAGTAGCCCCTTCTCACGACCCGGAACGCGTGCGCATCAGCGACATCCGCAAGATTCTGCGCTGGTTCCACTTCCTCCATGCCCGCGACCTCCTCCAACCCGAACCCGATACCCCTGCCGGCGAGGAGGAAGAATGAGTGCAATCATCCGTTGAACCTTTCCGGATTCGGGGAACGAATCCCCGCCCATGCCCTTCCATGTCGGTGGGAGCTCAGAAGCGCCCCTGCGCCTCGCGATAGACGACCTCGAGGACGGTCTGCCCGACGGCTTTGAGGGTGCGCTTGCTGATGACGTCGAGGTTGTCATCGGGGGTGTGCCAGTGGGGGGCGAAGCCGGTGGGAGTATTGCCCGCGCGGTTGATGATGTCGATGGTGGGGATGCGGGCGATGAGGTTGATGAAATAGTGGTCATCGGTCAGGGCGGGGGTGTTGTCGTTGACGAAGAAGGTGCCGTAGCCGAGCTTTTGAGCCAGCGTCCAGACCTTGTTCATGACCTGGGGGGCATAGCGCATGGAGGTTTGCTCCTTGGTGAAGCGGGCGTTGTGGGCGCCCACCATGTCGAGCAGGATGCCGAATTTGGGGCGGTAGGGGCTTCGGTGGGGGTGGCGCGCCCAGTGCTGGGACCCGAGGCACCAGGAGTTGGTGGTGTTTTTGTCGGGCTGGTTTTCGCCGTAATCCTCGACGTCGAAGAGGACGATGTCCACTCCGATGGGGGGCGGTTGGCGCTGGAGCTGGCGCGCCACTTCGAGCAGGACGGCCACGCCGCTGGCGCCGTCGTCGGCGCCGAGGACGGGCTGGTCTTTGGTTTCGGGGCTGAGGGGGCTGTCGGCGAAGGGGCGGCTGTCCCAGTGGGCACAGAGCAAAAGGCGCTTGCCCGCCTCGGGGTTGAACTCGGCGATGATGTTGGTCGCCCGCAGCACCTCCCCTGTGAAAGCCTTCACCTCGAAAGCCTGCTCCCGCACGGTGGCTCCAAAGCGTCGGAACTGCTCCACCAGCCAGGCCCGGCAGCGCTCGTGGGCTTCGGTGTTGGGCACGCGCGGGCCGAAATCCACCTGCGCTTTCAGGAAGGCGTAGGCCGAATCGCGCTGGAAGGAAGGCACCGAGGGGACGCTCTCCTCGGCCTGGGGGGCGGGCCGGCTCTCCCGCTGCGTACAGGACAGCACGGACAGCAAAGCCAATCCCAGGGGGAGGAAAAGCCCCCGAAGCCGGGGGCAGAAACGGGAAGAGTCTTCCATCAATTTTCAGGTTTGCGCTTCAAAAACAAGGGAACGATGAGCGAGAGCAACAGGCCGATGACGGCACTGCTCACCACGTGCACCTGCAGGTAAGTGCCCCAGCCGGGCGTGCCCGCATAGCCGCCCTCCACCATCTTCTCCCCCCAGATTTGCAGGTACTCCGGGTTGATGAATTCGGTGAAAATCCACAGCAAAAAAGAACTGACGGGAATCATGATGAGGGTCAGGGTGGCCCCGGCCCAGAAGCCCTGGCGCCAGCTCAGGCTTCCGCCGAAGTCTTTCTCGCGCACCTCGCGGATGGTCAGCACGTACACCGCGATGAGCAGCACCAAACCCACACCAAAGTCCACCCATTGGCCGGTGGCCCAGTTTTCGCGGCTCTGCAAGCCGAGCACCATGTAGAGGATGAAGAGCACGAAGGCGATCAGGGGCAGCAACAAGCCCCACTTGGTTTCGGCACGTAAGGTTCGCATGGCAGGAGGTTTTTCGTGAACGATGCCCGCCGTTCCAGCGGGTTCTCGACCTTCGAAAGGTAGCAATTCGGCCGCAAAGGGCCACGCCCCCTGCCCGGCCTTTGCGTACCTTTGCCCCCGATTCCCGCTCTGACCAGATGCTTCCTCCAACCCATCCCCGATGAAACGCATTGCCCTGGACATGGACGAAGTCCTCGCCGACGTCGTCCCCAAGTTTTTGGACTACTACGAACAGGAGTTCGGCTACCGCCCCCCTCGCGAAGCCTGGTGGGGGCAAAAAATCTATCAATACAACGGCGCCACCCACCTGCGGGAACGCCTGCACGAAAAGGGCTTCTTCGCCGACCTGCCCGTCATGCCCCACAGCCAGGAAGTCGTCGAATGGCTCTGCCGGCACTACGAAGTCTTCGTCGTCACCGCCGCCACCGAATTCCGCAATTCCCTCGAAGACAAGTACGACTGGCTTCAACGCCACTTCCCCTTCATTTCCTGGCGCCGCTTCGTCCTCTGCGGCGACAAAAGCATCATCTGCGCCGATTACATGATCGACGACCACCCCAGCAACCTGCTGACTTTCAGGGGGAAGGGCCTGCTCTACACCGCCTCCCACAACATCGCCGAAACGCGCTTCACCCGCGTCAACGACTGGTTGGAAATCAAAGCCTTTTTCGAAAAAGAATTGAAGCGCTCCCGAAAAGAGGAACCCAAGGGAACCTGAGTGCCAGCCTCCATTTTTCCCTTCCTCCAACCGCCTCCCCTCAACCTTTCCCTGCCCCTCCGTGCGGGTGGGAGGTGGGTGGTTCGGGGGGCGCACTGCTGCGCCGCCACCAGAGTGCCATGGCGAAACCCGAGAGGAGGTGCCAGACCCCCCACCAGGCCACGATGAGGGCCATGCCCCCAAGCTGCGGGAAAAAATTGAAGACGATGATCAGCCCCAGGCCGCTGTTCTGGATGCCCGTCTCGATGCTGATGGCCCGGGCGTCGGCTTCGGGCAGGGCGGCCGCCCGGGCGAACCAGTAGCCACCCAGCAGGGCCAGGCCGTTGTGCAGAAAGACCAGCAGGAAAACCAGGTGCAGGTGGTTGCGGATGTGCTCCCAGTTGCCCGCCACCGCGAAAGCCACGAAGCCCAGGAAGATGAGCAAGCTCAACACCCGCACCGGCGGTTCGATGCGCGCCTTCACCCTCGGATACCGATGGGCGATGAACATGCCCAGCGCCACCGGAATGAACAAGAGCTGAAAGATGGTGCGAATCATGCGGCCCGGCTCCACGGCAATGTTCGCCTGCAACGTCTCCGCCCCGGGAATCCAGCGGCAGAAAACGGCGAAAGCCAGGGGCGTGACCACCACCGCAGCCAGCGTCGTGATGGAGGTCAGCGTAATGGACAGGGCACTGTTCGAACCCGACAAATGCACCATGTAGTTGGAGGTCGAGCCCCCCGGACAGGCGGACAACAGCACCATCCCCAGCGCCAGGCTGGGCGCCGGCTTCAGCAAGTAGATGAGGCTCAAACAGATGAGGGGAAGCAACAGGTACTCCGACAGCAAGCCCACCACCGGCGCACGGGGCTCCCGAAACAGGCGCACGAACTCCCGGGGGCGGATGTCCAGCGCCACCCCGAACATCAGAAACATCAGGCAGAGGTTGAGCAAACCCAGCTGCCCCTCGTCGAAGTTGATGCGGATGGCGTCGATTTCGTGCAACATACCGGCGGGCTTGGTGAAAAATGCAGCGCGCAAAGATGCTCATTTTCCTTTGGGGCGCCGCTCCACCGCCACCGCCACCCGCTCCTCCAACAACAACGCCCCCTTGTAAAACAGCCAGGCGCAATACATCATGATGGTGTGGCTGATGTCCAGATAGTTGTAGTAGGGGTGCAAGGACCATCGGGAGAGGTAAATCACGTAGGCGACGGTAGCCCATCCCACCGCCACCAGAAACAGCCGGCTGCCCTCGTTGCCTGTGCGGCGCCAGGCCAGCCATTGCAGGGGGAAAACTACCACCAGCAAACCGAACGCGGAATGCACCCCCACGAAGTTGAAATTCAGGGTGTACATCGCCAGGCCCATGAAGGTCAGCAGCTCCACGATGTTCGCCGTCTTCAGAAAGCGCACCGTACCCTTCGACAGCAGGGGCGCCGCATGCGCGATGCAGGCGCGCTCCACCAAAGACACGCTGATCATACTGATGATCCACCCGGGCAACTTCCAGGCGAAGGAAAGCGCGTACAGAAAGGCATGGCCGAGCACCCCGCCCAGGATGGTCGCAATGCCCATGGTCAGAAAGTAGTAGCGCAGGTATTGCTGGGAAAGGCCCGGTCGGTCCAGCTTGCGCAATTGCCACCAGGCATACAGGCACACCACCCCCACCAACACATCCGTCAGGGAGGTCACGGGCTCGTCGATGCGCAGCCCCCACAAAAAAATGGGAGGTTGTTCCATGGGCGAGGTCTGGTTGTGGCGGGGCCTTCCCGGTGCTGCAAAGATAGGGCTTCCGAACGCCGCTCCCGCCCCCGGGCCGCCTCAGGCCCCGAGCAAGCCCAACAAGAGGTAGACCAGCGCCGCCCCCCCGCCTGCCAGCAGGGCATAGGGCATCTGGGTGCGAACGTGGTCGATGTGGTCGGTAGCGGAAGCCATGGACGAGAGGATGGTGGTGTCGGAAATGGGGGAGCAATGGTCGCCGAAGACCCCGCCCCCCATGACGGCGGCGATGGCGATGTACACGTCGGCCCCCATGCTTTTCGCCATGGGCACGGCAATGGCCATCATGATGGCGAAAGTGCCCCAGGACGTACCCGTGGAGAAGGCGATGAAGCAACTGACCAGAAAGACCACCAGGGGCACCATGCGCGGGGAAAGCCACTGCCGGGCCGTCTCCGCCACGAAGGGGCCCGTGCCCAGCTCGCGGCACACGGCGCTGATGGCAAAGGCCATGAGCATGAGCAAGGCCAGGGGCATGAGCCCCGAGATGCCTTTCAGGGTCATGTCGATCAGTTCGCGGGTGCGAAACAGCCCCTGCGCCCGGTACAGCCCCATCGAAAACAACAGGGAAGTGATGACCGCCAACAGCACGGCCGTGGAGCCGGAGCCCTGCCCGATGGCGTAAAACAGCTTCGCTCCCCAACCCGCCTGGGGGTGGGCGTCGAGGGCGGCCGCCCAACCTGTGTAAGCCAGCATCACGGGCATCATCAACACCATGACGGCGATGGGCAGCACCATGTTGTAGGCTTTCGGACGCACGCCCTCCTTGGTTTCCACTTCCGTCAATTCATCGCTGACCATGGGCTGGGCGTCGTCCCAGAGCACTTTCCCCTCTTCGCGCACCCGGCGCTCGGCGGCGCGCATGGGGCCGATGTCCCACCGGGCGAAAACCACCACCAGCACCAGCCCCAGCGCCAACATGGGGTAGAAATTGTAGGGCATGGCTCGAAACAGGGTGTGGAAAGGGTTGGCGAAATCGGCCGCCAGCAAACCCATGATGAAAGCCCCCCAACCGTTGAAGGGGATGAGGATGGAGGAGGGCGCGGAGCTGGAGTCGGCGATGTAGGCCAGCTTTTCTCTTGAAATTTTCAGGCGGTCGAAAACGGGGCGGTACAGCGCCCCGACCGTCAGCACCGAAATGCTGGATTCGACGAAGATGAGCAGGCCCGTCAGCCAGGCCAGAAACTGCACCACCAGGCGGTTGTTGCCGCTCTTCTTGCGCTCGTAGTGCTCCAGCAAGCGATTGACGCGCAGGATGAACCCCTCCACCCCCCCGGAGCGCTGGATGAAGATGATGAGCGCCCCCACCAGCGCACAAAACATGATGGTGCGTGTGTTGCCGGGTTCCTGGAACACATCCACCAGGGCCTGGACGGTGGCCAGGCTGCCCGTCCAGAGGTTCCAGTCCTCCACGATGACCCACCCCAACCAGATGCCCAGCAACAGGGAAACGTACACCTGCTTGGTGCGGATGGCAAGCAAAATGGCGAGCAGCGGCGGCAGCAGAGACCAAATGCCGTAGTCGGTCATTGTTTTTCGTTTGGGGGAAAAATAATCAAAAGCGCTCTTTGGGCAAGCCCCACCCCCGAGACCGCCCCCCCGCACTGCCTGCCCTTTCCCCCGGAATCCCCATCTTTGCCCCTCAACCCTTTGCGCCATGAAAATCGAGCACATCGGCATCGCCGTCAAAGACCTGGAGAAGAGCAACGCCCTGTTCGAAGCCTTGTTCGGCACCCCCCCCTACAAAACGGAGAGCGTGCCCTCCGAAGGGGTGACCACCTCCTTCTTCCGCACGGGCGCGGCCAAGGTGGAGTTGCTGGAAGCTACCACGCCCGACAGCCCCATCGCCCGTTTTCTGGAAAAACGCGGCGAAGGCATCCACCACATCGCTTTCGAGGTGGCGGACATCCGCCGGGAAATGGAACGCCTCCGGGCGCTGGGTTTCCAGTTGCTCAGCGAGGAGCCGCGCCCCGGCGCCGATGACAAATGGGTCTGCTTCCTGCACCCGAAGAGTGCCAACGGCGTGCTCGTCGAATTGTGCCAGAGCCGCCGGAGCGAACAGCCCGCCGAATAACCCTCCAACCCTCCCCCCTCATGGACTGGACCCACTATGTCATCGCCGTTGCGGGAGGTGCGTTGGCGGGCGCCATCAACACTCTGGCCGGCAACGGTTCCGCCATCACGCTGACCATTCTGACGGAAGTGCTGGGTTTGCCCGGCAACCTGGCCAACGGCACCAACCGGCTGGGGGTGCTGGCGCAAAGCCTGGCCGGCTCCTGGGCCTTCCACCGCAACGGGAAGCTGAACCTGCAACGCAGCGGTCTCTACATCGCTCTGATGGTGGTGGGGGCGCTGGCGGGGGTGTGGGCCGCCGTCAGCGTCACCCATGCCCAGTTTCGGGAAGTGTTCCGCTTCCTGATGGTGGTCATGTTGTTCGTCATTCTGTTCAAGCCGGCGCGCTGGCTGCGCGAGACCGACCCGCATTTCCGCGCCGGCAAATGGTGGACGGTGCCACTATTCCTGGCCATCGGCTTTTACGGGGGCTTCATTCAAATGGGCATGGGCATCCTCTTTCTGGCGGCCATGGTGCTGGGGGCACGCTTCAGCCTCATCGAGGCCAATGCCGCCAAGATTTTCGGGGTGGCGCTCTATACCTTGCCCGTGCTGCTGGTGTTTCAGTATCGCCATCTGGTGGACTGGGAGGTGGGGGCCGTCATGGCCGGAGGGCAAATGTTCGGGGGCTGGTTCACCGCCCATCACGCCTCGAAGCACCCGCGCGCCAACGTCTGGGCACACCGCCTGCTGGTGCTCATTGTGGTGTTGTCCATTCTGAAGCTTTTCGGCGTTTTCGAGCTCCTGTTCAAGGGCTGAACAGCGAAGAGATGCAGAGGGGAGGTTTCCCGGAAAGGAGGATGCCGCTCAATTCAACTCGCCCTTCTTCTTTTCGTATTCCTGGATGTATTCGGAGACGAGCTGTTCGAGGATGCTGCGCAGGTAGGTTTTTTCCTTGCGGGCGATTTTCTTGAGCTTTTCCACTTTTTTGGCATCGCAGGGAAAGACCAGACGCTTGAGCTCCTTGGGATGCAGGGTGGCGGCGCTCTGCTCCACCGTTTGGCGGATGAGGGCGTCGAGGCCGCTGAGGGGCTTGCGGAAATACTGGGATTTCTTCTTTTGCTTGGCCTCGCTTTTTTCGGCACCGGCCTGGGTGGGTTCGGCCGCGTTATCCTTCAGCGCCCCTTCGAGGAGGGAGTCCAGGTCGGAGGTGAAGTTTTTGCGGGAGGAACTGCGCTTGCGCGCTTTGACGGCCACCTGCTCTTCCCCGCCCAGCAACCCACCCTCGAACGCCTCCTCATGGGCCTCGCCGAAGATGCTCTCCAACCCTTCTGTGAATTTCTTCTTGCTCAAAACGATGGGGGTGTTTGGTACGTGAAGGTTTTCTCAAAGCCCGGGCGGCGTTCAAATTTCCACCGGTTGGGAAGTCCGCTGCAGGATTTCGCGGCACAGCGACAGGTAGTCCTCCGCGCCGGCGCTGTTGGGGCTGTAATCGAAGATGTCCTTGCGCTGGGCCGGCGCCTCGGCCAGGGCCACATTGTCCCGAATGAGGGTATCGAAGACCTTGTCTCCGAAATATTTTTTGATGGTCTCCACCACGTCGCGGTTGAGCACCTTGCGGCTGTCGTACATGGTGGCGATGACCCCCCCGATTTCGAGCTTCTTGTTCAGCCGGAACTTCACCTTGTCGATGACCTGCTTGATTTTCGCCAAACCCTGCAAGGCGAGGAATTCGGTCTGCAGGGGGATGTACACGTAGTCGCTGCTGGTCAGGGCGTTGAGGGTCAACAAGCCGAGACTGGGCGGGCAATCGATGATGATGTAGTCGTAATCCTCCCGCACGGGTTCGAACAACTCCCGCAGGATGAATTCGCGGCCCGCCTCGTTGATGAGCTCCATCTCCGCCCCGGACAAATCCAGGGTGGACATGACCACATCCATATTGGGTTTGACGGTGTAGGGGTGGAGTTCGGATTCGCCCCGGATGGCTTCGTAAATGGTGTTGCGCTGCCGCGGAACGCCCAGGGCGACGGTGAGGTTGGCTTGGGGGTCCAAATCGATGAGGAGCACCTTTTTCCCCAATTCGACCAGCCCCGCTCCGATATTGATGGCACTGGTCGTTTTACCCACTCCTCCTTTGTGGTTCAACAGCGAGATGATGATTCCCATATTGCTTGTTTAGGTAGTTTTCAGCGTTCCAAAACCACACGAAATCCCGTAGCCTGAAATCGGAGCCCTCCCTGTGTTGCTCACAAAAATAGTGAAAATGCTAATTGATGGGTAACAAAGTCGTTAATTCGCAAGGGGTTACCGAGCTTCCCCCCTGCATTTGCCCAGCATGAAACCATTCCTCCAAGTGGAACCGGGCCTGGCCCTCTATCTGACCCACCCGCGCTTCGCCGAGGCGCTCTTCCAGGTGGTGGACGCCCAACGCGAACACCTGCGCCGCTGGCTCCCTTGGGTGGACGCCACCCGCAGCCCGGAGGACTCCCGCCGCTTCCTCTACGAAGCCGCCCGTTTCAACAAAGGCGGCCGCCGACTGACCACCCTCATCGTCCAGAACGGGTACATCATCGGCTCGCTCGGCATCGTCCAATACGACGGGGGCAACCGCTGGGCCGAGCTCGGCTACTGGATTGCCGCTGAAAAACAAGGCCGCGGCCTCATGACCCGCTGCTGCCAGACCTTCATCGCCTACCTCTTCGGCCAACAGGACCTGAACCGCCTGCAAATGCGCATCGCCAGCGAAAACCTGCCCAGCAAAGCCGTCGCCCGCAAACTCGGCTTCCAACTCGAAGGCACCCTCCGCCAGGCCCTCTTCCTCCACAACCGGTTCTTCGACCTGGAAATCTACGGACTCCTCCGCACCGAATGGAAAACCCCCGATGCCGAGCCCCTGTGAAACCGTTGGCGGCGAACGGGTTGGGGTTCGAGGGCGAGCCAGCCAGGAAATCCCGGCAATTTCGTTGAGACTCCCCTTCACCCTCCAAACCACCAACCCCACGCGCCCCCCTTGCACCCACGGCGGGGGTCGGCGGGAGGGGCAGTCCTGCCGACACAGTGCCGGGCTTTTGCAAAAATTTGTTGATTTTTTTCGTCCCTCCGGCTGGATTCGAACACGTTTGGTTGAATTTTTAAACCTTTTTGTTTTATATTTGCCGCAGAAGTGATGAAAATGTTTGAAAACCCCCGCTTATGATAACCAAAGACAGGCTGGAGTTAAACGAAAGGTTTGTTCACGTCTTCAAGTTGTTGGAAGAGCGCGGCGTCATCGTGAAAAACGACCGGAACGGCCGCGGGATGGGGGACTTCGCCGAAAAACTCCTCGGCAACCGCAGCTACGGGCACGTCATCCGGGCCTACCTCAACCCCAAAGACAAACGCGTCATCAGCTATTCCCAGGCCCGCACCCTCTGCCGGGAGTTCGGCATCAGCGAAGACTACATGCTCTACGGTATTGGCTCCCCCTTCGACCAACCCGCCCCCAAAACCGCCGCCCCCTCAGCCGAAGCCCCTTCCCAGGGCAACATTCTTTTCACCACCACCGAAGCCTTCGCGGGGGCCTCTCTCGGAGCCGGCATGACCTCCCCCGAAGGGCACACCTGGTTCTCCATTCCCGGCATCAGCGGCCAGGGCCTCGTCGCTTTCCCCATCCAGGGCAACAGTATGGAACCCCTCATCCTCGACGGGGACATCGTCATCTGCCAGCCCGTGGACAGCCTCGAACGCCTGCACGACAACCAAATCTACGCCGTCAAGCACGACGGTAACCTCTGGGTCAAGTACGTTCAATGCATCCGCAAAAACGGCAAACCCACCCGCCTCAAACTCATCTCCGCCAACCACCTCGAACACGACCCCTTCTTCATCGAGCTCAGCCCCGAAACCCGCCTTTACAAGGTCATCCGCCGCATCAGCAGCCTCTGACCCCACCCTCCTTTCGACGTTGTGTCTCTGCTTTATACGAGCATGGAATTATCCTGCTGATTTCCCCCCGGGTTGATGCTCAATCCGGGTTTTTTTTCGCCCTGTGGAATCGTTAGGGGGAAGAAAGGAGCAGGCCCGGAGGGCTGAGGCGCGGGCACGTGAGGGCCAGCCGGAGCTCCGACAGAAGGGAAAAGCCCGCTGTGAATCCTTGCCCGGCCTAAAATTCGAGCACCCGCCGGATGGCGGCTTCGACCTTTTCGATGGAAGGAATCATGGTGGCTTCCAGGGTGGAGTTGAGGGGGATGGCGGGCATGTTTTCCGAGCCGATGGTCATCACAGGGGCGTCGAGCCACTGGAAGCACTCGGACTGGATTTTCCCCGCCAGGCTTTGCGCGAAGGAATGGTCCACGCACTCTTCGGTGACGGTCAGGCAGCGGCCGTGCCTTTTGACGCGCTCGAAAACGGTCGCTTCATCCAGGGGGTGGAGGGTGCGCAGGTCGAGCACTTCCACCCGGCCGCCGAGGGCGCGCGCGGCGTTGAGTGCCCAATGGACGCCCATGCCGTAAGTGACGACGACGATGCTCTCGCCGGCCTTCACTTTTTCGGGGTCGGCTTCCAGAGCGATGCGCGCTTTGCCGAAGGGGATGATGTAGGCTTCGTCGGGCAGGGGGGTGCGGGCGGCTTCGGTGCCCCGAACCTTGGACCAGTAGAGGCCCTTGTGTTCGAAGATGACCACGGGGTTGGGGTCGTAGAAAGCGGCTTTCAGCAGGCCCTTGAGGTCGGCCCCGGTGCTGGGGTAGGCGATTTTCACCCCCCGAATGTTGGCCACCACGGTTTCCACACTGGAGGAATGATAGGGGCCGCCGCTGCCGTAGGCGCCGATGGGCACCCGGATGATGCAGCTCACCGGCCACTTGCCGTTGGAAAGGTAGCACGAACGGCTCACCTCGGTGAACAACTGGTTCAGGCCGGGCCAGATGTAATCGGCGAACTGCACCTCCACGATGGGCTTCAGCCCCACCGCCGACATGCCCACCGTGCTGCCGATGATGAAGGCCTCCTGGATGGGGGTGTTGAAGACGCGCTCGTCGCCGAACTTTTCGGCCAGGGTGGCGGCTTCGCGAAACACGCCCCCCAAACGCCGCCCCACGTCTTGCCCGTAGAGGAGGCATTCGGGGTGCTTGCGCATCAACTCCTCGATGGCGAGCAGGGCACAGTCCACCATGACCTTTACTTCGGCGCCCTCGGGTTCGCGCTGTCCTTTTTCTTCGGTCACGGGTGTGGGGGCGAAGGCGTGGGTGAAGAGGTCATCGGGTCGGGGGTCTTCGGCATGCAGGGCTTTTTCGTAGGCGGCTTCCACTTCTTTGCGCACTTCGCGCTCGATTTTCTGCAATTGTTTTTCGGTGAAGCCTTCCTCCAGGAGGCGTTGGCGCAGCAGGGGGTAGGGGTCGCGGCGGGCGTGTTCTTCCAGGTCGTCGCGGTACCATTCTTTGCGCACGCCCGAGGTGTGGTGATTGAGCAGGGGCACGCGGGCATGCACGAGGAAGGGGCGTCGTTCGCGGCGGATGGTCGCCAGTACCTCCTCGATGGTCTGCCAACACTCGAAGAAGTCGTTGCCTTCGATGCTGAGGGCTTCGAGGCCCTTGAACCCGCGGGCGTATTCGGCGGCGTTTTGGGCGCGGATTTCGTCGGCGCTGGCGCTGATGTCCCAGCCATTGTCTTGCACCAGGTACAGGATGGGCAAGCGCTTGAGCACGGCCATCTGGAAGGCTTCGGCCACCTCGCCTTCGGTGATGGAGGCATCGCCCAGGGAGCAAACCACCACGGGTTTGTCTTTTCCTTTCCAGGGCTCCAGGTTGGTCACTTCGCGGTAGCGCAGCCCCATGGCCACCCCGGTCGTGGGGATGGCTTGCATGCCGGTGGCGGAGGACTGGTGCGGGATTTTGGGCTTGTCGGGGTCTTTCAGGCTGGGGTGGCTGTAGTAGGTGCGCCCGCCGGAGAAGGGGTCGTCGCGTTTGGCCATCAGTTGCAGCATCAATTCGTAGGGCTCCATGCCGATGCCCAGCAGCAGGGCATCGTCGCGGTAGTAGGCCGAGAGCCAGTCCTGGGGTTTGAGCTGCATCCCCACCGCGAGTTGAATGGCTTCGTGGCCCCGGCTGGTGGCGTGCACGTATTTGGACACGACCTTGAAGTTCTCCTCGTACACCTCCGTCATGGTTTTGGCGGTGCACATGAGGCGGAAGGCGCGGGTCAGGGTCTTTTTGTCAAGGGAGGGTTTGGCTGCAATCATGGCAGGAGGCGATTTGGTTAGGTGCAAGTGCAGGGCAAAAATACGAGCTTGCCGGGGAAGGCCCGGTGTGGGCAGAGGAGGGCAGCCGCAGGAGAAGGGGGGGCGCTCAGCGGGGGCGGTCTTCGAAGACGATTTTGACCAGTTTGAGGCGGTTGCGGCGCTCGCTGGGCACCACCAGGGCATTGGCCGCCACCTGCACCCCGTCGCGGAAGCGCAGGCGGAGGTTTTGGTTTTCGGTGCTCATCACCGCATTGCGGTCCATCTGGCCGTCGCCCCGCAACACGTACTCGCTGACGGTGTTGTCGGGCTTGATTTCGTCGTTGAAGATGAAGCGCAGCGCGGTGGGGGTTTTCAGCAAAAAGTAGGAGCTGAACATGCCCTCGTCGTCTTGGGAGTACTGCTTTTTGTGCAGGATGTTCTTCCAGTGGATGGCGCCGTCGGGGTGCAGGCTGATGACGAAGATGTCGTCGTAGTAGTAGTCGCGGATGTAGTTGCCGCCGCCGTTGTAGTAGCTGCTCATGGCGGTGCCCCGCCGTTCGAAGACGTGGCTCAGCTCGCAGATGAGCAGGGCGCCGCCGTCGCGCCGCAGGATGATTTCCTGCACGACCACCTCGCTCAAACCCTTCACCTTCTTTTCCTCTTTTTCTTCCAGGGTCGCCATGAACTCCTCATCGAAGGGGTGGAAGCGCAAAGCCGGTTGCTCCGGCCGTTTGGGGTCGAGGGTGAGGAAGAAGAAGCCTTCGCTGCGCCCCAGGTTTTCCTGGCTGTAGAGCCCGCCCGCCACGAGGTGGTGGTTCAGGTTGTCGTAGGTGAAGAGGACATCGAAGGTCAGGTGGTTTTGCATGCCCACGGTCATGCGCAGCAGCTGATGGTCGGTGGTGGGGCCGTAGGCAAAGATTTCGAAGCGGTGTTCTTCCTGTTTGGAGCGGCGGTTGTCTTTGTTGAAGATGCAGAACATGTCGCCGGCATCGTTGATGAGAATTTGCTGGAAATCCCGCCCCAGGATGATGTCGTTGGGCGCCAGGGTGGTTTCCCACAGAAGCTCCATCCGCCCCAGATGAAAAGCCAGGGCATGAATTTCATTGGTGCCTTCGGTGTAGTATAGGAGCACCACCTCCCGGTTTTCGCTGTGGAGCACCTCGAAGTTGGGGGTGTAGAACAGGGAGCCGAAGTTTTTGATGGTCGCCGAATCGAGGAGGTTGGCACCGGGGTCGTACTTGTGCGCTTTGAGGCACAGGTCGCCCTTTTGCTTGAATTTGTAGATGAGGCTGAAGTAAGCCTGGGACCGGGCGGGCAGCACGCTCAGCACCTCGGGGCGCTTTTTGTCCAGGTCGAGCTCCTTTTCCCAGGCGCGTTGCATGCGCCGGTCGAGGGCAAAGACGTTGAACTCGGTGCCCTTGTCCCGATAGACGAGGAGGTTGCCTTTCAGGTCGCCCAGAAGCTCATACCAGGAATCGTCGCGCAAGGACAGGGGCTCGCTGATGGTGACGGTTTGCGCAATGGGGGTTCCCCAAACGAACAGCACGATACCGAAGAACAAAAAAGACCTCATGGCAGGGGGATTGTGAGTGAGTCAGGGGGAGCTTCGCTCCGGGTGGAAGGTGGTGCTCGAGCAGAAGATAAGGCCGGAAGCGTGCTCCTCCAAAAGGCAGAGGGAAATTCATACCAGAATTGCCTCGAAAAAACGAACCTCTGCAGGAAAATAACGACCGTTGGGGGGAAGTGTTGGGGCAGGGGGCGGGGAAAGCCTCAGAAATTTCGGGGCTTGTCGCGGAAGCGCAGGGTTTGGAGGCGGGTATCGAGGGTGGGGTTGTCGGGGTCGTCGAAGAAGAAGTAGACCAGGGCGGTGCCCTGTCCCGCTTTGTAGAGCACCAGCAGGCGGCAATGCTCGTAGGGCGCCAAATCGGGCTTGGGGTGAAAGAAGAAGAGCAGGGCGCCGTCGGCGTTGAACTGGAGGCGGGCCTGCTCCGGTTCCATTTCCATGAGGGAGATGCGGTATTCCGGGTCGTTGGTGGCTGCGGAGGTGACGGAGCGGAAAGCGAGCAAGCTCGGATTTTGCGAGGCGGGGTCTTCGCTGCTTTCGGGATAGAGGGCGAAGCGCAATTCGAGGTCTTCGCGGGGCAGGCGGTAGGCGAAGAGGAAATCCTCGTAGGGGTTGGGGGCGGGGAGGAAGGTTTTCAGGCGGGCATCGGCGGGCCGGAGCCATTCCAACCCCATGGCGTCGAGGCGTTGCAGGAAGAGGGAATCGGGCGCTTTCTTTTGCGCATCGAGGGGCACCCAACTCACCCACGTCAGAAATAGGAGGAGCGGCAGAGGTTTCATGAGCGGCAGACGTGCAGCGTGGACCAAAGGAGGGGTCACATCCCTTTCGGGTGCTTGGTGATTCGCTGAATGGATTCGGCTAAATGGGGGGGGACGGGCCGTCGGGTGAGGTTTTTCTTGAGGAAGGCTCTAAATCGAATTTCGCGCTGAACGAGTTGGGAAAGGTGGGCATTTCGTTGCAACTCGATTTTGAAGGCGGCTTCTTCTTCCTGGGGCATTTCGCCGTCGAGGTAGAGATACACTTGATCCAGCAGGCCATTCAGGTTTTTTACATCCCTTTTCATGGCAAAAGTTGTTGGCTGCGTGGAAAGCTTGCAGACAGGGACACATGCTGGAGAAAGGCCAGCCTCGAAAGAGGGTGCGGTTGGAAATCGGCGTCAGCATGAGCGAACGAGTTTAAAAAGGTCATCCCTGCTGCAAGCTGTCCAGCAGAGTCGAAAAATTATTCAGACTGCCTATTGCCGTAGCCGTGGGCCCGGGCGTAGGCTTCCAGTTGTTTCTTCAACAGGTTGCGGGCGCGGTGCAGGCGCGAGCGCACCGTCCCGATGGGGATATCGAGGATGGAGGCGATTTCTTCGTAGGTGAAATCCTCCAGCTCGTACAGGATGAGCACGATGCGGTAGTCCACCGGCAAGGCGTTCAGGGCGCGGGACACCTCGTCCCCCATGAGGTCTTGGAAGACTTCCTCGCGCAGGTCCACGAAGTTGCTTTGGGGGGCGTCCTGGTCTTCGTCGTGGAAGGAGGTGGAGTCGAAGAGTTCGACCTGGGTGGGTGCCTTGCTGCGCCGGCGGTACTTGTTGATGAAGATGTTCTTCATGATGCGGAACATCCAGGCTTTGGCATTGCTGCCGGCATCGTACTTGTCCAGGAAGCGCAGGGCGCGCAAGTAGGTTTCCTGCACCAGGTCGTTGGCGTCTTCCTCGTTTTTGGTCAGGTGGTAGGCAAAGTTGTGCAGGGCTTCGAGCAGCGGGAGAAGCTCTTGCTCGAAGATGCGTTCTTTTCTGGCATGCGAATAACGAGGCTTGGTATACATGATGGTCTTTCGATGCCTTCGAGGGTGAAAAGACGCCCACCTTTGCCTATTGGGAAGGGTGGCTGACAGGGGGCTAACAAGCCCTTGCTGAAAATGGTTCCTCGGCCGCGTACAAGTTCGGAAATTTTTTCAAGTGCCGCGCCAGAGGCGCTCCAGGCGGGCGTGCCATTCGGGGAAGTGCCGGCGGAATCGTTGGGGGAAGACCAGAAAATGGACCAGCAAGACGGCCGGGAGCTCCACTTCGGGCAGGCCCCGCCACCGGGCGATTTGCTCCTTGCCGAAGCCTGCCAGCCCCTCCACCCGCTCCCAAACCGCTTCCTCCTCTTTCAGGGGCAGGTCCCGGGCGTATCTGGCCAGGAAAGCGCGGGCATATTCGTGGAGCACGAGGTTGTAGTAGCGGGCGGGTTGGAGAAAGGCTTTCATGGCATGGCCCGCGGAGAACAGGAGCACCCCGTCTTCTTCGTGGAGCTCGGAGGCGTGCCAGTGTTCGGGGAATTGAGGAGAGGGGAAGGGGTGGGGGTAAACCACGATGCGGTCGAAGGGTTCGAGCAGGAAGTCTTCCCGATGAAAGGTGAGCCACACGGCATGCAGGGCGATGACGGCTCGTACGTCTTCGGGCACGGAGGGCATGCCCTTGGCGATGAACTCCCGCCCTTCGAGGTAGAGGGCCATGCGCTGGCGGAAGCGGGTCTTTTCCTCCACGCTGAGCCCCTGATAGAACCCGCAATGGCGATTGAGCAGCAGGCGCAGGGGCGCTTTCAGCTCGGGCGGGTGGCGGCTGTACCACCACCAGTCGATTTGGGGGCTGAGGACGTAAATGACCGCCAGGACCAACAGCGGGAACAGCGCATAGGTGCCGTACCAGCCGTCCACCTCCCAGGCCAAATACAAAAACACCAACGCCAAAATCAAAAACGGAGCCGCCAGGACACGCGAGGGCATAGGCAGGGGATTGTTGAAGTTGCGAGGGGCAAAGGTAGGCGCTGCCGGTCGGCCCCAAAAAATCCAAGGGCGCATTGCGGGAAATAAAAAATCAGCCTATTTTTGCCCCGCTTTTGAAGAAAGCACCCGCAGGTACGGTAGCTCAGTTGGTAGAGCACAGGACTGAAAATCCTGGTGTCGGCGGTTCGATTCCGTCCCGTACCACGCTTCCGAAACCCTTGTCCGCCTTCGGGCGGGCAAGGGTTTTTCTTTAAGCTCCCGCGGAAAAGCGATACTTTGCCCCCGCAATTCCCGTCAGGCTCTCTTCGCAAAACCCCATTCCCCGAAATGCCCTTCGAATTCGAAAACGAAGCAGTTCATGAAGGTGATTATCGTTGACGACGAGCCGCAAAGTCACGATTCGTTGCGGGCTCTTTTGGAATCCCGTCATCCCGACGTGGAGATTTCGGGGCAAGCCTATGGCGTGAAGCAGGGTCTTCAAATGGTCAAAGCCCTGAAGCCCGACCTTTTGTTTCTGGACGTGCAAATGCCCGACGGCTCGGGTTTCGACCTGCTGCGGCAAATCCCCACCCCTACCTTTCACGTGGTCTTCATCACCGGGTACGACCAATTCGCCCGCACGGCCATCAAATTCGGCGCACTGGATTATTTGCTCAAGCCCATTGCCGCCCAGGAACTGGACGCCGCTCTGGACCGCGCCCGCAGCAAGCTGGAAGAGCAAACCGCCCGCCAACAGCTCGAGGTCCTCTACGAAACCCTGCAGCGCCTGGAGGCGCAACGGCTCCCCACCCGCCTCGCCATCCACACCCTGGACGGCATCCTGTTTCGCGAGGTGGAGACCATCATCCGCCTGCACGCTCAACAAAACTACACCGAATTCCACTTCTGCGAAGGCTCCCCCACGCGCCTGCTGGCCTCCATCAACCTGGGGGAATACGAGGAGCAATTCCAGCCCTACCCCAGCTTCATGCGCGTCCATCGCTCCCACCTGGTGAATTTGAAATTCGTGGACCAGTTCCTCAAAACGGAAGGGGGCGCCCTGCTCATGAGCGACGGCAGCCGCGTGCCCGTCTCGCGCCGCTATCGGGACGAGCTCCTCCAGCGCTTGCAAAACCTCTGAGTCCTACCCTCGCATCCAGGGTGAGCGCATTCTTCGTACCTTTGAAAGGAACAGCCCTCGCCCATGATTCGAACGCTGTGGAAACGCCGCCGGCTCCTGGCCGGCCCCCTGCTGCTCGCCTACCTGTTGGGCGGGTTGCAGCTTCCTGCCCTCGAAGGGCTGCACCTGCTGGCGCATCTGGGCGAGGACCTGGCCCGACAGATGGAGCGCCACTC
>CAZBYX010000005.1:18768-32275 GCA_964496055.1 uncultured Saprospiraceae bacterium
CCCCTGCACATCCCGACCTCGATTTCGAGGGAACTGCTCGATTCGCCCTCAGGGGGCGGTGAGTCCTCATTCCTGAGCCCGATCCATGCCAAGGGCAGGGGATTCGCCGTCAAAGCTTCAAAACCAGTCCAAATGAAACGCATCAGCATTCTTTGCGTGCTGGGGTGGCTGTTTTGCACGCCCTTGCATGCCCAGCGCCTGGACGGGCGCGTGACGGATACCCGCGGCAATCCCATCCAGGATGCCTACGTGCTGGCCAACCGCGACGGCAAGCACGCCCACACCAACGAAGCCGGCTACTTCCTGCTCGACGGCCTGCAACCGGGCGACACCCTCACCGTCGGTTATCTGGGCTTCCAGAGCGAACGACTTGCCCTCCAACCCCAACACTTCCAAACCCTGCTCCACATCACCCTGGAGGAAAAGCTCTTCGACCTGGGGCAGGTGGTCATTTCCAACCGGCTGCGCACCGTCAGCCAAATCGCCAACGTGGATTTGCAAAGCATGCCCGTCAATTCTTCGCAGGAAATCCTGCGCCGGGTGCCCGGCTTGTTCATCGGGCAGCACGCCGGCGGCGGCAAGGCCGAGCAGCTCTTCCTGCGCGGCTTCGACCTGGACCACGGCACCGACCTGGCCCTGACGGTGGACGGCCTGCCCGTCAACATGGTCTCTCATGCGCACGGCCAAGGCTACTCCGACCTGCACTTCCTCATTCCCGAAACCGTCGAACAGCTCGACTTCGGGAAGGGACCCTACTACCCCGAGCACGGCAATTTCGCCACCGCCGGCTTCGTGGATTTCCAGACCCGCAAACGCCTGGAGGAAAGCACCCTGCGCCTCGAGGCCGGCCGCTTCAATACCCTGCGCACCCTGGCCCTGCTCGACCTGCTGCCGGAAAGCGAGCGGCAAAGCGGCTACCTGGCCGCCGAATACCTGCTCGGCGACGGACCCTTCGAAAGCCCCCAGAACTTCAACCGCCTCAACCTGATGGGCAAGTTCGGAACGCAACTGCCCCAAAACGGGCGCCTGGACCTGACGGCCTTCCATTTCCAAAGCCGCTGGGACGCCTCGGGCCAAATCCCCGAGCGGGCGGTGCGCTCCGGCCTCATCAGCCGCTTCGGCGCCATTGACGACACCGAAGGGGGCTCCACCTCCCGCACCAGCCTGCTGCTGCATCACACCCGTACCCTCTCGCCCAAGGCCTTCGTCAAGAGCTTCGCCTACTTCAGCCACTACCGCTTCGAGCTGTTCTCCAACTTCACCTTCTTCCGCGACGACCCCGAAAACGGCGACCAGATACGCCAGCGCGAGCGCCGCAATCTGTTGGGCTTTCAAAGCGTGCTGCACCGGCGCAGCACCCTGGGCAACAACACCCTCGACCTCCAAATCGGCACGGGCCTGCGCTTCGACGCGGTGCGCGACCTGGAACTGGCCCACACCCTCAACCGCCGAACCCTCCTCGAATCCCGAGCGCTGGGCGAAGTGGACGAATCCAACCTGTACGCCTTCGTGCAGGCGGAGCTGGTGTGGGGCAAGGTCGTCCTCATTCCGGGCCTGCGGCTGGATTACCTCAAATTCCAGTACGGGGACGGGCTGAGCCCCCGCTACCGCACCCACGCCACCGACCGGCTCTTCGCCGCACCGAAGTTCAACCTGCTGTTCAACCCCAGCTCCAACTGGCAATTCTACTTCAAGTCGGGGGTGGGCTTCCACTCCAACGACAGCCGGGTGGCGGCTGTGCGCGCCGAGGAAAAGACGCTTCCCGCCGCCCTCGGCGCCGATGTGGGCGCCCTGTGGAAGCCCCGCTCACGCCTGTGGCTCAACCTGGCGGGCTGGTACCTCTTCCTCGAACAGGAGTTCGTTTACGTCGGCGACGAGGCCGTGGTCGAACCCAGCGGCCGCAGCCGGCGCCTCGGGCTGGACTTCGGGTTGCGCTACCAAATCGGCAACGACCTCTACCTCGACGGCGACCTCACCTATGCCCACGCCCGCAGCCTCGACGAGCCCGAAGGAGCCGATTTCATCCCCCTGGCGCCCCAATGGACGGCGGCCGGCGGGCTGGCCTGGAAAAGCCCCGGCGGGCTGGCGGCCGGCGCCCGCTTCCGCTACCTGGCCGACCGCCCCGCCGACGAAACCGCCCGCCTCACCGCCCGGGGCTACTTCCTCGTCGATGCCCATCTGGAGTGGTCTTTCGAATCCCTGACCCTGGGCCTCACCGTGGAAAACCTCTTCGATGCAGAATGGAAGGAGGCCCAATTCGCCACCGAAAGCCGCCTGCCGGGCGAAGCCGAAAGCGTGGAGGAAATACACTTCACCCCCGGAACGCCGTTCTTCCTCAAAGGCAACTTCAGCTTCCGATTCTGAGCAGGGGATTTCCCCCCGAAAGACGGGGCTGGGGAGTGGAGCGCGAGGTGGGAGGGGAGGGGCTCCCCCTCCACCTCGAACCCAGCCAGCCCACCCCGCCCCTCCGACCCGCCCTCGGGTTGGGGGCGGTGGGGAACATGGCGGTTGGCGGTTGGGGTGCGAACTGCAGCCCCCTGCTCAAAATTGCTAATTTTGCGCGCGCTTTGCGCATGCGTTTTTCTTCACCGGTTTTCGGGGGCTTCGCCCCCGGGAAAACCCAAAACCTGCGAAAATGGCCAAGTGCTCATGGTTTGCCTTCGTTGCAGCCCTGCTGCTGTGCACGGGCATTCAGGCTCAAAACTCCGCTGCCGGGGAAGACCCCGTCCTGTTCACCGTGGCCGGGGAACCCGTTCACGTCTCCGAGTTCACCTACATCTACACCAAAACCAACGGCGACAAAGCGGATTTCAGCCGCGAATCGCTGGAGGAATACCTCGAGCTCTACATCAAGTTCAAACTCAAGGTGCGCAAGGCGCGCGACCTGAAGCTCGACACCATCCCCAGCCTGCGCGAAGAGCTGGCCGGCTACCGCAAACAACTGGCCGACAGCTACCTCATCGACCGGGAAGTGACCGACCGCCTGGTGGAGGAAGCCTATCAGCGCCGCCAACAAGACGTGGACATCAGCCACATCGTCGTCAAATTCAGCGACAACGCCAGCCCCGATGACACCTTGCGCGCCTGGACGAAAATCATGCAGGCCAAAGCCGCCCTCGACAACGGCATGCCCTTCGAGGAAGTGGCCCGCAAATACAGCGACGACCCCAACGCCGAGAAAAACGGCGGCCGCATCGGCTTCGTGACGGCCCTGTTCCCCAACGGGCTGTACAACCTAGAAACGGCCGCCTACACCCTGCCCATCGGCCAGGTGCACGGCCCCATCCGCACCGAGCAGGGTTACCACCTGCTGCTCATCCACCAGCGGCGCCCCGCCCGCGGGGAAATCGAGGCGGCCCACATCCTGGCCCGCTACGACCGCAGCGGCGGCGAACAAGCCGCCAAAGCCCGCATCGACAGCGCCTACCAGGAACTCCTCACGGGCCAGCCTTTCGAAATCGTGGCGCGCAACTGGTCGCACGACAACATCACCGCCCCCAAAGGCGGCTACATCGGCTTTTTCGGCATCAACCGCTACGAAAAATCCTTCGAGGATGCCGCCTTCGCCCTGCAAAAAGACGGCGACTTTTCGCCCCCCTTCCAGTCCAGCATCGGCTGGCACATCGTCAAGCGCATCTCCAAACGCGGCGACGAGCCCCTGCCCCTGGTCAAGGCCCGCCTGACCAACCTCGTCAAAAAAGACAGCCGCTTCGAGCTCGCCCGCAAGGCCATGATCGAGCGCATCAAGCGCCAAAGCAACTTCCGCGAGTTCGAAACCAACTACCAAAACTTCGTGGGCAACCTCGGCGACGACTTCCTCACCTACCGCTGGAAAGCGCCCGCCCCACCCTCCTCCGAACCCCTCTTCGCCTTCGGGGAGCTCGCCTACACCGTGGGCGATTTCGCCGACTACCTGGCGCGCAGCACCCGCAAGCGCCTCACCCTGGCGCGCAAATCCACCCTCGAGGAAGCCGTGCGCGCCCTCTACCAAGACTTCGTCGAAGAATGCGCCCTCAAGTACGAGGAGCGCCAACTGGAAAAGAAATACCCTGAATTCAAAGCCCTCATGCGCGAATACGAGGAGGGCATCCTCCTGTTCGAAGCCACCAAGCGCGCCGTCTGGGACAAAGCCGCCCAGGACACCGCCGGCTTGAAAGCCTTCTTCGAAACGGTCAAGGGCAAGTACCAGTGGAAGGAGCGCGCCGTCGTCAGTGAGTACCGCCTGAAGGACAGCGCCAAACGCCTCCACCTCCAGCTGCGCGAATACGCCAAAACCCACAGCCCCGAAGAAGTGCTCGCCCACTTCAACACGGACAGCACCCAGGTGCTCTTCCATCGCCGGCGCACCTTCGAGCGGGGGCGCAACGAATTGCTCGACAAAATCCCGGAGTGGGAGCCCGGCGCCCTCAGCATCAGCGACGTGAACAAGCGCGACAAGTCCATCTTTTTCTACAAAATCGAGGAAGTGTTGCCCCCCCAACCCAAAACCCTCGAAGAAGCCCGCGGATACGTCATCGCCGATTATCAGGACGTCCTCGAGGCTGCCTGGGTCGAGGAATTGCGTCAGGAATACCCCGTCGAGGTGAATCGTGCCGTTTTCGAGTCCCTCATTCGGGCCGGCCAATGAAAAAACCGATCGAACCATGAAAGAGCGTCGCACGACGGGCAAGGGTTGGAGGACGGTGGTTTGGGGCTTGCTGCTCGCGGCGGTCATCGGAGCCTGTCGCCCCATTGCCGAGGAGCGCCCCGGCGACCGCCTGCTGGCCACCGCCTACGACAAAAAGCTCTACCTGTCCGACCTGGAGGGTATGTTCCCGGAGGGCTTGGGCGCCGAAGACAGCATGCTCATCATCGAAGCCTTCGTCGAGCGCTGGCTGCGCGATGCGGCCCTGATGCACGAAGCCGAAAACAACATCCCCAGCGACCTGAACATCGACCGGCTGGTGCGCGATTACCGCGCCTCTCTCATCCAGCACAACTACGAGCGCCTGTTGGTGGAACAACTGCTCGACTCGGTCATCACCCGGGATGAGCTGGAAGCCTTCTACGAAGCCAACAAGGAGCAATTCCAGCTCGAAGCGCCCGTCTTCCGCATCGAATTGGTGAAAGTCCCCCTCGAAGCACCCGATCAGAATGCCTTGCAGCGCTGGTGGAAAAACAGCGCCGAACACCTCGAAGACCTGCGTGCCTATTGCCGGGACAATCAGGGCTTCTGCCTGCTGGCCGACAGCACCTGGTATCAGCTGGAAGACCTCGGCCGCTGGCTGCCTGCCGCCCTGCTCAAAGAGCGCAACCTCCAACCCGAAAAATCCACCATACAACGCCTGGATGGATTCCTCTATCTCTTTAGGGTGCTGGAGGAGGTGCCCGCAGGAGCCGCCGCGCCCCTGGATTTCGTCAAGCCGCAGGCCGAACGCACCATCCTGCACCGCCGCAAGCTGAAACTCCTGCATGACATGAAGGAAAAAATGTATCAGGAGGCCGTGCGCAAAAACCAGGTGCGCATCCACTACTGAGCCGGCGGGGGCTGCCGGCCCTGCGGTTCGCGTCAAAATCACGATTCATGAAGACCTTGCTCCCTGTTCTGTTCCTTCTGTTGAGCGGCACCCTCTGTGCCCAGCAGGAAATCATAGACAAAGTGGTCGCCAACGTCGGGGGGGAAATCCTGCTCCTGTCCGAGGTGGAAGAACAATTCGCCCTGATGAGTGCCCAGCAGGGAGCCCTGCCGCCGGAAGCCCGCTGTGCCATCGTGGACCAATTGCTGGCGCAGAAGCTCCTCGTCAATCAGGCCAAGCTCGACAGCGTGGAAGTCAGCGATGAAGAGGTGGAGAGCCAGCTCAATGCCCGCATCGAGCAAATCCTCGCCTACATGAACGGCGATGTTCGCCAATTCGAAGAATACTATGGCCAGACCATCGGCGAAGTGAAGGAAGCCTTCCGCGAAGACCTGCGCAACCAACTGCTGGCCGAACGCATGCGCAACCAGATCATGGCGGAAATCACCGTCACCCCGGCGGAAGTGAAGCGCTTCTTCCAACGCATCCCCAAAGACAGCCTGCCCTACTTCAACTCCGAGGTCGAAATCGGGGAAATCGTCGCCAAACCCCAGGTCAACCCCGAAGAACGCCGCAAAGCCATCGAAAAGCTGGAGGAATTGCGCCGGCAAATCCTGGAAGAGGGGGCCGACTTCGCCGAGCTGGCTTCCAAATTTTCCGACGATTTCGCCTCGGCCCGCATCGGCGGCGACCTGGGCTGGACCAAACGCGGCAAATTCGTGCCCGAATTCGAAGCCGCCGCCTACCGCCTGGACGAAGGCGAAATTTCCGAAGTCGTCGAAACCCAGTTCGGCTTTCACATCATCCAACTGCTCGAGCGCCGGGGTAACACCATCCACACCCGACACATCCTCATCAAACCCGAAATCACGGACGCCGACCTGGAAAAAACCCGCCAGTACCTCGATTCGGTGCGCACCCTCATCCTTCAGGATTCCATCACCTTTTCTGAAGCGGTCAAAAAATTCGGCTACGAAGAGGTGCAGTCCTACAACAACGACGGCCGGATGGTCAATCCCGCCACCGGCAACACCTTCTTCGAAATCGCCGACCTGGAACCCGACATCTTCTTCACCATCGACACCATGGAAGTCGGAGAAATCAGCCAACCCTTCCCCTTCACCACCCCCGGCGGCGAAACCTACTTCCGCATCGTGCAGCTCCAATCCCGCACCGACCCTCACGTGGCCAACCTCGAGCAAGACTACTCCAAAATTCAGCGCGCCGCCATCGAGGAAAAGAAAAGCCGCTACCTGAACGACTGGATCGCCGAAACCGTCCGCAACACCTACATCCGCATTGACCCCATGTTCGCCTCCTGCCCCAACCTCGCCAAGTGGCAACCCGATTCCATACGCCCCTGAAACGCAAAGCCGGGAGCTGCTCGAAGCAACTCCCGGCTTTGCATTTGCCCGGGTTCGGGGGCGGGCTTACGACATTTTGCGCTCGATTTCCACCAGCGTGCGCCGCATCAATTCGTAACTCTGGTCCACTTCTTTCCTGCTCCAAAGGCTTTTCAGGCGAAAGGCCAAGGTTTTCCACTCCTTACCGGCTACCTCCCGCAGTTGTTCCAGCTCCCCGCCCGAAGGGTTCTTTTTGCGTTTCGCGTAATTGGCGACCAGCCCTTCGGCAAAATGGAGCGACGGGTCGTCTTGAAACCTACCTGCACTGGCGGGAAAGAGCATCTTGATCAGATTGTACAACATGGCGACCGGTTTGATGGGAACAACGCTCGGGCCGATGGGAAAAGTGTGGCCTCCTCAGAATCGGAGGTTCCATCGGCTTTAAGGGTTGTTACCTGGTTTGAGAAACGACAATCAGAGATCGTGGGTAAAGGGTTGCTCCATAAGGTTCGGGGCAAGAAGGATTCAATCCGGAAGGTAGTCAGTACAGGATGCTGTTGTTCATAGGAAGGTGAAAAGCATTCGAAAGGTTCATCAAATATAGTTGAATTCCCCAAAAGGCCCTCAAAAAGTCTGTCGAGGGCGGGAAATCGGCTGCCGGCCACCCCCGGACCTTAAGCTGAGCAGGGCTTTTAAGATTTCGCTAAGCCCGCCGTTTTTGAATAGCCCGCCCGGATTTGTTTTCTTTGCACCCGGTTTTTCCCGCTCCGAAGGGAGATTTCCGCGATTGTTGTATCAGTTGATTGGTATATGAAAATCAAAATGAAAATCCACCGGGAAGGCTACCGGATGCTATGGTTGGTGGGGTTGGCGCTTTTATTGGTCAACGGCATCATCCTCATTCTTTGGGCGGAAGGCCTGACGAAAACCGGCATCGCTTCCTGCATCATTTTCTTTTTGATTCTGCAGTTTTTCCGCAACCCGGACCGGGAAATCGTCACCCGAGACAACAACATCGTCTTAGCTCCCGCGGACGGGAAAATCGTCGCCATCGAAGAGACCCACGAAGACGAATACTTCCAGGACAAACGCCTGCAGGTGTCCATCTTCATGTCGGCGACCAACGTGCACGTCAACCGCAACCCCGTCAGTGGAACGGTGAAATACCTGCGCTACCACAAGGGCAAGTACCTCGTTGCCTGGCACCCCAAATCCAGCACGGAGAACGAGCGCACCACCGTCGTCATCAGTACGGACGGCGCCGAAATCATGCTGCGGCAAATTGCAGGGGCTTTGGCCAAACGCATCGTCTATTATCTGCAGGAAGGGCAAGAAGTGGAGCAAGGGCACGAGTTGGGCTTCATCAAGTTCGGCTCGCGGGTGGACCTGTTCCTGCCCCTCGATGCGAAGCTGGAAGTGACCCTGGGGCAAAAAGTGCGCGCCAACCAAACCATCATCGCCCGCCTCAACGAAGAAGAAGCCGAGTCGCTCCTGTGAATCTTCTCATTCCATCACTACCTTGGGGTTGACCGCCTCCTCCTCCTTCCAAACCCAATCCCCCCAACGGTCGATGTAGGCCCAGCGGCCTTCGTACACGACCCAGGCCAAATCGTGCCGAAAAGGCTGGACGGCCTCGTAAATCGGCTGGATGACGATTTTTCCATGGGCGTTGATGAAGCCCCACTTCCCGTTGACCAGCACCTGGGCCAGGCCGTTGCTGAACAGACCCGCATCTTCGAACTGGGGCTCGATGACCACCTCCCCCGCTTTGTCGATGTAGCCGAACTTGCCTTCCACCTCCACCAGCGCCAAGCCCTCGGAAAAATCCCCGGCAAAATCGTACCGGGGCTCGATGACCACCTGCCCCTGCGGGTTGATGAAACCATAGCGCCCTTCCGAGAGGATGATGGCGCGCTTTTCGAAGAACAGCCCGTTGGGGAAATCTTCCAGAAACTCGAAGCGGGGCGGTGCCAGCTCCTGACCGTTCCGGTCGAGCAAGCCCCAGCGCCCCTCCCGCACCACCACCGCCACACCCTCCTCCTGGAAGGGCAGGCACAGGTCGTAGCGCGGCTCGATGACGAAGCGGCCCGAGCGCTCGATGTAGCCCCAGCGCCCGTCCTCGGCGGCGGGCGCCAGACCGGACTGGAACTCCCCGCCTTGCTCGAATCGGGGGGGGATGATGAAATTGCCGTGCCGGTCAATGTAGCCGTACCGGCCCTCATAAGCGACCAGCGCCAACCCTTCGGAAAAATCTCCCGCATCCTCGAAGCGGATTTCGATGGCGATGCGCCCCCGCGTGTCGATGTAACCCCAGCGCGTCACGAGCTTGACCCGCGCCAGCTCCTCCTCGAAATGCCCCACGAAGTTGAAAAGGTGCTTCATCAGGAGGCGGCCCATGTTGTCCAGGGGCACCAGCTTGTCGTTGAAACGCACCCGCGAAAAACCGTTGTGGAAATCTTCCGCCTCGACGTACTGGGGCTCGATGACGATTTGGCCGTCGGAATCCATGAAGCCGAACTTCCCGCCCTCCCGGATTTTGAACAGTGGTTTCCTCATGCGCGCTTCGGGTTGGTATGGGCTAAATTAAGAAAGAAAAAGGGAGCGCCGCCCGCACCGCCCCCGCAAAGGGAAGGGGGAGGCGGTTGGAGGGAGGGGAGGGGGGCTCATTCGTTTTTCCAATTCTTTCGTTCCTGCTCGAGGTGCTGGAGCTCGACCCGGATGCCGTACTTGTCGCGCAGGTGCCGAGCCAGGCGATCGGCGGCATAGACGGAGCGGTGCTGCCCGCCCGTACAGCCGAAGGCGACCATCAGGTGGGTGAAGGAGCGCTCGATGTAATTTTCCACCGCCTGATCCACGATGCGAAAGACATCTTGCAGGAAGGCATCCATGCAGGAGTGGTGCTTGAGGAAGTTGATGACGGCCTCGTCGCGGCCGGTGAGTTTCTTGTAGGGCTCGTAGCGGCCGGGGTTGTGGATGAAGCGGCAGTCGAAGACGAAACCGCCGCCGTTGCCGCTGGGGTCGGGCGGAATGCCTTGCCGATAGGAGAAGCTGCACACCCGTACCGTCAGCAGGCTCGAGGCGCCCTTTATCTTGTCGAACGGTTCGAAGCGCCGGGAAGCGATGATTTGCCGCAGGGCGCGCTCCAGTTCGGGCATTTCCACCGGCGGGCGGGCATGCTCCAACACCCACTTCACGTTGCGGATGGCGAAGGGAATGCTCGCCAAAAAGTGCTCCTTCCGCTCGTAGAGCCCCCGAAAGCCGTAGGTGCCGAAAACCTGAATGCAGCGAACGAGCACATAGCCGTAGAAGTACTCCACGAACCGCTCCCGATCGAGGGGGATGAACTCCGCGGCGGCTTCCAGGTAATGATTCAGCAATTCTTCGCGGATGTCTTGCGGGATGTTGGCCTTGGCCTGAAAAAGCAGGGAGGCCAGGTCGTATTGCAAGGCGCCACGCCGGCCGCCCTGGTAGTCGATGAAGTAGGGTTCCCCGCCCTTGATCATGATGTTCCGGGTCTGAAAATCCCGGAACATGAAATAGTTCGTGTCGGTCTCGAGCAAGTAGTTGGCCAGGCGGTGGGCATCGTCTTCGAGGCGTTGTTCGTCGAAGGGGATGCCGGCCAGGCGGAGGAAGTAGTACTTGAAGGTGTTGAAATCCCAGAGGATGGACTGGCGGTCGAAAGCCTGGCGGGGGTGGCACACGCTGTAATCCAGCCCTTCGCCGCCGAGGATTTGCAGGCGGGCGAGCTGGCGCACCACTTTCTTGTAGATGTTGACCAGGTATTCGGGGAAGTAGTCGCCCTTCTGCAACAGGTAGCTGTAGAGGGTCGTCGAGCCCAGGTCTTCCTGCAGATAGACGTCCTGCCCGAGGTCTTCGGCGTAGATTTCGGGCACGGGCAGGCCTTTGGCGTGGAAATGCCGGGAGAAGGTGAGAAAGGCCCGGTTTTCCTTTTCGTTGGGGTTGTAGGCGCCGATGGCGCTGCGCCCACCCCCGGAAAGGCGGTAATAGACCCGGGAAGAGCCCGAAGGCGCCAGCGGCAACATGAGCTCGGGGCTCTCGCCCGCCCAGCGCCGAAACAAGTCTTCCAGCCTCCGCTCGATGATCTGGTTGGCCAGCATGGGTTGGGGTTTGCGGTTTCGGGGGCGAAGGTAACCCCCCGCAAGGGCACCCACCAAACGCAACCGCCGCCCCCCCTCCGTTTTGGGGTTTTTTCTTCAAGATGCTAACTTGGGGCAACGGAAGGGCTCGAGGCCGAATGCGTAACCCCCTGCAAACCCCGCAGCCATGAAAAAACGCCTGTGCAAAGAATGCGGAGAACCCGTGGTGGGGCGCAGCGACAAGGTGTTCTGCTCGGTGGAATGCCGCACCGCCTACAACAACCGCCTCAACCGCGATGCCAACAACTTCGTGCGCAACATCAACAACATCCTGCGCAAAAACCGCCGCATCCTGGCCGAGCTGAACCCCGAAGGCAAAACCAAAGTCCATCGGAACAAACTGCTCGAAAAGGGCTTCAAGTTCAGCTACTTTACCAACCTGTACCGCACCCGCAACGGCAACGTCTATCATTTCTGCTACGACCAGGGCTACCTGGAGCTCGACAACGGCTACCTGGCTCTGGTGCGCCGCAAGGAATACGTCGAATGATTTTCCTTCCTTTGCCGCCGTGCACCTCAACTCACCCGCTCCATGGCTTCTTTGCTGATTCGTAACATCCGCCGGCTGGTGGGCTGCGAAGAGCGCCCCCGGACCGAACCCCTGCGCGGAGCAGCCCTCGACCAATTGCCTACCCTGGACGAGGCTTTCCTGCTGGTCGAGGGCGAGCGCATCGCCGACTTCGGCCCCATGAGCGCCTGCCCCGACCGAGCCGACCGGGTGCTCGATGCTTCCGGGCGCTTCCTGTTTCCTTGCTGGTGTGACTCGCACACCCACCTGGTCTTCGCCGGCAGCCGCGAGCAGGAGTTCGTCGACCGCATCCGCGGGCTCAGCTACCAGGAAATCGCCCGGCGCGGCGGCGGCATTCTCAATTCTGCCCGGCGCCTGCGCCGCTGCTCCGAAGACGAGTTGTTCAAACAAGCGGCCCAACGCCTGCAGGAAGTGGTGGACATGGGTACCGGCCTGGTGGAAATAAAAAGCGGCTACGGGCTGGACCCCGACAGCGAACTCAAGATGCTGCGCGTGGTGCGGCGCCTGAAGGAAAGCAGCCCCGCCCTCGTCAAAGCCACCTTCCTCGGGGCGCACGCCATCCCCGAAGAATACCGCGCCGACCCCGACGCCTACGTCCGAGTGGTGGTGGAACAAATGCTGCCCCGGGTCGCCGACGAAGGGCTGGCCGAATACGTGGACGTCTTCTGTGAAAAGGTGGCCTTCAGCGCCGCCCAAACGGAGCGCATCCTCGAGGCGGGGGTGCGGCGGGGGCTGCGACCCAAAATCCACACCAATCAGTTCACCAGCATGGGCGGCATCCAGGTGGCGGTGAAGTTCGACGCCCTGTCCGTGGACCACCTCGAAGTGATGGAGGAGGCCGAAATCGAGTGCCTGGCTCGCTCCAACACCATCGCCTGCCTGCTGCCTTCGGCGCCTTTCTTCCTCAACGACCCCTACCCGCCCGCCCGTCAAATCATCGAGGCGGGCATTCCCGTAGCGCTGGCCTCCGACTACAACCCGGGCTCCTCCCCCTCCGGCAACATGCCCTTCGTGTTGTCCCTGGCTTGCATCAAAATGCGCATGACGCCTGCCGAAGCCATCCAGGCCGCCACCCTGAACGGTGCCTTCGCCGTGGAAGCGGCCGACCAAACGGGCAGCATCGCCCGGGGCAAGCTGGCGCATTTCTTCCTCACCCGGCCCCTGCCTTCGGAGGACTTCCTGCCCTATGCCTTCGGCAGCCGCCTGGTGGAGTGGGTCTTCCTGCGGGGGCGGCCGGCGGGCGGCATCTCCCACCCGCCCCTCTGACCCCGCCCCGGCTCAGCGGGCGGCTTCCACGATGTACTGGTAGTCCAGGGAGCGGTCATCCGAGCGGATGTCGGTGTAACCGGCTTCCTGCAGCTCCCTTTCCACCTGAAAAAGGGGAACGCGGTACTTCGAGGGGGGATATTTGATGGGGATGCGCTTTTTCTTGAAATCGACGATGAAGATTTTCCCGCCGGGGCGCAGCTTGGGGCGCAGGTGGCGCAGGTATTCCACCCGGTTCTGGATGTACATGTAGGTGTTGACGATGAGGATGATGTCCACTTCGCCGTCCTGGAGTTTGGAGTCGTGGGGTTCGGCCAGGCGGGTTTCGAAGCGTTTTTGGTATTCCTCGCTGAGCTCCACGCGCTTGATGCTGTCCATGAATTCGATGAAGCGGGGGTCGATTTCGATGGCGATGACCTTTTTGGCTTTCTGGGCCAGGCGGCGGGAGAAGAAGCCGGAGCCGGCGCCGATGTCGGCGATGACTTTGTCGTGCAGGTCACCCATTTTGCGAATGACGAGCTCGGGCTTTTGCCAGATTTCGCGGTCGGGGGGGTCGTAGCTTTCCAGCAGGGCTTCCAGGTCGCTGGTGTCCTGCATGGCTTGCAGGGGGTTTTCCTCGGCAGCGGCGCTGTCGGGGGCGGGGGCGTTGTCGTCGGG
>CAZBYX010000006.1:0-5571 GCA_964496055.1 uncultured Saprospiraceae bacterium
ACGATCGACCCCTAAAATCGACTTTCCCACCCAACAAACAACCAACAACCAACAACGAACAACGAACAACCCCTACCGAAAAAACGCGTTCGCTGGTAGAACGAGCGCCCGGCATTGGCCGGGCTTTCCTATTTTGCGGGCAAACGCGGCACGTATGACCTACGACAATTTCACCCTCAAGGCTCAGGAGGCGATTCTGAAGGCCCAGCACATCGCCGGGGAGCACTCCCAGCAACAGGTGGACACCGTGCACCTGCTGCGCGGCATGCTCGAGGTGGACGAACGGGCCGTAGGCTTCCTGCTGGAAAAAGCCGGCGTGGACGTGCCCCTGCTCAAAAAGCGCCTCGACAAGGCCATCCTCCAATACCCCCGCGTGGAAGGCAGCGAAAAGCAGTTCCTGACCAAGGAAGCCAACCAGGCCCTGAGCCGCGCCAAGAAACAGCTCAAAAAGTTCGGCGACGAGTACATCAGCCTGGAGCTCATGCTCCTGGCCATCGTGCAGGGCAACGACAAGGGCGGCCTGCTGCTCAAAGCCATGAACACCGACGAAAGCAAGCTGCTGGCCGCCATCGAAGAGCTGCGTAAAGGTGAAAAAGTGACCGACCAGAGCGCCGACGCCCAGTACGAAGCCCTTGCCAAGTACGCCATCAACCTCAACGAGCTGGCCGAAAGCGGCAAGCTGGACCCCATCGTGGGCCGCGATGAGGAAATCCGGCGGGTGCTACACATCCTCTCGCGCCGCAAGAAAAACAACCCCATCCTCATCGGGGAGCCGGGCGTGGGCAAAACCGCCATCGTCGAGGGCATCGCCTGGCGCATCGTCCGACAGGACGTGCCCGAAAACTTGCGCTCCAAAAAAATCTTCACCCTCGACATGGCCGCCCTCATCGCGGGGGCCAAATTCAAGGGCGAATTCGAGGAGCGCCTCAAGGCCGTCATCAAGCAAGTGGCCAAGAGCAACGGCGAAATCATTCTCTTCATCGACGAAATCCACACCCTCATCGGAGCGGGCGGCGGCTCCGGCGCCATGGATGCCGCCAACATCCTCAAACCCGCCCTGGCGCGCGGCGAAGTGCACGCCATCGGCGCCACCACCCTCGACGAGTACCAGAAGTACTTCGAACGCGACAAAGCCTTCGTGCGGCGCTTCCAAACCGTACTCATCGAAGAACCCAGCGTCGAGGAGACCATCTCCATCCTTCGGGGGCTGCAGGAACGCTACGAAGTCTATCACAAAATCGAAATCCTCGACGAGGCCCTCGTAGCCGCCGCCGAGCTCTCCCACCGATACATCGCCGACCGCTTCCTGCCCGACAAAGCCATCGACCTCATCGATGAAGCTGCCGCCAAACTGCGCATGGAACTGGACAGCGTGCCCGAAGAAGTGGACGAGTGGGAGCGCCGCGTCCGCCAACTCGAAATCGAACGCGAAGCCATCAAACGCGAGAAAAATCCCGAAAAGCTGGCCGAAATCAGCGCCGCCATCGCCAATGCCCGCGAAAAACGCGACGCCGTGCGCGCCGCCTGGAAAGGCGAAAAGGAAGTGGTGGACACCATCCAGAACCTGCGCAAGCAAATCGAGGAGCTGGAAATGGAAGCCGCCCGCGCCGAACGCAACAGCGACTTCGAGCGCGTGGCCAAAATCCGCTACGGCGACCTCCAGGAGCTCCAAAAACAACTCGCCGCCGCCGAAAAACGCCTGGCCGCCCTGCCCGAAGACCAGCGCTTCACCGACGACCAGGTCACGGCCGAGCACATCGCCGAGGTCGTCAGCCGCTGGACGGGCATCCCCGTCACCCGCATGCTCCAGAGCGAAAAGGACAAACTCCTCCACTTGGAGGACGAAATCCATCGGCGCCTCATCGGGCAAGACGAGGCCGTCGTCGCCGTAGCCAATGCCATCCGCCGGGCGCGCGCCGGCCTGCAAGACAGCGAGCGACCCATCGGCTCCTTCATCTTCGTCGGGCCCACCGGCGTGGGCAAAACCGAGCTGGCCAAAGCCCTGGCCGAAGTGCTCTTCAACGACGAAAGAGCCATCACCCGCATCGATATGAGCGAATTCCAGGAGCGCCACGCCGTCAGCCGCCTGGTGGGCGCCCCCCCGGGCTACGTCGGCTACGACGAAGGCGGCCAACTGACCGAGGCCGTCCGCCGTCGCCCCTACTCCATCGTCCTGCTCGACGAAATCGAAAAAGCCCATCCCGACGTCTTCAACATCCTGCTGCAGGTGCTCGACGACGGCCGCCTGACCGACAACAAGGGCCGCACCGCCAACTTCAAAAACACCGTCATCATCATGACCTCCAACATGGGCGCCGAAACCATCCTCGAAAATTTCGAAGACCTCGACGCCCTCGGCCCCGAACACCGCCAGCAGATCATCGAAGCCACCAAAAAGGAAATCCTCGAAGAGCTGAAGGAAAACCTCCGCCCCGAATTCCTCAACCGCATCGACCAGACCATCATGTTCCTCCCCCTGACGCTGGAGGAGATGCAGCAAATCCTCGAATTGCTGCTGCGCAAAATCCGCGCGATGCTCGAGCGCCAGGGGCTGAGCCTCGAACTCAGCCCCGCCGCCTCGAAATGGCTGGCCGAGCAGGGCTACGACCCCCTCTTCGGCGCCCGGCCCCTCAAGCGGGTGCTCCAGTCCCGGCTCGTGGACGAACTCTCCCGCCACATCATCGCCGGCACCTTCCAAGCCGGCGACACCATCCTGGTGGACTTGAAAAAGGATGCCCTGAGCTTTTCCAAAAAAGCCAAAGCCGTCAAAGCCGAAGCGCCGCAAAAGTGAGAGGAGCGGGCTGGCGCGGGCGGCCCCCACCCCCGACACCACCCCCGAGCAGGAAGCGGGTTGGGGTTCGCTCGGGCGGGTGTGTGCCGATCGCAGGGGCACAGACGCCTCCAATGCTGGCTTTCATGATGCCGGAATTGCCCTATCGGAAACACCCCGCCATGCAATTGCTGCTGGCGGGGGTGCGCCGGGAATGGCACCAGCGCCTGGCCCTGGCGCTGCTGTTGAGCGGCGGGGGATTGGGTTGGTGGGGCTCCCTCGGGGGCGGATTGCTGCCCGTACTCATGACGGGGGGCGGATTGCTGTGGCTGGGACGCCTGCTGGGGCGCGAACACTGGAAGCGGGCCCTGCTGTGGCAACTGCTGGCGCACGAGCCCCGGCGCATCGTCTGGGTTTACGGGCTGGTCATTCGGCGCCTGCCCTTCGGCTTCGAACTCGGGCGCTCGGGGTTGCTCTACTTCATGCTCGACGACGGGGAGAGCGTAAGCGTTCCCCTGCCCGCCGACAAGCTCAAGCTGGTGTCCCGCTTCCTGAACCGACTCCTCCCCCACGCCACTTTCGGCTGGTCGGCCGAGAAACTGGCCCGCTATCGCCGACACCCTCCTTCCCTGCGCCGAAACTGAAATCGGCGCTTCTGCCCAAAAGCCCTAACTTTGCGCGAATTTTTGGCAAGCTGTCAGCCGATCCGTCCGCGAACTTTCGGATTTTCAAGGGGTTTTAAAAGGGTTTCCTGCCAAAATGACCGCCTTCGGGCGCTGGCAAAAATCTTGTGGGAAGCCCCTTTGTCAAACCAAAAAGCACCACTGCAATGCGGAAAAAGAAGAAAGACCAAACGCCGAATCAGGAAAAAGTGGAACAGGCTCCCAAAACCCAAACCCCGGAAGTGAACCCGAACGGCAGCAATGCCGCTGCAAGCCAAAACGCCTCAGACAGCGCGGCGCAAATCGAAGAGCTGAAAAAGCAGGTCGAGGAGCTGAAAGACAAGTACCTGCGGCTGTTTGCCGAATTCGACAACTTCAAAAAACGCACCCTCAAGGAAAAGGTCGAATTGCTGCACACCGCCGCCGAAGACACCATGCTGGCCTTGCTCCCCGTCCTGGACGACTTCGACCGCGCCAAAAAGAACGCCGAAGACGAAAACAGCACCGAGCAATTCAGCGAAGGGGTCCGACTGGTGTACCAAAAGCTCTATAACGCCCTGAAACAAAAAGGCCTGGAGCCCATGGAAAGCACCGGCCAACCCTTCGACCCCGAGCTGCACGAAGCCGTCACCGAAATACCCGCCCCTTCCGAAGAACTCAAAGGGAAGGTGGTGGACACCATCGAGAAAGGATACAAGCTCAAGGACAAAATCATCCGCCACGCCAAAGTGGTCGTTGGCAAGTAAATTGTCCCTGACCTGGAAAGCGGCTCTTTGAGCCTTCGTCTCCGAACCGAAGAAGGAGCCCACCCGCAGCACCCCCAAAGGAAGGGGAGCGGTTGGAGGGAGTGAAACCAACCCGCACCCCAACCCGCCCCATGCCACCCACCCATGGCGGTGTTGCGGGAGGGTTTTTCAGAGCCGAACTTTTCCGTCGTTCCTTTATCCGGTGGGCACCCCATCAGCGATTCTTATGGCTAAAAGAGACTATTACGAGGTACTGGGAGTTCCGCGCAACGCCGATGCGGAGGCCATCAAAAAGGCCTACCGTAAACTGGCCCTGAAGTACCACCCCGACCGCAACCCCGGGGACAAGGAGGCCGAGGAAAAATTCAAGGAAGCGGCCGAAGCCTACGAAGTGCTCAGCGACGCCGACAAGCGCGCCCGCTACGACCGCTACGGCCATGCCGGGGTGGACGGAAACGCCGGCGGCTTCACGGGAGGAATGACCGTGGAAGACATCTTCGCCCATTTCGGCGACATTTTCGGGGAGGGGCCCTTCGAGAGTTTCTTCCGCACTTCGAGCCGCTCGCGCCGCGGGTCGCGGGGGCAGCGCGGCAGCAACCTGCGCATCAAGGTCAAGTTGACGCTGGAGGAAATCGCCCACGGGGTGACCAAGAAAATCAAGGTGCGCAAGCAGGTGCGCTGCTCGAATTGCAACGGTACCGGTGCCAAAGACCGCAACGCCACCGCCACCTGCAGCACCTGCCGCGGTGCCGGCTATGTGCGTCAGGTACGAAGCACCTTCCTCGGCCAAATGCAAACCACCACCACCTGCCCCACCTGCCACGGCCGGGGGGAGGTCGTCACTTCTTTCTGCTCCGCCTGCAAGGGCGAAGGGCGCGTCTTCGGGGAGGAAACCATCGAGATCGACATCCCGGCCGGCGTGGCCGAAGGCATGCAACTGTCGCTGTCCGGCAAAGGGAACGTCGGGCCGAAAGGCGGCCCCGCCGGCGACCTGCTCATCAACATCGAGGAAATCCCCCACGAATTCCTCGAACGGGACAACATGAACCTCGTCTACGAGCTGTACCTCAACTTCGCCGATGCCGCCCTGGGCCGCACCGTCGAAGTGCCCACCATCGACGGGAAGGTGAAAATCAAAATCCCGCCCGGCACGCAGGCCGGCAAGATTTTCCGCCTCAAAGGCAAAGGCTTGCCCTCCGTTCAAAGCTACGGCCGCGGCGACCAGCTCATCCACGTCAACATCTGGACGCCCAAAAAGCTCACCGCCCGGGAACGGGAACTGCTCGAAGAACTGCGCCAAATGCCCAACTTCCAACCCAACCCCGGCAAGTCCGAAAAGAGCTTCTTCAGCAAAATGCGCGAGTTCTTCGATTGAGCCTTCACCCGGTCGGGT
>CAZBYX010000006.1:5671-27795 GCA_964496055.1 uncultured Saprospiraceae bacterium
GAGCTTCTTCAGCAAAATGCGCGAGTTCTTCGATTGAGCCTTCACCCGGTCGGGTTTCCCATCCCCCTCCGAGGGTCCTTCCAAACTCAAAGCTGACTGATTCCGGGGCTTTTTCCCAGGCACAACTCCTGCAACTGACGCAAGTTGCCGGCAAAGACGTTGAAGTCCACCCAGGCGTCGATGCCGGCCACCCGCCCTTTGTCGCCGTACTGCCAGAAGAGCCATTGCTTGCGGCCTTTGAGGCTGGGGCGCAGCCAGCGGTTGTAACGGGCTATCCACAGGGGGTAGTCGGCGAAGCGGGGGTGCAGGTGTTCGTTGAAGAATTTCTGGTAGGTGTAGAGGATGGGGCGCTTGCCGGTGCGGTGCTCCACGACGGCCAACCAGCAAAAGACCTCATGCCAGAAGATTTCATCGGGCATCTCGCCACGCACCTCCACATCCAGCACGGGGGGCAAGTCTCCGGCCTCGAGTTCCACCTGCAGCAAAAAATTCTCCGCCTGAACCAAAGCGGGCACCTCGGGGCGGTAGAAATGGTAGGCCCCCCGAAGGATTCCCACCCGCTTCATCTCATCCCAATTGCGGCAGAAAAGGGTGTCGGCATGGTCTTGCCCCTCGGTAGCTTTGACGAAGGCAAAAGCAAACCCCGCATCCCGAACGGCTTCCCAGTCGATGAGGCTCTGGTAGTGGGAAACGTCGATGCCTTCCACCTCGTAATTGCCCATCCGGGGCGTCTCTTCGGTACAACGCCAGAGAACGACCGACGACAGGACAAGGAGCACCATTCGGGCCAGGGGTGGAAGGATGGAGTCGTGGGGTACGCAATGCATGGGCAGCGGCAATAAGTTCCCTAAAGATACTACTTGAAGAGACAAATGGTTTCGAAGAGCGGCGCCCTGTGTACCTTGCGGCGCAAAACCTCAGGACGAGCCCACGACGAATCATGCCGACCCTTCGCCAGTTGTTCCTCCAACACCTCGCCCAAACCAGCGACATCCCCCTGGCCCTGGAAATCGACCGCGCCGAGGGCCTGTACTTGTACGACCCTTCGGGCAAGGCCTACCTCGACCTCATCTCGGGCATTGCCGTCAGCGCGCTGGGGCATCGCCACCCCGCCGTCTTGCAGGCCGCACGCGAGCAGATGGATCGCTACCTGCACACGCTCGTTTACGGGGAATTCGTGTTGGCCCCGCAGGTGCGGCTGGCGGAAGCCCTCTGTGCCGCGCTCGGGCCCGGATTCGACAGCGTTTACTTCGTCAATTCGGGCAGCGAGGCCGTAGAAGGGGCCATGAAGCTGGCCAAGCGCTTCACCGGGCGCCCCCACATCGTCGCCTGCCGGGAAGCCTATCACGGCAGCACCCAGGGCGCCGCCAGCCTGATGGAACCCACCACCTTCACCCGAGCCTACCACCCCCTGCTGCCGGGCATCCGGCACATTCGTTTCAATCACAGCGAAGACCTCGAAACCATCGACGCCGATTGCGCGGCCGTCATCATCGAGCCGGTGCAAGCCGAAGCGGGGGTGCGCCCTCCCGACCCCGCCTTTTTCCAGGCCCTGCGCCGCCGCTGCACCGAGACCGGCGCCTTGCTCGTCTTCGACGAAATTCAGACGGGCTACGGGCGCACGGGCAGCCTCTGGGCTTTCCAACAGCTGGGCGTCGTGCCCGACGTCATCCTGCTTGCCAAGGCCATGGGGGGCGGCTTCCCCATCGGTGCTTTCGCCACCCGCCGCGAAATCATGCATTGCCTGAGTCAGGACCCGCCGCTGGGCCACATCACCACCTTCGGGGGGCACCCCGTCAGCTGTGCAGCCGCCCTGGCCACCCTGCGCACCCTCCAGTCCGGACCCTGGATCGCCGCGGTGAAGGACAAGGAAGCCCTTTTCCGGCAGCGCCTCCGCCACCCCGCCATCCGCGAGTTGCGCAGTGCGGGCTTGCTCCTGGCCCTCGAACTGGAAAGTTTCGAACGCGTGCGGAAGGTGCAACTCGCCTGCCTCGAAAAGGGGCTGCTCACCGACTGGTTCCTGTTCAACGAACGCAGCCTGCGCATCGCCCCGCCCCTCCTCATCGAAGAGGAGCAAATCGAGTGGGCCTGCCAAACCCTCCTCCAAACCCTGGAGGAAGTGTAGTTTTTCCCTCAATCTTCCCGGGGCGCGTAGCGCAGCACCAGGGGTCGGCTCAGGCGGTATCTGCCGTCGAAGGCGGTGAGGTAATAGGTCCAGGATTTTCGGGGAGAGGCCAGGGCATCCACGTAGCGCAGGGCATCCCCCTTCAATTGGGCGACAATTACGCGGTTGGAGCCGTCGGCGGCACTGCGCTCGAGCAAGTAGCCGTGCGGGGCAGGGCGGGGTGCCCGCCACCAGATTTCGATATCGCCGTCGGTTTCGCGGGTGCCACCGGGCAAGGGTGGAGGTGGCACGGGGAAGCGCTCCCAGGTCAGGGGGTACACCGGGCTGAGGGGGCTTTCGTTGCCGTTCAGATCGAAGGCGCTGAGGGCGAAGCGGTGGGTACCCTCCTGCTGCAGGCGAAAGTGGAAAAAGGTGCTGTCGGTTTCGCCGACGAGCTGCAAATCGCCCTCGCTGCCGAAGCCGTGATAGACGCGAAAGCCTGCGAGGTCTTCGTCGGGGCTGCGCGTCCAGCGGAGGAAGGCCGTGTCGCCGCGGGCATCCAGCTGCAGGAGGAAAGGAGTCTGGGGCGGCACTTTTTCAGGCAGGCGGGCGAAAACCATCTCGGAGGGGAGGGACTGATTTCCAGCCCGGTCTTCGGCGATGACCACGTAGCCGTAGGTGGTCTGGGATTGGGGGGGGAGGGAGTCCACGAAGGAGGGTACCCGCAGCAGAGGGGTGTGCAATCGCAGGCGAGTGCGGTGGTCGGCGGAGGCGCTGCGCTCTACCACGTAACCGGCGAGGTCGGGTTCGGGGTTGGGGTCCCAGGTCAGGGTGACGGCCCCTTCGGAGGCGACGGCGCGGAGGTTTTTCGGAGGCGAGGGCGGGCTTTCGTCGGGCAGCAGGACGGACAGGGTATCGGACGGGCGGCTGCGGCGGCCGTTTTTGCCCACTGAGCGGAGGAAGTAGTGGCGTTCCTGCCCTTCCCGGATGTGGCGGTCCAGCCATTCGTTCCGGGGGCGCAGCAACAGCTCGTCCGGGGGATGGACTTTTTCGTAGGGCCCTTCCCGGCGTTCGGCACGGAAAATTTCGAAGCCCCGAATGTCCCGGGAGGGAGCCTCCCAGAACAGCCGGAGAGCCGCGCCCAGCGGTTCGGCTTGCAGGTTGCGGGGCCGGGGAGGCAATTCCCGGGATTGCGGGGTGACGGAAAGCATCGCGCCGGGAGCACTTTCCAGCCCGAAGGCGTTCACGGCGCGGACGTGGTAGAAATAAGTGCTGTCGTTGTCCAGAAAGCGGTCGAGGAATTCTTCCCGCCCCGGGTGCTGCTCCTGCCCGTCGGCCCGAACGGTGACGGGCAGCAAACCCAGCGGGTTGACCCACTCCCAGGGACCGGCCGGGCGCCGGGCCCGATAGACCCGGAAGCTCACCACTTCGCCGCTGCGCAGCAGGGAAGCATCTTTTCGCCAGGAAAGCAGCACCGACCGGTCAGCGGGTTCGGCTTCCAGCTCTTCCACCGGTGGAACGGTTTCTTCCGCACCGGCCAGGTGCGGCCGGCTGAGCCCGACCAGTTGCTCCCGCCCCTGCCGAATGGCCAGCACGCGGTATTGCAAACCCACGCCCTCCAACCCGTGCCGGTCCACGAACAGCACACCCAGCTCCCGCGCGATTTCGGGGTGGATGAGGCTCATCACCCCCAGAAAATTCAGGGCCTGAGGGTCAGAGGCGAAATTCCGGAGGAAGGAGGGGGTGAGGGGCGGGGGATTGGGTCCGGCCCCCAGAAGGGTAAACAGCAGCTCGGCTTTTGGGCCCAGATCGGCGCGGATTTGAGCGGGGTCGGCCGGAAGGGCGAGGGGCGTGGGGGTGAGGCGTTCCCAAACCCCGCCGTCGATGCGGCGTTCGACGTGCCAGCCCTCCACGTCCGGCTCCCATTGCCAGCGCAGATGAACGGCTTCGGCGGTCGAAAAAGAGAGCACGGGATCCTGCGCAGGGAGGAAGGACGGAAACAAAAGTGCCAAAAGAAGAAGGCCGTTTTTCATAATCGAAAGCTTTTGAAAAGCAGCTTCAGGGGACGAACTGGAAGCCGAAATCCACTTCGGCACTGCCGGAATAGAACCAGACGTCGTAGTGGACGGACCCCTTCATGTCGAGGCGAACCAGGGCGGGGCTGGCGTCCACGGCGGCGCTGAGGTGGATGCTGCCGGAGGTGATGTCGGCCAGGCCGAGCGGGGTGTCGAGGTCCACGTCCCAGTGGCCCTGGAATGAGAGGGTGGTGCTCAGGTGGGCCGCCTGGAAGGCATAGTCGAAGCTGCCCGAAGCGCGGGCGCCGAGGTCCACCTTGACCGTCACCACCGCCAGGGGAACGTCCACTTTCACTCCGTAGGCCAGCGCCCCGTCGAAGTGCACGCGCTCGTTGTTGAAATCCAGCTGCGCATCGGCCTGCAGGCGCTCGAGCACCGATCCGCTGATTTCTTCACTCCAGACCCGGAAACGGGAGCCGCTGACGTCGAAATTGACCCGGCCGTTGAAGCGCAGCAGCCCGCCGTCGGCATCGGGCAGGCCCACGAACATGCGGACGTAGCCATCGAGCTTTTCCTCTGCCGGTCGCAGGTTGAGTTGCCCTTCTCCAAAGAGACTTTCTTCCTTCTGCAAGAGCCAGACCTTGCCGTTGAGGGCGAACAAATCCTGCGTCAGGGCCAGGGTGAGGCGGCCGGCCAGCAGCTCACCGCCGGGGGTGTTCCCCAGGGTCACCGCTGCTTTGAAACTGAAAGGGAAGCTGTCGAAAAATTTGGGACCACCGGGGCGATCCCCGATGGGCGGCTCGTAGTGATAGCCCGCCCCGCCACCGATGCCCAGCAGGGAAACCCCCGAATTGCCCAGCGCAAGGCCGGGCTGGAAGCGCCCGTTGAGCTCGCCATACCAGTAGGTGAAGGCCGGTTGCGAGGCCGTTTCCGGAAACACCCCCACCACGAACAGCCCGCTCAAACCCCCGCCCCGTCGGGCGCGGGAAAGCAGCCCCACCTCGAACTGCCCCCGGAATTCCTGTTCCTCGAAGGCGAAGCCGCCCAGAAAATGAACGGGTCCTTTTTCGAATTCGATTTCGGCCTGCTGCAATTCCACGGAAAGACTGGGTCCGTCGCTTATGCGGGCAATGCCCTGCAAATCCTGAATGCCAACGGCGGAAAAGCTGAAGCCTCCTTCCAGGCTCGCTTCATGCACCGTGGCGGTCAGGGCGAAGGAGAGGGTTTGGACGTGCAGGCTGAACCCGGCAAAGGTTATGTCCCTGTTCAGGTGGATGGCTTCGGCCTCCACCTCTCCTTTCGAATTGACCCGAAAACCGTTGACGACGATGTCGCCCGTTTTTTCCGAGCTGACCACGGCATGGAGGGTGGCGGTGGCGATGCGGGTGGCGGAGTTCCAGGTGATGCCCGTGCCCTCCTGCAGGGTGAACGCCAGCCCCAGCCGCGGAACGTTCACGGGATAACCCGTGCTGCATTCCACCGCCCAGGTGTCGCCCGCCTTTCCGATGCTCGCCTCGATGGCCCCTTCCATGGGGACGGGCAGTTGCAGACTCCCGCCGATCTGCCCTTCGCTCAATTCGCCGTTCTCGAAGGCGATGCTGAGGGAGTTCACCTCGACGGCAAAGCCCCCGAAGCCCACTTCGAAGCCCTCACCTTCGATGCTGAGCCTGCCCTGGAGGCCGCCGCTGCCGACGGCGAAATCTTCCGCGGTGAGGACGGTGGGCTCCTGAGTTTCCCCGCCTTTGCCGAAAACTTCGGGAAATTCCAGTTCCATCCGCGGAATGAACACCCCCCGAAAGCTCCCCTCCATCGGGTCGGGGCTTTCATTGCCGTGCAGGTCCAGGGCGATGCTGCCGCCCCTGCGAAGCTTGAAACCGGCGGCGCTCAGTTCGGGGAGGTTTTCCAGGGAGCCGAGGAAATTTCCGTTCGGCTCCAGTTGGGCATAGAAGCGAAGGGGTTCGTTTTCCCAGGCCGGATGCCTCACGTCGCCCCCCAACCCGGCACCCCCTTCGGGGGTGATGACCAGGCTGTCCAGTCGGAGCTGAAAGCTCAGCAGGTTGTACTGGATGGGGGCGTCCCCCGTCCAGATGACCTTGCCCTCGCGGGCTCTGGGCGGGTCGCCCTCGTCCAACACGATGCCCTCCAATTGCAGGGTGACGTTCTGCAACAGGAAGATGACCTGCCCTTCCATGCCCTGCAGCCCGATCTTTCCGGTACCGGAGATGGCCTCTCCGGAAGGCGCGGGCTCGTCGAGCAGAATCAGAAACTCCTTGCCCTCGGGTCCGATGAGGAATCGGTCGAGTTGGGCGCTTTGATAGGCGCGCTCCAGGGCAGGGGGCCGGCATACGGGGCGCAGCGGGTCGCGGCAGGCCGCCTCGAGGCGAATGTCGATGACGGGGGCTTCGCTTCCTTCGCCGGGCTCGGGCGGATCGAGCACGACGGTGCGCCCCAGCCCGAACAGCTGCGTTTCGTCGGCCTCGGGTTCGATTTGGATGTCCGGCGTCAAGGACCGGAACAGAATGGAATCCTCGTTGACGAAGTCGCGCTCGTAGTCGAGCAAACCGGCCACGGCGTGAAGCTCTGCTTCGTATTCCTCTTCAGCCTGGGGGGATTTGGTGTCGGGGAACTGAGCAGCCAGATTTTGGAAGGGTTCCCCCTGGAAGAATTGCAGAGCGGCATCCCAGGCGAAGGTGGGCGGTGCATTGTTGAAGCGCAGGAACTGAAGGAAGAGGGGGCTTTCGAGGATGACCTGCTCGGCGGCGCAGGTGTCGTTGCCCCGGAACCAGCGCACATCGACCTGAAAGCGCGCAAACCCTTCCCCGAAGTCGAATTCCGGGCGGGCGTAGCCGTCGCCGTCGGTGGTTTCCACCTTTTGCCGGGCGCCGCCGAAGCCGTAACCTTCGGCCTCGCCGGCCAGGAGCTTCACCCGGAAGAGAATTTTCTCACCGGCCAACCCTGTGTGGTCCCCCCGGACGAGGCGGGCGGGAATTTTCAGCGTGGTGTCGGGGGGTGCGCGCAGGGTGTCGGGCACCTCGATGAGCACGGCGGGTCGCACCACGGCTTTGGACTTGTTGCGGGCGGGCGGGTCGCCGGCGATGTCGTTGGCATCGAAGCGGATGCGCACCTCCTGCTCTTCGCGGCATTTGTCTTTTGCCACGTCGGCGGGTTCCCAGAGGGCATAATCGTGGCGGGGGCGGGGCGGGAGGAAGCGCCCCTTTTCGGCGCTCCACTCGTAGGTGCCGAGGTCGGCCAGGGCGCCACTCAGCTCTTCGGGAGGTTTGCAGTCTTCCGTATTCGTTTCGCAGGCGTGATTTTTCAGGTCAGTGTCCTCACCGGCTGTGGCAAGGGGGACGATGTCCCTGGCGAGCAGGGGTGCATCCTGGGGCAAGACGGGCCACTCCTTCCACAGCGGCCGCCCCCGGCGATAGAGCAGCGCTTCGGTGCGCGGCTCCTTCTTCAGGAGCGCGGGAGGTTGCACGTTGGGACCGCCGGGGGGAAGGAAGGTCAGCTGGATCTGACAGACCCCGTTGGTGACGGGTTCCGGTGGCTTGTTTTCCCGGGCGAGCAGGTTTTGGAAACGGGGGATGCGGGAGCCGGGGTACTCGAGCTCGCGCTCGATTTTGACCGGGGCGTCGTCGCTGCGCCAACCATCCAGGGGGGTGTCGTCGATGGTTAGGAAGAGCTTCACCTTGAAATCCACCTTTTCGAATTCCCGGACGAGGAAATCGTGCAGGTCTTTGCGGGCTGCTTCGAGGCTGTCGTAGGCGGCCTTCAATTTTCGGTCGGCTTCGCGGCGTTCCTCGTTCAGTTTTTCGCGCAGGTCTTCGGCTTCCCGCCGTTGCTTTTCCATGCGTTTTCGGGCTGCTTCGAGGGCTTTTTCCTTTTCGGCGATGCGCTCGTTGAGTTGGCTGATTTCCGCGTCGGAGTCGATGTCGCCTTCGATGATGCGCCGGACTTCCTCGCGGCGGCGGTTGATGGCATCCTTTCGGGCTTCGAGGTCGCGGATGTGTCGGCGAATCATGCGCAATTTGGCGAGCACTTGCCGGAAAGCCTCGTTCAGCTCGAACAGTTCCTTTTCCAGGCGTTTGAGGGTTTCCTCCGCCTGCCGGAATTGCTCGGCCGCTTCCTCCCATTGCTGAATGGCCAGCAGGGTGGCGGTCTGTTTGGCCTGCAGGCTGCCGGCGGCCGATTCCAGCTCGTTGCGCAGGTCTTCGACTTTCCGGCGTTGCAAATTGACCTGCGGCCGCAGGCTTTCGATTTCCGCCCGGGCGGCGGCAAGGGCCGCCTGGTCTTCGCGGGCGGTGGCCCGTGCCTTCTGTTCTTCGGCGAAAGCGAGGGCTCCTTCCAGCTCCTGCAGGCGGGCGCTTTCGCGCAGCAGCTCGTCGTTGCGTTTGCGGAGGGTCCCCTTGATGTTTTCGAGTTGCTCCTCCTCGAAGTTCCGCTGGGCTTTTTTGTCCTTCCAGTTTTCGAGCCGTTGTTGCAGCACCTGTTTCTGGGCTTCGATTTCCTGGCGCTTTTGCTCGATTTGCAGGGTCAGGTTCAGGCTGTCCTGGAGGAGCTGTTGCTTCAGGTTGCGGGCTTCCTCCAGAGCCCTTTCGGTCTCGGCGAGCTGATTTTGCAATTGAGTTTGCAGCTCGGTGTACTCCAGACTTTTGCGGTTTTTGAGCAAGTCGCGCTGGTTGCGCAGCTCCTGGATTTCGGCTGCCAGGGCAAGGGAATCGTCCAGGGCGAATTTGTAGGCGACGAGGTGCCGGGCGGCGCCTTCCAGCCCGCGGGCGAGTTTGGGTTGCAGGGCGGCTTTTTCCTCTTTGGCGACGGGCAGGGCGGATTCGGCGGACTCCAGGCGGGTTTTCAGGGAGTCGAAGGTGGCTTTGTCTTTCATGACTTCCTCCAGCGGCGGGGGGATGTAATAGACGATGGGGCCGCTGGCGGTCTTTTTGCCCTGCAGGAGGTTTTGCAATTGCTTTTGGAGGCGTTCGATGGCTTTTTCGAGGTCTGACTTTTTCTTCTTCAGGTCCTCCAATTGCTGCCGCAGGGCGCGCAATTCCGCCTCGAGGTTTCGGGCCAGGATGGCTTCCTGGGCGGCAATGAGTTCCTGGATTTTCCGCTTTTGCTCCTGGAGGGTTTCGAGTTCCTCCTGCACCTCCTCCCGGGCGAATTTCCAGGCCTGGATGTCTTGCCGGAGGGAGCCGATGGAGTCCACGTTGAGGGCGATTCGTCGTGCGAGGCTGTCGCGGGAGGCGATGGCGGCGTACATGGAGCGCAGGATGCGTTCGCGGTTGGATTCGAGGTAGCGTTCGCGGCTTTCTTTCAGGTTGAGGTATTGGCTTTCGAGTTGGAGGAGGGTCTGGCGGGCCTGCTGAGCGCTCTGGGCGAGGGTTTCTTTCTGCTCCTGCATCTGACTCATGGTGGAGGCGTATTGCTCCAGGGCCGCATCGTAGGTCTGGGCGGCCTGGGCAACGTTCTGCTCGGCGGCGCGCATCTGGGCTTCGGCGACCTGGAGTTGCCGGCGCAGGGCCTCGAGCTGCTCCCGCGTCCGGGGGTCGGGGCGGTAGCCGAGTCGTTGGGCTTCCTCGACGGCGGTTTTCCAGGCTTCGGCGGTGGCGTGGATGACCTCCTCGCTTTGGGCGCACAGGCGGGCGGTGGTGCTGTCGTTCTGCAGAGAGCACCCCAGCCGGGCCAGGGTGTGCCAGGCCTCCAGTTTGGCGCCGAAAGCCTGGCGGGCGGCTTCCCGGCGGGCGGGGGGCGCCTGCAGCGCCGCTTCCGCCCGGAGGTTGACGCTGTCCTGCCCTTCGAGCATTTGATTGGCCAAGGCTTCCCGCCCCTGCATCCAGACCCCCACGAAATCGGCCGCCAGCTGGTTCCACCGGGCCTGGTTTTCGTGAAAGGCCCGCGCCCCGGGTCGCCGCACCATCTGGGTTTGCAGGGTCGTCACGGAGGTGGTGAGGCTTTCCACCTGCCCCTTGAGCGTGTTGTAGGCTTGCAGACGGGTTTCCAGCTCGTTTTCCGCCGTCTGGATGGCCCCTTCCAGATTCCGGGCGGTGGTTTGTATGAGGCGCAGGTGCCGCACGTAGGCGGTGTCCGCATCCTCGAGGGTTCGGCGGGCCTGCTCGACGGCTTGCAGTTTGGCGTTTTCTTCGGGGGAGGGTTTGCCGGCCAGGGTGTCCTGCCAAGATTCGATGTTTCGGCGGAGGCGCGTCGTGTCCGCGTTCATTTGTTCGTTTTGGGTGCGGAGGGCGGCGATGGTGGCTTCGGCTTCGGCGGTTTGTTGCTGCAGGGTCCGCAGGCTGTCCGTACGGACGGCGATGAGGGAATCCAGGCGGGCCGCCTCCCGGTTCAGGTTCTGCAGAGCCTGGCGGGCTTTTTCCTTTTCGCGTTCCAGCTCCTTGGGGCGCTCCTCGATTTCCGCTTCGAGCTCGGCGATTTCGGCTTCCAGTCGGCCGAGTTGCTCCAGTAATTTTTTCAAGGCCCCCTGCAGGCTGTCGAGCTTCGGGGTCGGGAAGGCAGCATCGAGGCTGCCCTTCCCTTCGAGGCGCCAGGTGAAGCGATCGACGCGGTCGGGCACCGCCTTCACCTGGAGGCTGCCGTTTTCGCAACCCTCGCAGTGAAAGGTGACCTGGTCCCAGTCGATGCCCTCGGCGCGCAGGGGAACCGCACGGGGGTATTTGAACAGGGCGGGCTCGAGGAGGGCCACCCCCGGCGAGATGGGGGTGGCGGGGTCGAGCAGGTGAAAGGCGACGCACTCCTCCTCGGAGGGTGCATGCGGCGGGATGCCCTCCCCGGGAATGGGAACCGTATCGGTGGGAACGCCCGTGACCGGGGGCTGAGTGGTGTCGGTCGGCACCCCGATGACGGGGGGCTGGGTGGTGTCGGTCGGCACGACAGGGGGTTCGCCTGGAAGCGTGTCCGTCGGCGGTTCGGTGATGTCTCCGGGGTGGACGACCACGTCCAGCTGGACGGTGGCTGGGGCGCATTCGCAGGGGGCATCCCCACAGGCGGCCCGCCCCACGAAGGTGAGGAAGATTCGGCCTTCCTGAGGAGGGGTGTAAGCGAGGGTATCCACGGCGGGGAAACGGAGCTCCTCAGACGGAACCCCCTGCGCATCGAAAAAGGTGAGCTCCCAGTCCCCTTCCACCTTCAGGGGGCATTCCGCAGGGCAATCCACGATGAAATTGGGCACGAAGGTCAGGGGCAGGCCCGCCGTCACGCCGCCGGAAGGGGTAATCTGCACCCCCTCCCAAAAGATGGAGACGCCATTGAGCAGGCACGCTCCGCAGTGGCAGGGCTGCACCACCTCCCCGACGACGGTGAAGCTGAAGGGTGTGGCGGCAGGGGTGAGGGGAAAGCCGTCGGGGCGCAGGGGCGTTACCGTCCAGGCGAATTGCCCCCCTCCCGGGGGCAGTTCCAGGTCGGGCGGGAAAGGTACCTGGGTGGTGTTGCCGAGGGGCTGTTCGAAAAGGGGGAGGTTTTGCTCGATGGCCTCTTCCGGGGGCTGCCCCGCATAGACCGGCACGATGCGCAGCACGTAGTCGAAGGGGAATGCAGGCTGGGGTTGAAGGGGTGTCCACTGGAAGAGAAGGTTCTGGTGCTCCATGAAGGGCACTTCCAGGGCGTTGGGCGGCAACAGCAATTCCGGCTGCTGGAAGCCCTGCACGAAGAAAAAAGCGCAGGCGGGCTCGCTGAGGGGCACGGGGTCGGGAATGCCCAGCAGGGTGACACAGAGTTGGTAGTTGTCTTCGGGCAGCATGCCCGTTTCGTTGAGGATGGCTTCGAATTCGGGGCTGATGACGATGGCGGCCGCGGGGAGAATCTGGGCGGTGTTCAGGATGTTTTCTCCGGGTTGCAGGAGGAGGGGTTGCGAGGCGAAGGGATCGGTATGGGCTACCAGAGCACCCGAGCCGTTGAAAAGTTCGGCCTGGAGCAGGGCCTGCACGGGCTCGGGGCCGGGGTTCAGGACGAACACCTGCACGAAGTTGGGGTTGAGCTCCCAGTCCGACAGGTACTGGGAGACGTCGGGGGCGACGTGGATTTCCACCTGCAGAGGCTGGGCGCCGCTGCGGGCAGCGAAAACCGAGAGAAGGGCGAGCGAGACGATTTTCAGTGTTTTCATCGTGGCTCTGGTTTAAAAAATCGCCGTCCAGGTCAGGGTGCCGCGCCATTCCCTGAAGTCCCGGGCGGTGCTTTGCAATTGGGGTTTGCTGACGATGCGCTGGAAGTGCAGGTTCAGGCGGTGACGCTTGCCGCTGCGCAGGGTGAGGGTCAGTCGGGGGAGCAGAAGGCGGTGGTCAAGCGCTCCGTTTTTGAAAGTCCAGGTCAGGGGGAAGTGGAAGGCGATGGAGGCTCGGCCTTCGAGCGCGTCTTGCTGAATGCCGGGGGCGGGGCGCAAGCGCAGAAATTCTTCGCCCAGAAAGTCGAATCGGTCGAGCAGGAAGCCTGCGTGGAAGGAGGTGCGGCTGGATTCGAGCCGCAAGGTGTAGAAGAGGTTGAACCCCCTGGAGAAGTAGCCTCGGTCGGTGTTTTCGTTGCGGTCCGCCAAGCGGCGCAGGTTGAGGGTGAGCACGAGGTTTTGGGTGTGGGAGGGCTGCTGGATGTTCTTCCGGAAGCCCACGGAGAGGGTGGTGGTGGCCTGGTCGAGCAGGAGGGTGTCGGGGGTGAGGGGGCGGACGGGCTTTTGCTCCAGGCTGAAGTTGGAGACGTTGGCGGTGAAAGCGGTGTTTCGGTTGGGGGCGAAGCGCAGCCCCAGCATCGCGATGCGTCGGAAGGTGTCGTTGGCGCGCACCTCCGCGAGGTTGTTGCGTTGCCAGCCGAAGCTGGCCTGGAAAGACAGGCGGTTATCGGCGGTGCGGAAGTCGGGGTTGAGGGTGAATCGTTCCACGTCGTTGAACAGGAAGTAGGTGCCCATGCTGCGGTAGTCGGTGTCGATGCGGGTGTAGCGGGCGCTGAGGCCGAAGGTTTTGCGGCGATAGGCGATTTCCCCTTCCCCGGCGATGTGGTATTGGCTGGCGAAACGGGGGGTGAAGAAGGGGCGCAGCAGGTCGCTCCAGAAGCTGTCTTCCAGTTCATCCTCCTCGGAGCGGAGGTCCCGGGTGAAGGCGCTGACTGCGAAGTCGAGCTGCAGGCGGATGGTTTTGCCCAGCTTTTGACGGGCGCTCAGACCTACCACGAGGTTCTCCTGGGGGGTGGCGAAAGCCGGCAGGGGGCGCACCTGCACCGAGGTGCTGTCGTCTCGGGCTTTGAAGAGAATGAGGTCCACGTAGTTGGTGGCGGTGCCCACACCCACCCGAAAAGCATAGCCGCTCCGCTGGTAGGCGATGACCGGCGGGCGGTTGATGAGGGTGTCCTGAAATTCTTCCAGGGCGTTTTGAAACTGCCCGTAAACCGCCCCGAATCGGAACTTGCCGGGGTTGAGCTCCACCCCACCACCCAAAAAAGTGCGCCCCCCCAGCGTGAAGGGGGACCAGCGCAGGTTGGTGTGCCCCAGGTGGAAGCGCCCCCATTTCCAGGCGGGGCTGAGCCCCACCTTCTGGAAGGACTGCCCGAAGCGGCGCCCTTCGTTGCCCAGCAACAGCCGCAGCGGGATGTTCCAGGAACCGGTCTGAAGCACCAAGGACCCCGAAAGGGAGGCCGTCCAGTTTTCGTAGCGGGGCGGGATGCCGTCCACATCGTAGAAGCCCAGACGGGCGCTGAGGCTGCCTTTCAGGTGCACCCCCCCTTTGGCAGGGAGGGGGGCTGGGCGCAAACCCACACCGCTCCCCCCCTCGGCTGCATGAGGGCCGCGCAGGGCAGGCTCCGTCGGTCCGGGGAGGGAGGAGTCGGGGGCGTCCTCCAGACAAAAGCGGCCGGTGGGGTAGTCCAATTCCACCCCCGGAAAGCGGATTTGCCAGATGTAGCAGCGCCCGGGCTGCAGCGTGCTACGCTCCAGAACGGTGGGGAAACTTTCGGCGAAAAGGGGCTTGCGATGTACGCGAAGGGGCAAATCTTCCAGATTCCGGGGAGCTGCTTCCCCTCCATCCTTTGCCGGCCACCACTCGTAGATGCGCAACTCGACGGCCTCAGCCCGCCCCCTTCCCCCCTCCACCGACCAGCGCAGCAGGGGCCAACCGCCTTCCTCCTTCGGGGGCAATAGCCGAACTCCTCCTTCGGCAGGGAGGTAAAGAAAACTGTGCACCGACGGCGAACCCCTCATCGCGAACGGACGCTCCGAACCCTCGTCCTCGGGAAGAATCCCCCACGCGTACCGGCGACCGGCGACCAGAGCCGGAGCATCGGGCGGATAGACCAGCATGGAGCCCCACACCGTCGCCTCGTACCAGGAGGCGTTGGCAGCGAAGGCTTCCGCCGGCTCCTGAGCGGGCAACACTTCCACCAGGCGAAAACGGCAGGGCTGTTCCAAATCCCCGCCCTCCTCCAACCACTGAAAAAAGGGCGGGGGCTCCCCAAGTACCGCACCATCCGAAGGGAACTGGAGGGTCCCTGCCGGCTGGATAGGTCGAAAAAAGGAAGCACCCGACGAAGAAAAGGGAATCTCTCCCTGCGAAAAGGCCGCAAAGGCGCTGCCCCCACTTACAAGGAAACTAAGAAGCAAGACCCGGATGCCGACACTGCACCTTGCCATTGGTCAAGTCTTTCTCTTCCCCGGAAAGGAATTTCCCGGAGGGCGCGATTCAGGGGACCTGGAATAGTCGCAGAATGGTGGTGACCGAGACGACAGCGCACATGCACGAAATCGCTGCCCCAGGTCTCATCCAATCCACGATCGGCGCTTCAGCCGTACCACTTGGAAGGCGGGCTTTGCGGGGCATTTTCCAGGCCCTGGAATCCACAATAACTTGGTTGAACCAAATGAGAAGGAGAAAGTAGTCGAAACCCGCTCAAGCGAGGGAAGAAGGCATGTGGGTCGGGTGTGTTCCGGAAATGAACGTCTAAATATACCCCAATTCGGGAGGCGGGGCAAGCCCCCTTCCCTAAAAGCCCAAAAAACAAAGGCTTGCGCCCTCGGGGGCGCAAGCCTGTATGAAATCCAGCAAATGGATGATTTTCAGTTGGTGCCGCTGTTGCTCACCTTTTTCACTTTGACGTCCTGGATGCTTTCCACCTCAGCCTTTTCGGCATTCTTGACGGCTTTGGCGCAGCAGGCTTTGGTTTTAGCACCTTTGACGCAGCAAGCCTTGGCTTTGCCGTCGTTGGAGACTTTGGTGGCTTTGCCGGCACTGCAAGAGGACTTGGTCTTGTCCGTAGAGATGAACTTACCGGCTTCGGTGCAGAATTTCACCTCTTCGTAGGAGGTCTTCCCTTCGGCATCCACGGTGCGTTTGACGAAGGTGGCCTGGCCGGTTTTTTCATCCACGCGTTTTTCGATGGTGTCGTCGAGGGAAGCGGCTTTTTCGGCAGCGGCAGCCGATTTGGTGCAAGCAGTCTTGTCGGAAGCGGCTTTGGCACCGGAACATTTCTGAGCCTGGAGCTGGAGACCAACGAAGCTCAACAAAGCAAAAAGGAGCAAACTCTTTTTCATCATGAGGGATTAATTACGTTACGGGTTAGGAAATGAACCTTCGCGGGAAAAGGAGTCGTCTCGGGACGGAATTCCTCCTTCGTTCAGGCAAGAAACCGACCAAAAATAAGCGCACGGGAAGGGCGGAAAAGTTAAGGCCCCGCGGTTTAGGATTATTTTAACGGAAAAGGGGTGGGCAAGAGGTGGGGAGGGGCGGGCAAGGCCATTCGCGATTTTGGACTACTTTTGAGCGTAGCCCGGAGCTCGAAATCAAAAAAGGAAGGCATGCGCTCACGCTCATTCATCGTCTGGTTTTTCGGGTGGCTGCTCGTTCTGGGCGGCTGCGCCGGCGCGCGCTACACGCCCCAAAGTTTGCCGGAGCAGCGCCTGTACTTCGGCGACGGGGGCGGCTTCGCCGAAGTGCACGACACCTTTTTGCTGCTGGAAAACGGGCAGCTCTTCCACACCTCCAGCCGATTGCAGGGCTACGAGGAATTGCAGCCCCTCGAACCCGGGCGCGCCCGGGAATTTTTCAAAGCCTGGACCGAAAACGGGCTGGAGCAGCTCAGCGTGCTGAACCCCGGGCGTCACTACTTTTTCCTGCGCAAACTCACCCCCCTGACGGACCACAACCTCGTTTGGGGCAACGCCGACTATTCCCCGCCCCTCAAGGTGGTGGCGCTGTACAAAGAACTGCATCGTCTGGCCGCCTCCCGGCCCGTGTTGCGCACCTTCGACGGGAAAGGGCAGTTGCTCGAAAAGCAGAAAAAACCCGAAGAAAAACCCGACAAACCCAAGGACAATCTCGCCTGGTAAACCCTGGAACCTACCCGACGACCCTATGAACGGCATCACCCGCAGGCTGTACTACCGCTTGCCGCCCGCCTGGCGCTTCTGGGCCCGCCGCCTGTATTACCTGCCCGCCGACCTGCTGGACCGATTGCTGCACCGCCGCGACCCCCTCGTCCCGCCCCGGGGGCTCATCTACACCGGTGGTGGCGACTTCCGCCAAACCGGCGAATTGCTGTTGCACTATTTCCGCACCTACGGGGGGCTGCAATCCCATCATGCCGTGCTCGACGTGGGCAGCGGCATCGGGCGGGTCGCCCTGCCGCTCACCACTTTCCTCGATGAGCAGGGGCGTTACGAAGGGTTCGACGTGGTGAAAACGGGGGTGCGTTGGTGCCAAAAACACATCACGAGTCGCCGCCCCAATTTCCGCTTCCACTACGTACCCCTGGACAACGACCTCTACCGCTCCGGCGGGCAGGACGCCACTTCCTTCCACTTCCCCTATCCCGATGCCGATTTCGATTTCGTGGTGGTCAATTCCGTGTTCACCCACCTGCTGCCCGATGAGGTGGAGCACTACCTGAGCGAAATCGCCCGCGTCTTGAGGCCCGGCGGGGTTTGCTATGCCACCTTCTTCCTGTTCGGCGGCCGAGACGCCCCGCCCTGCAACCCACCCCAAGACTTCGATTTCCCGCACCACTTCGGCCACTACCGCCTGATGGACCGGCAGGTGCGCAGCGCCAACGTAGCCTATGCCCACGAATGGCTCGCCGGGCAGTGCGCCCGCCGAAACCTCCGCATCGAACGGCTCTTCTACGGCTCCTGGCGGGGTTTGCCTCGAAAGGACTGCAAGGAATTCCAGGACTTGCTCTTCCTGCGCAAAGCCGACGGCAACCCCTCGACCCCGACCCCACCCCCCTCCGAATGAGGACTCGGGGCGGGTTTCTTCGCCGGGCTCATTCCACCCCGGTAATCTTCAGCATGTTGGTTCGCAGGCGTTTGTGCAGGGGCATGCTGCCGGTGTTGACCACCATGTCTCCGGGTTGGAGCCGGCCGGCTTTCTTCAAAATGTCGATGACGTCCTCGATGGTTTCGTCCGTGGAGGTGAACTTGTCGTAGTAGAAGCAGCGGGTGCCCCAGCAGAGGTTCAGGGTGGCGAGAATGAGGGGCCGGTGGCTGAAAATGTACACCTTGGCCTCGGGGCGGTAGCTGGAAATCTTGAATGCCGTGTACCCCGAAACGGTGACCCCGATGATGGCTTTGGCACGGATTTCCCCCGCGATTTCGGCCGCCTTGAAACAGATGACGTCGGAATGGAAGGTGGAGGATTTGGGCGAGGGGACGGGGCGCTTGTCTGAGATTTGGTAGAATTTCTCCGCTTCGGCGATGATTTTGTTCATCTCCCGGACCACCTTGACGGGGTGCCGGCCCACGGCGGTTTCGCCGGAGAGCATGACGGCATCGGCGCCATCGAGCACGGCGTTGGCCACGTCCGTCACTTCGGCGCGCGTGGGGGAAGGGTTAGAGATCATGCTCTCCATCATCTGGGTGGCCACGATCACGGGGCGGGCCCGCTGGATGCACTTGCGGATGATGTTCTTCTGGATGACGGGCAGGCGCTCGATGGGCATTTCGATGCCCAGGTCGCCGCGGGCAATCATGATGCCGTTGGCCTGTTTGATGATCTTGTCGATGTTTTCGACGGCGGCGGGCTTTTCGATTTTGGCGATGACCTTGGCTTCGTGGCCCCGGGCTTCGACGCGGCGGCGCAGGTCTTTGACGTCTTTGGGGGAGCGCACGAAGGACAGGGCGATCCAGTTGACGGGCTGGGTGAGGATGAAGTCCAGGTCGCGGAGGTCTTTTTCCGTCAGGGAGGGGAGGGAGATTTTGGTGTGGGGCAGGTTGACGCCCTTGTTCGATTTGAGTTCTCCGCCGAAGAGGGTTCTCAGCACCACGCGGTCCTGGCCGTTGGTTTCCACGACTTCGAAGACGAGCTTGCCGTCGTCCACCAAGACCCGCTCGCCGGGCTTCACATCCCGGGCGAACTGCTCGTAGCTCATGTACACCCCCCCTTCCCGGGTGCCGATGCGCTCCTCATTGAGGAAGACGATTTCCTCCCCTTCTTCCAGGGGAAAGCCCCCGTTCTCGATTTCGCCGATGCGGAGTTTGGGCCCCTGCAAGTCGGCGAGAATGCCCACGTGGGTGCCGTACTTGTCGTTGATGTACACGATGTGGTTAATGACCCGCTGGTGCTCTTCGTGGGTGCCGTGCGAAAAGTTGAGGCGGAACACATCCACCCCGGCTTCCACCAGCTGGAGCAACATTTCGTAGGAGTTACAGGCGGGCCCCACGGTGGCCACGATCTTGGTGTTTTGCGTATCGGTGATTTGCATGGCGCAATGCGGATTTTCGGGCATGGAAGCGTTCGGGGAGCGAGCTTTGAAGAATAACCGCCCGAGGATTTGGAAAGATTTGGCCGGGGTAAGTGTACTTTTTACAGGAATCGGGGGCGAAGGTAGCAGGATTGCCCCGGGCAGGCAAGAGGGGGCTTCTCAACCATGGTTTTGTCGCCCGGAGGGGCGCTTCGAAAAAGGGTCGTAGGCGCCAAGGGCGGGGCGGAAAACATCCTCTCCCAAGCGGGGAAAATCCCGGGTCGTAGCCCGCGAAAATCCAGGGCCGACGGGGGGTCGGGCCGGTCCAAAAAAAGGTCAAAACCTTTGGTTATCATAGCGCATATCTCTTTCTTTGCGAAAATTTTTCCACAACAAAAGATTGACCATTATGGCTAGCATTGCAGAACGCGTAACCAAAATCATTGTCGACAAGTTGGGAGTCGATGAGAAAGAAGTGACCCCGGATGCGAGCTTCACCAACGATCTGGGCGCCGACTCCCTCGACACTGTCGAATTGATTATGGAGTTCGAGAAGGAGTTCAACATCTCCATCCCGGACGAACAAGCCGAGAACATTCAGACTGTGGGTCAGGCCATCGAATACCTGGAAAAACAAACCAACGCCACCGCCTGATACATTTCCGGCTTCAGGGCCGGCGCCCATCCTTCCATCCCATTCGTGCCCGCGCCGCCCTGAAGCCCTTCTTTTTTGCTTCCAGCCTCGCCTTCATACCTCCAACCTCCAACGCGATTCTATGAGAAGGGTTGTCATTACCGGGATGGGCGCTGTCACGCCCATCGGAAACAATATCCAGCAATACCTCGAAGGGCTGCAACAGGGCCGCAGCGGAGCGGATTTCATCACCAAATTCGACCCCTCCAACTTCAAAACCCGCTTCGCCTGCGAAGTCAAGAACCTGCAACCCGAAACCGTGTTGGACCGCCGGGAACTGCGCCGCCTCGACGACTACGGCATCTACTCCATGATGTGTGCCAAGGAAGCCATCGAGGCCTCGGGGCTGAGCCAGAGCGCCTTCGACCCCGACCGGGTGGGCGTCATCTTCGCTTCCGGCATCGGCGGGCTGCGCAGCCTGGAAAAGGAAATCGAAGAATTTGCCACCGGCAACGGCATTCCCCGCTACAACCCCTTCATGATCCCCAAAATGATTTGCGACATCGCGGCGGGGCTCATCTCCATCGAATACGGGTTCCGGGGCATCAATTACGCCACCGTCTCGGCCTGCGCCTCTTCCACCCATGCCATCATGAACGCCTACGACTACATTCGGCTGGGGCGCAACGACGTCATCATCACCGGCGGGGCCGAAGCCGCCATCACCAAGGTGGGCGTGGGAGGGTTCAGTGCCATGAAGGCCCTGTCCACCCGCAACGAGGACCCCAAAACCGCCTCCCGCCCCTTCGATCGCGACCGGGACGGCTTCGTCCTGGGTGAAGGCGGGGGCTGTATGGTGCTGGAAGAACTGGAACACGCCAAAAGACGCGGCGCCCCCATCCTGGCCGAGGTGGTGGGGGTAGGCGCCACAGCCGACGCCTATCACATCACCGCCCCCCACCCCGAAGGGCTCGGCGCTTCCAAGGTCATGGAACTTTCCTTGAAGGAAGCCCGCCTCAACCCCGAGGAGGTGGACTACATCAACGTGCACGGAACCTCCACCCCCCTGGGCGACGTGGCCGAGGTGAAAGCCATCCAGCAGGTCTTCGGGGAAGCCGCCTACCGGCTGAACATCAGCTCCACCAAATCCATGACGGGGCATCTGTTGGGCGCCGCCGGTGCCATAGAAGCTATCGCCGGCGTTTTGGCAATTAATCATAAATTTGTCCCACCGACCATCAACCATTTCAACACCGACCCCGAACTGGACGAACGCCTGAATCTGACGTTCAACGAAGCCCAGGAACGGGAGGTGCGCGCCGTGTTGAGCAACACCTTCGGGTTCGGCGGACACAACGCTTCGGTCATCATCCGAAGATTCGAGGGCTGAAAGCAGACCTCTTTCCGATTCCATTTCGAGTTACGGGTTTTCCGGGCTCCCACCCAGGCCCGCTTGCCCCTAACCCGCAGTGGAAGCTCCGCGCTTCTTCCAAAGCCCCTCCTTGCCCCCGCCCGCGGGTAGCGTGCTCCGCTTGATGGTCGTACACGAGAACGGCAGCCCTGCTTGGCTCCCTTCCGGAGCAGGGGTCTGCTCTATTTCCAACCCCCTGCAGCGTAACCCGTCGTTTGAAGGCTACAGCCTGCGACGTGGCGCTTTGCGGGGCGCTCCTCGTTTACCATCCACCGAGCCATGCTCTTGAGAATTTTTCGCAAAATCTACAACCGCTTCTTCTCTCCGGACCGGGAATTGGCCCGCCGGGTGCGCAACATCGTGGGCTTTACCCCCGAAAACCTCTCCCTGTTCCGCCTGGCAATCGCCCACAAATCCGGCTCGACGGAGAAAGGATATGCCATCCAGAACAACGAGCGCCTGGAATACCTCGGCGACGCGGTGCTCGGCACCATCATCGCCGAATACCTGTTCAAAAAGTACCCCAACGCCAACGAGGGTTTCCTGACCAAGATGCGCTCGAAGATTGTCAAGCGCAAGTCCCTGAACAAGATCGGGGAGAAGATGGAGTTGGAGTACCTTTTGGCCGAGTACAACCAGACTCGCCTGAGCCGTTCCATGCTGGGCAATGCGGTGGAGGCGCTCGTGGGAGCCGTGTACCTCGAGCAGGGGTACGACCGCACCAAGCGCTTCGTCATCCGCAAGATTTTGCGCAACTACGTCAACGTGCACGAGCTGGAGCACTACGATGACAACTACAAAAGCCAACTGCTGGAGTGGTGTCAGAAAAACGGCCAGACGGTAAGCTACGAGCTGGTGGCGCGCTACAAGTTCGAAAAGCGCGACCGCTTCAAGGTGGCGGTGCTCATCAATGGCAAGAAAATCGCCACCGCCGACGACTTCAACAAGAAGAGCGCCGAACAAACCGCCTCCGAACGCGCCATGCACACCCTGGGCATCCTGCCGGAGCAACAAAACGGCGAGGGCGAAGAAGATTGAGGTGTGCCCGTTGGGGTGCGGGGGGAGCGCATCCTGTCGTATCGAGGCCTTGCCCCGGACTTCCTCCCCCCACCTCCCGCCGGATTGCTATCTTGGGCTGAAACCGTACGCCCATGAAAAAGCACCGGACCTTTCTGCTTCTCACAGCCGCTTTTCTTTTGGGGGCTTTCACCCATTTTCTGAGCGAGGAAATCACCCGCGAAGACGCCCGCCGGGCCGCCCACGTCGTGGGGCTCGATTTCACCGATGCCGAACTCGACAGCCTGC
>CAZBYX010000006.1:27895-32088 GCA_964496055.1 uncultured Saprospiraceae bacterium
CGGGCCGCCCACGTCGTGGGGCTCGATTTCACCGATGCCGAACTCGACAGCCTGCTGCCCAATCTGGAAAACCAGCGCCGCACCTACCTCGAGCTGCGCCAACATCCTTTCCCCAACGACCTGCTTCCCGCCCTCCTCTTTGACCCCCTGCCGCAGGGCTTCGAGGTGGAAGTCCTGCAAAAGCCTCTGCGCTTCAGCGACCCCGGGGTGGTGAAGCTCCCCGAGCGGCGCGAAGACCTTGCCTGGTATTCCATCCGGCAACTGGCCGAGCTGTTGCGCACCCGACAGATCAGCTCCGTGGAGCTGACGCGCTTTTTCCTCCAACGCCTGAAAAAATACGACCCTCAGCTTCACTTCCTCGTCACCTTGACCGAAGAGCTGGCCCTGGAACAAGCCCGCCGCGCCGATCGGGAAATCGCCGAGGGGAAGTACCGCGGCTTGCTCCATGGCATTCCGTATGGAGCCAAAGACCTCTTTGCCGTGAAGGGCTACCCGACCACCTGGGGTGCCATGCCCTATCGGGAGCAGGTACTCGAAGAAAATGCCACCGTCATCCGCAAGCTGGAGGAGGCCGGGGCGGTGCTGTGTGCCAAGCTGACCCTGGGGGCGCTGGCGTGGGGGGATGTTTGGTTTGGGGGCAAGACGCGCAATCCCTGGGCGCCGGAGGAGGGCTCCAGCGGGTCTTCGGCGGGTTCGGCTTCGGCGGTGGCGGCCGGCTGCCTGCCCTTCGCGCTGGGAACGGAGACCCTGGGCAGCATCGTGTCGCCCTCGACGGTGTGCGGTACCACGGGCCTGCGCCCCACCTTCGGGCGGGTCAGTCGTGCCGGGGCCATGGCTCTGAGCTGGAGCATGGACAAGATCGGCCCCATCTGCCGCTCGGCGGAGGATTGCGCCATCGTCTTCGAAGCCATTCGCGGACCCGACGGCCGAGACCCCACCGTGCGCCCGGCTGCTTTCAATTACGATGCAGGCACCGACCCCCGCACCTTCCGCCTCGGCTACGTGGTGTCCGACTTCGAGCGCGATTACCGCTTCCAAAAACAGGATAGCCTGACCCTGGCAACCATGCGGGGGCTGGGCTTCGAGCTGGTGCCCATCGAATTGCCCCCCAACCCGCCCATCGGCTTCATCCTCAGTGCCGAGGCAGCCGCCGCCTTCGATGAGCTGACCCGCTCCAACCGCGACAGCCTGCTGGTGCGCCAGATCCGCAACGCCTGGCCGAACGTCTTCCGCGCCGCCCGCTACATCCCTGCGGTGGAGTACATCCAGGCCAACCGCCTGCGCAGCCGCCTCATCGCTCAAATGGACTCCCTCTTCCAGTCCGTGGACGCCTACCTCGCCCCTTCCTGGGCATCGCCCAACCTGCGCATCACCAACCTGACCGGCCACCCGGCCGTGGTGTTGCCCAACGGCTTCCGCGACGGAAAACCCACCAGCATCACCTTCACGGGGAGGCTCTTCGGCGAAGCCGAGTTGCTGCGCCTGGCCAAAGCCTTCCAGGACGCCACCCAATGGCACCTGCAGCACCCCGACCTATGAAAACCGAATGCGCTCGGGGGCGGAATAGACGTTGAAGCCGCCTGCATTCAGAAAACCCACCAGGGTGAGCCCGCAGGCGCGGGCCACTTCCACGCCCAGGCTGGAGGGCGCCCCGATGGCCGCCATCAGCGGGATGCCGGCGACCACCGCCTTTTGCACCAGCTCGAAGCCCGCCCGCCCGCTGACCAGCAAGCCCCGCCGGGAAAGGTGGGAGGCGTCGCGTCGAAAGGCTGCCCCGATTACCTTGTCCACCGCGTTGTGGCGCCCGATGTCTTCCCGAAGCAGGTCCAGCTCACCTTCCGAAGTGAACAGCGCCGCAGCATGCAGCCCCCCCGTTCGGGAGAAGACCGACTGCGCAGCCCGCATGGCAGCCGGCAGGCCGCGCAACACCCCCTCGTCCAGGGAAAAGGACCCGCCAGGTTGCACACGCCCCCCCCGCACCCACTCGGTATCCAAAACGGCGCGGCCGCAAAGCCCACAGGCCGCCGTGGAGACGAACTGCCGCTCGAAGCGCTGCCAATCCACTTCCACATCGGGGGCGAGCGTCGCCCGCAACACATTGGCGTAGGTGCCCGTTCGGGGGTCGTGCAGGGGCTCGAGGGCCAGCACTTCCTCCTGGTGAGCGATGACACCTTCGGCCAGCAGGAAGCCCAGGGCCAGCTCCTCGTCCGCCCCCGGCGTGCGCAGCGTGATCGTCAGCCGCCGTTGCCAGCGCGCGTGCAGGGGGCCGCCCGCCAGGCGGATTTCCAGCGGCTCCTCCACCGCCAACTCGTCGTCACAGGGCCGCTGCTCCCGCCCCCGGATGCGCCAGATTCGTTCGGTCTTCGCCGGGCTCATGGTGATAAAGTTTCGTTAAAAAGCCGCTTTGGAAGGGAAATTCCAACTTTTTTCAGGGTTGAAACAACAATCGGATATTTTTTTCGATTACCTTTGTACATCGTTTATTTTCATGAGATTATAATTTGTTAATTAGCTGAGGTCGCACCATCCCGGTGCGACTTTTTCTTTTCCCCCCGAAGCATGCCGGCAAGCCGTATTTTGGCCCCATGCCGCTGAACGTCGAGATCAAAGCCCGCTGCCCCGAGCTGGAGCCCCTGCGCGCCCGCCTGGCCGCCCTGAAGGCCCGATTCGTGGGCACCGACCTGCAGGAAGACACCTACTTCCACGTGCCCCACGGCCGGCTGAAGCTGCGCGAGGGCCGCATCGAAAACCACCTCATCCACTACCTGCGACCCGACCGGGCGGAGGCCAAGCCTTCCGAAGTGACCCTGCTGCCTGCCGAACCCGGCAGCCCTCTGAAAGCCCTGCTCGGCAAGGCCCTCGGAGTCTGGCAGGTCGTCCGGAAGCGCCGGGAAATCTACTTCATCGACAACGTCAAATTCCACCTGGACGAAGTGGACGGCCTGGGCACCTTCGTGGAAATCGAGGCCATCGCCTGGGATGGGGAAAAGGACGAAGCAGCGCTGCGCCGCCAATGCCTCGCCTTCATGGAAGCGCTGGGCATTGCGCGGGAAACGCTGGTGGAAGGCTCCTACAGCGACTTGCTGCTCGAAAACGGTTCCCCCTCATGAGCCGCATTTTCCCCGCCAAGGTATTGTTGTTCGGCGAGTATGCCGTCTTGTTGGGTGCTTCGGCCCTGGCGCTTCCCTTTGCCCGCTTCTACGGGGAATGGAAGCGCGGGGAAGGGGAAGGCGGTTGGGGGGAGCGCGAACGCGCGGTGTTGGGTCGTTGGCTGGAGCATTTGCGGCAAATGCCGGCCGCGAGCGGGCTTCCGGCGCATCTGAACCTGGAATCCTTCGAGCGGGAGCTGGCCCAGGGCTGGCACCTTCGTTCCAACGTACCCGTGGGCTATGGCCTGGGCAGCAGCGGGGTGCTGTGTGCCGCCGTCTATGCACGCTATGGCAATGCGGGCGTCCAGGAGCCCGCCGAGCTGCAAGGCATCTTCGCGCGCATGGAGGCGTTCTTCCACGGCAGCTCTTCGGGTTTCGACCCGCTGGTGAGCTACTTGCAGAAACCCCTGCTGAAAGGCAAAGACCTCCCTCCACGACCCGTCGAACCCGCTCCCTTCCCCGTGGACACGCCGCTGCAACTCTTCCTCCTCGATACGGGCCGGGGGCGAAGCACGCAATTCTGGGTGGCTCGTTTCCGGGAACGGCTCGCCGATGAGCGCTTCGCCGCCCGATGCCGGGAATTGCTGGTGCCGTTAAACCAAATGGCGATTCGTAGCTTTGTCAGAGGGGATGCCCGCAGCCTGTGGGCCCACTGGCGCGAGCTGTCGGCCTTTCAGGCGCGGCACTTCGAAGAATGGATACCGGAATCCTGCCGGCCGCTGTGGCAGGCCGGCCTGCAGAGCGGGCGCTTCGCCCTGAAGTTGTGTGGCGCCGGTGGCGGGGGCTTCCTGCTGGGCGCCACGCAAAGCCCGAAAACCCTCCACGAGGAGCTGGCGGGCTTTCGCTGGATGTGGTTGGAGTAGCGTGCTCGATTCCTTCATTGTCAACCTCCATAACCCTTTCAAAATGGCTGATGCAAAAGGCTTTTTTCGCGGCCTGACCTGGGCCCTGCTGCTGGCCGCAGGTTTTCTGGCCGGCACCGCCTGGAACACCAAAAACCAGACCCCCAGCCCGAAAGACCCCTCCCCCCCGCAAACGGAAGCC